>NZ_CP043473.1:917094-1222792 GCF_008275125.1 Chromobacterium paludis
AGTCAACTACCACCATTGGAGCTACGGCAAGCATTTCGTCTCCACGGAAAAAAGCTACAAGCGCGGCCAGATGGGCTTGGCTTATGAGATCGTGATCAACTCCAATCCCTGCATCGCCTATCTGATGGAGGAAAACTCCATGATGATGCAGGCGTTGGTAATTGCCCACGCCGCCTATGGCCACAACAGTTTCTTCAAGGGAAACTATCTTTTCCGCTCTTGGACCGATGCCTCCGCCATCATCGATTATCTGGTGTTTGCCAAGAGCTACATCATGAAGTGCGAGGAGCGCTACGGCATTGACGAGGTGGAGGAGCTGCTGGACTCCTGCCACGCGTTGATGAATTACGGCGTGGATCGCTACAAGCGGCCGCAGAAGCTGTCGCTGGCGCAGGAGCAGGCGAGGCAGACCGAGCGCGAGCAATATCTGCAGATGCAGGTCAATGATTTATGGCGCACCATTCCCAAGCGCGACAAGGACGAAGCGGGCAAGTCGGCGCCGCGCTTTCCCGTGGAGCCCCAGGAGAACCTGCTCTACTTCATCGAGAAGTCCGCGCCCTTGCTGGAGCCATGGCAGCGCGAAGTGGTGCGCATCGTGCGCAAGGTGGCGCAATATTTCTACCCGCAACGGCAGACTCAGGTGATGAACGAAGGCTGGGCCACGTTCTGGCATTACACCATCATGAACCGCCTGTACGATAAGGGGCTGATCACCGATGGCTATATGCTGGAGTTCCTGCAGAGCCACACCAATGTGGTGACGCAGCCGCCGGTGACGGCGCGCTGGTACAGCGGCATCAATCCTTATGCCTTGGGTTTCTCTATGTACCAAGACATCAAGCGCATCTGCGAGGCGCCCACCGACGAAGACCGCGCCTGGTTCCCGGATCTGGCGGGCACGGATTGGCGGGAGTCGCTGGAATTCGCCATGCGCAACTTCAAGGACGAGAGCTTCATTTCGCAGTATCTGTCGCCCAAGTTGATCCGTGATTTCCGTCTGTTCTCGATCCGCGACGACGACCGCGACGATAAGCTGGAAATTTCCAGCATCCATGACGAAGAAGGCTATCGCGACATTCGCGCCAAGTTGGCGGAGCAATACAACCTGGGATCGCGCGAGCCTAATATCCAGGTCTGGTCGGTTAATGTGCGGGGCGACCGCAGCCTGACGCTGCGCCATACCATGCATAACCGCAGGCCGCTGGAGGAGCAGAGCGCGCAGGAGGTCTTGAAGCATGTATGCCGGCTGTGGGGCTTTGACGTGAGGCTGGAAAGCGTGGATGCCAATGGCGAGGTCAAGCAATTGTTTGAAGTCCAGCCTAGCAAGGAGGCGGTTTCCACTTGATTTTCCCGGTGAGATGGAAAAAAGGCAACGCGTGCGCGTTGCCTTTTTCTTTGCCGCCGGAGGCGGAGCGCCCCAGCTCAGGCGGTGCCGCCGACCGGAGACAGCCGGCAATGGGAACGGTCTTCAAAGCTGCCCTTGGGCAGGCCCCAGGCATGGGCGTAATAGAGTAGGCCATTGGACTCCAGGCGGATGGTGATTTCCTGGCGGAACAGCTCGCCCAGGCTGCGCGGGCCGCTGGCGAATACTACTTCCAGCACGCCATGGCCGGATTCGGCAAAACGGGCGGCTGGATGCGGCAGAACAAAAGGCAGTTCCTCCATCACTGGCCACAGGCACAAGGTGCCATCGGGCTGATAGCCAAGCAAGGTGGTCTCTTGGTGCAGGATGGCCCCATCGGTGCCGCTGGCGGTGTAGTGCAGCAACAGGGCGCGCTGGCCCGGCAGAGATTGCCAATGCAGGCAGCCGGTGAAAGTCTGATCTTCGTGGTTGATGCCTTCGCCACAAAATTGTTTGGGCAGGGATTGCAGGGCGGCAAGCAGAGGCATGGTGAACCTTCGATTGCAAAGGCGGGAAAGTCAGAATGGCAGCTTTGCCTGACCCGCGCAATATAGGCGGGAGGATGTTGGCTACCTCTGCTAGGCATCCGGCAGCGGAATGAATGCGCGCCAGGGTTGCTCCGGGTGGGTCAGCTCCGCCAGGCGGACGCCGTAGACCCGCTCGAGGCGCTCCCGCTGCATGATTTGCTCGGCGTCGCCATATCCTGCCGCCTGTCCATCGTTCAGCAGCAAGACCTTATCCGCGTGGCGCAAGGCCAGGTTCAGGTCATGCACCACCGCCAGCGCGCCGATGCCGGGTTGGCGGCACAAGGCCCGGGTCTGCGCCATCAGGGCGTCGGCGAGGGCGAAGTCCAGCGCGGCGGTCGGTTCGTCCAGCAGCAGATAGCGCTCGGCCTGCTCTGACAGCAGCAGCTGGCTCAGCGCTCTGGCCAGATGCAGTCTTTGCCGCTCTCCGCCTGACAATTCCGCCAGGCGCCGTCCGCGCAAGTCGTGCGCGTCTGCCAGTTCCAGCGCTTGGTCGATCGCGGCGCGTGTTCGATCCGGGGGCGTGGCGGCATGCAAATATGCGCCCGCGGCGACCAGCTGTTCCCCGGTCCAGTCGGCCGGCGCGCAGGGGTGCTGTTCCATGACCGCTCGCCTTGCCGCCAGCTGGCGGCTATTCAGCGTGGACAGCGCTTGGCCATCCAGCAGCACCTCGCCTTGATCAGGCCGCCACAGCCCGGAAAGCAGCTTCAGCAGCGAACTCTTGCCGGCGCCGTTGGGACCCAGCACCACCAGCAGTTCGCCGGTGTGCACGGTCAGGCTGATATTGTCCAGAATCCGGCTCGCTTGTCGGCTCAGGCTGGCCTGGCGGATTTCAAGCATGTCGGTCTTCCTGTCGACGCAGCAGCCACAGGAAGAACGGCGCGCCCAGCAGGCTGGTGATCACGCCGACCGGCAGCTCGGCCGGGGCCAGCAAGCTGCGCGCCAGCCAGTCGGAGCTGAGACTGAGCCAGGCGCCGAGCAAGGGCGCAGTCAGCAATAGGCGCCGGGAGTCGCTGCCGACCAATTGCCGCGCCAGATGGGGCGCCATCAGGCCGACGAAGCCTATCATGCCGCAATTGGCCACCACCAGCCCGGCCGCCAGCGCAGCCAGCAGAATGACGATCCACTCTTGGCGGCGTACGTGAAATCCCAGGTAGTAGGCGGTGCTGGTGCCCAGCTGCAGGGCATTGAGAAAACGCCAGTTGCGGTGCAAGCCCAGCCAGATCAAGGGCGTGGCCACCAGCAGGATCAGCGTTTGCGGCCACTCCACGCTGGCGAAGCTGCCCATGAGCCAGAAGGTGACGACGCGCAGCGAGCCGTCGGGGAGGGTGGTAAGCAACAGGGTCAGCAGGCTGCCCAGCAGGGTACTCACGGCTAGGCCACTAAGGATCAGCCGGTTGCCGTCGCGGTCGCTGCCCAGCAGCCGGACCAGGAGCAGGGCGGCGAGGCCGCCGGCGAAGCCCGCCAGCGCCACGCCGTACAGGCCGGCGCCCAGACTCAGCGCCAACGCCGCGGCCAGCGCGCCGCCGCTGTTGATGCCGATCAGCCCGGGTTCGGCCAGCGGGTTGCGAAAGCGGGCCTGCACCGCTGCACCGGCGCTGGCCAGCAAGGCGCCGGCGCAGGCTGCCGCCAGCAACCTTGGCAAGGTCAGCTCGAGCAATAGCTGCCATTCCAGCTGGGGCTGCGGGTCAAGCCGAAGCAG
Organism: Chromobacterium paludis; assembly: GCF_008275125.1. NCBI lineage: Bacteria > Pseudomonadati > Pseudomonadota > Betaproteobacteria > Neisseriales > Chromobacteriaceae > Chromobacterium > Chromobacterium paludis. Next base: position 920,723 of record NZ_CP043473.1, read on the forward strand.
GCTGTCCAGCCTCAGGTGGCTGTGATGGAACAGGGAAGCGATGGCGGTGGCGCTCAGCAGGCACAGCAGAAGGGAGATCAGGGGGGCGAGGCGCATGGCGAGGGGAAGGGAGGGGCGAGGCCCCTCCGTGGGGTCAGCGCAGGCCGAGCACGTCCTGCATGTCGAACAGGCCGTGGGGTTTGTCGGACAGCCAGCGCGCGGCGCGCACGGCGCCATTGGCGAAGGTGGCGCGGCTGGAGGCCTTGTGGCTGATTTCCACGCGCTCGCCCAGCGCGGCGAACAGCGCGGTGTGGTCGCCCACCACATCGCCGCCGCGGACGGTGGCGAAGCCTATGGTTTGCGGGTCGCGCTCGCCGGTCACGCCTTCGCGGCCGTAGACGGCGCATTGCTTGAGGTCGCGGCCCAAGGCGTCGGCGATCACTTCGCCCATGCGCAAGGCGGTGCCGGATGGCGCGTCCACCTTGAAACGATGGTGGGCCTCGATAATCTCGATGTCGTAGCCCTCGTTCAGCACGCGGGCGGCCATGTCCAGCAGCTTGAAGGTCAGATTGACGCCGACGCTGAAGTTGGCGGCGAAGACCACGCCGACTTTCTCCGCTGCGGCGCGGATGGCGGCCTTGCCGGCGTCGTCGAAGCCGGTGGTGCCGATCACCATGCGCACGCCGCGCTCCGCGCAGGCCAGCAGGTGCTCCAGCGTGGCTTCGGGGCGGGTGAAGTCGATCACTGCATCGGCGCCGTCCAGCGCGGCGATGAAGTCGGAGCTGATGGCTACGCCGCTGGCGCGTCCGCAGAACAGGCCGGCGTCCTGGCCGATGAAGCCGGAGTCGGCACGGTCTATCGCCGCGTGCAGGCGCGTGCCGGGCGTGCTCAGCACCGATTCGATCAGCACCCGGCCCATGCGGCCGGTGGCGCCAACGATGACGATGTTTTGCGGCTTCATGGCTTCTTCGACTCCGGCGCGGCATCCAGTTGCTTGGCCGGCGGGGCGGGTTGGGCCTGGCCGTCTACGTGATCGAGCACGTCGCCGTTGAAATAGACGGTCAGCAGTTTGTCGCTGGCCGGATCCACCTTGCCGCCGGCGCTGTCGCTGTATTTGTAGTCCCAGCGGTTGGCGTGGAAGGCGTCGGTCAGCAGCGGCGTGCCCAGCAGGAAGCGGACTTGGGCGCGCGTCATGCCGGGCTTCAGCTTGGCGACGACGTCCGCGGTGACGTAATTGCCCTGCGGGACGTCCACCTTGTGGGTCCAGTCGAGCGGATTGAGGGAACTGCAGCCGGAGACGGCGAGGACTGCGGCGAAAATCAGGGCGCGCATGATACTCCGATTGACTCGATGTTTATGAGGCTGTAATTAGGCAAAGCCGTCAAAAGGCTTTATCATGATTCGAAAACCGACTCACTTTATATCATGATGAGCAAAGCCAGTCACCTCAAAGATATCGGCCTGAAAGCCACCGGGCCGCGCCTGAAAATCCTGGACCTGTTCGAGCAGGCGGACTCGGGCCATATGTCGGCCGAAGATGTGTACCGCAAATTGCTGGCGGAAAACATCGACATCGGACTCGCCACCATTTACCGCGTGCTGACCCAGTTCGAACAGGCCGGCATCCTGGTGCGCCACCATTTCGAGACCGGCAAGGCGGTGTACGAGCTGAACCAGGGCGGGCATCACGACCACATGGTCTGCGTCAACTGCGGCAAGGTGGTGGAGTTCTTCGATCCGGAGATCGAGGCGCTGCAGGATCGCATCGCGCAGCAGCATGGTTTCCGCATCGTCGAGCACGCCTTGTACATGTACGGCGAGTGTCCGGACTGCCTGGGCAAGGGCGGTCACCGCGGATGATTCCCTGGCTCGGACCCGAGCCTGTCTTCCCGCCGGTGACGCAGGCCCTCAGCCATCCCAACGGCCTGTTGGCCGCCGGCGGCGATCTATCCCCAAAGCGCATGCTCTGCGCCTACTCCGAGGGGATTTTCCCGTGGTTTTCCTCGGGCGAGCCTATTTTGTGGTGGTCGCCCGCCCCCCGCATGGTGCTGTATCCGTCTGAGCTGAAGATCAGCCGTTCCCTGGCCAAGACCTTGCGCAATCTGGACTACGAGATTCGCGTGGACAGCGCGTTCGAGACCGTCATGCGCCGCTGCGCGGAGCCGCGGCCGGGGCAGGATGGCACCTGGATCGTGCCGGACATGGTGGCCGCCTACTGCCGTTTGTATCAGCTGGGGTATGCCCACAGCTTTGAAACCTGGATGGATGGCCAGCTGGTCGGCGGCCTCTATGGCGTGTGCTTGGGAAGAATGTTTTATGGCGAATCCATGTTCTCGCGGCGCAAGGATGCCTCCAAGCTGGCCTTTGTACACATGGTTCAGCATCTGGAGCGGCAGGGTGTGAGCATGATTGATTGCCAGATGCATACTGCCCACCTGCAGAGTCTGGGCGCCCGGCTGGTGCCGCGAGATGTTTTTATTGCTACGCTGAAGGAGAGGATCGGGCAAGATCAGCCCGCTCGGATGTGGGAATACCATTACCGCCATGAGTCATCGTGAAGCCGGCCAGGTTGCGGCCATCCATTTCTACGCCACGGCGCCCTATCCCTGCAGCTATCTGCCGGAGAGGATGGCGCGCTCCCAGGTGGCGATTCCCGCCGAGGCGATAGACGCCGGCGTCTATGGTCAGCTGGTGCGGCTCGGTTTCCGCCGCAGCGGCCTGTATACCTATCGTCCGTATTGCGACACCTGCCAGGCCTGCATCCCCGTGCGCCTGCCGGTGGCGGACTTTCAGCCCAATCGCACTCAGCGGCGGATATGGAAGCGCGCCAGCGCCCTGCAGGCGCGCTGGCTGCCCTTGCAATTCGATGCCGAGCACTACGCGCTGTACCGCTTGTACCAGCAGACCCGTCATGCGGGGGGCGGCATGTCGGAGGACGATGCGCAGCAGTATAGCGAGTTCATTCTCAAGAGCGGCGTGGATAGCCAGCTGGTGGAGTTTCGGCTGGATGGCGAGCTGAAAATGGTCAGCCTGGTGGATAGGCTGGCCGATGGTCTGTCCGCGGTTTACACCTTTTATGATCCCGATGACAGCCAGATGAGCCTGGGTGTGTACAACGTGCTGTGGCAGGTGGAGCAGGCAAGGCAGCTTGGTCTGGGTTATGTCTACCTGGGCTATTGGATAGCCGAGTGCCGCAAGATGGCGTACAAGTCGGGCTATCGGCCGCTGCAGATGCTGCGCGCAGGGCGCTGGCAGTGGCTGCCGGAGCACATGCCCCGGCAAGCGGGCGGGACAAAGTGAAACAGGCCCTGGCGGGCCTGTTTTTCTTGGGGCCGGGCCTGGGAATCAGTAAGGCACCACGCGGTCGTTGCCGCCGCCGCTCAATACTTTCACGCGCTGATTCGCCACGAAGGGAATATCGGCCTCCTGCACGATGGAAATGGTGCGGCCGGTATCCAGCTTGACGGTGATTTCCAGCGCGTTCTTGGTCATGGCGCGTTGCGCGGCCTGGGCGCCGAAGCCGCCGGCCAGCGCGCCGACGATGGCGCCCGCCGTCTGGCCCTTGCCGCCGCCGATGTTGCTGCCCGCCAGGCCGCCCAGCGCGGCGCCGCCCAGTGTCAGCAGCTCATTGTTGTCGCCTTCCATCTTGACGTTCTGCACCGAGACCACGGTGCCGAACTGCACGGTCTGCGCCTGGCGCATCTGGCTCTTGGAGTAAACGGCGGCGGAGTCCGAGGTGGCGCAGCCGCTGAGGATGCCTGCGCTCAGCAGGCCGACCACGCATGCGCGGGAAAGGTTGGAAATCATCTCCTGCTCCATTCTTGAGTTCAATTGCGAGCTTGTAGGTATTGTGCCGTAGCGCGGCTGCATTCGCTCACCAGCTCCGGCCCGCGATAGATCAGGCCGCTGTAGAGCTGCACCAGCTGAGCGCCGGCTTCCAGCTTTTCGACGGCGTCGCTGCCTGACAGGATGCCGCCCACTCCTATGATAGGCAGCGCGCCGTCAAGTTCCCGCGCCAGCTTGCGGATGACGGCGGTGGAGCGGCCGCGCACAGGCGCGCCGGACAGGCCGCCAGCCTCGTTTTCATGCGGGTGGCCGGCGATTTCAGCGCGGGACAGCGTGGTATTGGTGGCGATCACGCCGTCTATGCCGTTTGCGGTCAGCAGGCGGGCGATTTCGGCGATCTGCTCCTCGTCCAGGTCCGGCGCGATCTTCACCGCCAGGGGCACGTAGCGGCCGTGCTTGTCCGCCAGCATTTGCTGGCGCTGTTTCAGCGCCGCCAACAGCTTGCCCAGCTCATCGCCTTGTTGCAGTTGGCGCAGGTTCTTGGTGTTGGGCGAGGAAATGTTGACGGTGACATAGCTGGCCGCGGTGTAAACCTGCTCCAGGCAGGCCAGGTAATCGTCCACGGCGTTTTCTATCGGCGTGATCGCGTTCTTGCCGATATTGATGCCGAGCACGCCCTTGAATTTGCAGCGCCGCACATTGTCCAGCAGAGCCGCCACGCCGCGGTTGTTGAAGCCCATGCGGTTGATGATGGCCTCATGCTCGGGCAGGCGGAACAGCCGTGGCTTGGGGTTGCCGTCTTGCGGGCGCGGCGTGATGGTGCCGATTTCGATGAAGCCGAAGCCGAGCGCGGCCAGCGCGTCGATGTGCTCGCCGTTCTTGTCCAGGCCGGCGGCCAGGCCCACCGGGTTGGGGAAGGTGATGCCCATGGCTTGCACCGGCTGGCGCGTGGCTGCGCCGGCGGCCAGCTGGGTCAGGTGCAGCCTGTGCGCGCTGTCCAGCATCTTCAGCGTGTGTTCATGGGCGGTTTCCGCGTCGAACTTGAACAGCAGCGGGCGCAGCAGCGGGTACAGCATGGCATTCTCCGGGCAGACAAATGCCCGGCATTATAACCGGGCATTGCGATCAGGCCAGAATCAATCGCCTGATTAGAGAATCTGGCAGGCCTCGTCGAAGCTGAAGCGCGGCGAGCGCGGGAACAGCTTGTCGGCTTCGCCGTAGCCCAGATTGATCAGGAAGTTGGACTTGAAGCGGCCGTCAGGGAAGAAGGCGGCGTCCAGCGCGGCGTTGTCGAAGCCGGACATCGGGCCGCAATCCAGGCCCAGCGAGCGCGCGGCCAGGATCAGGTAAGCGCCCTGCAGCGTGCCGTTGCGGAAGGCCGTGGTGTCGATCAGCGCTTGATTGCCCTCGAACCAGCTTTTGGCGTCGGCATGAGGGAATAGCTTGGGCAGGTGTTCGTGGAAGCGGGTGTCGTGGGCAACGATCACGCAGATCGGCGCGGACATGGTTTTTTCCACATTGCCTTCCGCCAGGCAGGGCTTCAGCTTGGCCTTGGCCTCGGTGCTCTTGACGAAGACGAAGCGGGCCGGCGAGCAGTTGGCGCTGGTCGGCGCCTGTTTCAGCAGCTCGTGCAATTGATGCAGCAGCTCGTCGCCCACCGGGCGCGGCTGCCAGTGGCTGTGGGTGCGGGCGTTCAGGAACAGCTGTTCCAGCGTGGCGTGGGAGAGGGGCGTGCTCATGGTTTGACCTCGGTGGCTTGGGTGGTGGGAGCGGAGGCATCCGCGGCCGGCTCGCCGGCGGTGTCGGATATCACGGAGATGGTGACGCGGCGATTGCGGGCGCGTCCTTCCGCGGAGGCGTTGTCGGCTACCGGCAGGTTGGAGCCGTGGCCGACGGCCACCAAGCGCTGCGGGTCGATGCCGTTTTCCTGGAACAGCCGCACGATGCCGCCGGCGCGCGCGGCGGACAGTTCCCAGTTGGACGGGAAGACGGGCGTGCGGATGGGCACGTTGTCGGTGAAGCCTTCCACGCGGATGGAATTGTCCACGCCGGCCAGCAGCCTGGCCATGCTGGACATCAGCGGCAGCGATTGCTGGTTGGGTACGGCCTGGCCGACGGCGAACAGCGCGCTGTCGCGGATGTCTATGGTGATGCCCTGGCTATTGTGCGTGATGGTGACTTCGCCGCTCATGACCAGCGGTCCCAGCGCCTTGGCCAGGTCTTGCGTCAGTTGCCCCAGCTTGGCGGTTTCCTGGGCTGGATGGCCGGATTTGACCGCCTTGCCTATGGGCTTGGTCTGCGGAATTTCGATCATGGTATTGGCGCCGCCTGTGGGCGGCGTGGTTTGCACCGTGACCATGGTCCCGCTGCGGAAGGCGTCCATGATGGCCGAGGACATCACCCGGTACTTGCCTTCGTTCAGCGAAGAAATGGCGTACATCACCACGAAGAAGGCGAACAGCAGCGTGATGAAGTCGGCATAGGAAACCAGCCAGCGTTCGTGGTTCTCATGCTCTTCTTCATGCCGCTTGCGTCGGGATGCCATGGGCGCCTCCGCTCGAGTCAGAATAGTTGCGGATCGAACAGCGATTTCACGCCGCCGGCGAACTCCACGCCTATGCGGCGCGCCACGCGGCTGGAGAAATCATCCTGCTGGGTGAAGTCCACCGTTTTTTCCGCCTTGACCACGTCGCGGGCCACGGACGGCACGGTGCCGTAGCCGTCCGCCAGTCCCAGCGGAATGGCTTTTTCGCCCAGCCACACCAGGCCGCTGAACAACTGCGGATCGTTCTTCAGGCGGCTGCCGCGGCCGGCCTGCACCGCCTGGATGAATTGGACATGGATGTCGTCGAGCAGCTGTTGGCGGATGGCGTCGTGCTTGGGGTTGACGGGCGAGAACGGATCGCCCATCGCCTTGTTTTCGCCCGAGGTCTTCAGGCGGCGGTCTATGCCCAGTTTTTCCATGGCCCCGGTGAAGCCGAAACCGTCGGACAGCACGCCGATGGAGCCGACGATGCTGGCCTTGTCGACGAAGATCTTGTCCGCGGCGGAGGCGATGTAATAGCAGCCGGAGGCGCAGACCTCGCTCACTACCACATAGACCGGAATATTGGCATGCAGTTTTTTCAGGCGGCGAATTTCATCGTAGATCATGCCGGACAGCACCGGGCTGCCGCCGGGGCTGTTGGCGTCTATGATCACGCCGCGCGTGCCGCGGTCATCGAAGGCGGCGTCCAGCGCCTTGATCATCTTGCCGCCGGTGTCGTTATCGCTGCTGATGGCGCCGTCCAGCGTGATCACGGCGGTGTGGCCGCTGCCGGTCAGGCTGGCGGCGGCCTTTTCTTCCTTGCGCAGAAAGAGGCTGACGGCGATGAGGATGACGATGCCCAGCCACACCAGGCGGAAGAAGATCTTCCACTGCCGGCTGCGGCGCTGCTCCACCAGGGAGGCGGTAGCCAGTTTTTCCAATACTTCTCTTTCCCAGTTCGGGGTATCGCTCATGGTCGGTTTCGCTCCTGGAATCATCCCGGCAGTCTAGCAAAAATCATGCGGGCATGACATTGAGCCAGACTTGGCCGTTTTCTTCAATCACGTCCAGCGCCGTGAGCGACTGACCCTTGCAGGGGCCCCAGCTGCAATAGCCGGTGGCTGGGTGGTAGCGCGCGCCGTGCATGCTGCAGATCAGGTAGTGGCCGGAGAGGTCGAAGACGCGGCCGTCCTGCAGGTCAAGCTCGATGGGAATGTGGCGGCAGCGGTTCACGTAGCCGTGCACCTTGCCGTGGTAGCGGATCACGAAGGCGGGCAGCGGGTCGCCGTCCGCTTGTTCGATGTCGAAGCGGTGGGCCGGGCCGCTGTCCTGCAGCAGCTCGGCGGCGCAGATCAGCCTAGCCGGGGCAGCAGCCATGCGGCCAGCTCCGGCAGCGAGTGGACGATGGCGCGCGGCTGGCAGTGCTGCAGTTGCTCCAGGGCATGGGCGCCGTGGCCGATGCCGACGCCGTGGCAGCCGGCATTGCCGGCCATCAGCAGGTCGTGGCTGGTGTCGCCCACCATCACCGTGCGGCGGCATTCCACGCCGAAGAAATCCGTCAGTTGCAGCAGCATGTCGGGGTGCGGCTTGGAGTGGCACTCGTCCACGGTGCGGGTGGCGTCGAACAGTCCGGCGATGCCGGCGGCGGACAGGGAGCGGTCCAGGCCGGCGCGGCTGCTGCCGGTGGCGATGGCGACGAAGACGCCATGCGCGCGGATGGCTTCCAGGGTGTCGCGGGCGGCATCGAACAACGTGACCTGGTCCAGGCCGGCCTGGTAGTGGCGGCGGAAGGCGTCTACCAGCTCGCCTAAGCGGTGCGCTTGATCGTCCGGGCAAAATTGCCGCATCGCGTCGGCCAGGCGCAGGCCGATGACGTGGCTGGCGGCGTCGCGCGCCGGAACAGGCAAGCTCAGTTCCCGGCAGGCTTGCTGGATGGCATGGACGATATGGGCCGTGGAGTCCATCAAGGTGCCGTCCCAGTCGAACACTACCAGATCGTATTCACGCATCAGCGCGGCTCCAGGGTTTTCAGGAATTTCTGCAGCTCCGGCGGCAGCGGCGCCTCCAGCTTCAGCGGCGCGCCGGTTAATGGGTGGGGCAGGGTCAGGCTTTTCGCGTGCAGGAACATCCGCTTCAGGCCGCGGCGCGCCAGTTCCTTGTTCAGCGCGAAGTCGCCGTATTTCTCGTCGCCGGCGATGGCGCAGCCATTGGCCTGCATGTGCACGCGTATCTGGTGGGTGCGGCCAGTGCGCAGATGCGCCTCCACCAGCGTGAATTCAGTGTAGCGCTGCTGGATGGAGAAGTTGGTGTGGGCGTACTGGCCGTCGTCGCCTTCGGCGATCTTGACCCGGCGCTCGCCGTCCGGCGTGTGGAACTTGAACAGCGGCAGTTTCACCTGCTTGACGTTTTCCGGCCAGTGGCCGGTGGCCAGCGCCAGATAGCGTTTGTCCGGCACATTGTCGCGCATCATGTCGTGCAGCTTGGTCAGCGCGGAACGCTTCTTGGCCAGCATCAGCAGGCCGGAGGTTTCGCGGTCCAGCCGGTGCACCAGTTCCAGATAGCGCCAGTCCGGATGGGCGCGGCGCAGTTGTTCGATCACGCCGAAGGACACGCCGCTGCCGCCGTGCACGGCCACGCCGGCCGGCTTGTTGATCACCAGCAGCGCGTCGTCCTCGTAGATGACCGGGAAGGTGGCGGCAGGCACGATTTTTTCCGGGCGTTCGGCGACGCGGATCGGCGGAATGCGCAGCGTGTCCCCGTCCGCCACGCGGTAGCTGGCGTCGACGCGGCCCTTGTTCACTCGCACTTCGCCGGAGCGCAGGATGCGATAGATATGGCTCTTGGGCACCCCCTTGAGCAGGCGCTGCAGGTAGTTGTCCAGCCGCTGGCCGGCATCTTCTGCGGTCACTTCAAGGAAGGTTACGGAATCTTTGCGAATGTCTGTCATATTGCTTATACTTGTGGCGCTGTCCGCGGTGCGTGGCACCCGAAGCGGATGGCGGCGGAAATCCAAGATCACGGGCAGTTTGCGTGATGCTGCTGCGGAAATCCGGAACGGCCGGCAGGGGCCAACTCCTGACCTGATGCCGTTGGTCACAGCCGCAGCCAAGGTTAACTCGCTCACCGAAAAGTAGCGATGGTAATGCATTTATACGCATAACGCACTCACGAGTCTTCCATCTTCCGATGCCAAGCCAGTCGGGGGATTTTGCAGCGAAGTTTGACCCGACACGCCAGTCGATCCGCAGTGTTTGTCCCGCCCGGTAGGCGGGATCGGCGACAACGCCGATGCGCCGGTTGCGCACAAAGCCGCGGGGCGGCGTGTGACCCAATCAGGAAGTAGGCTGTCATAGCAAACCTGTTTTTCTCGATCTTTACCGCGACACTTCTTTCGGAAAGCGCCCATCTTAGTCACTGGGCCGTCAAATACTGGCTGCATCCTTGCGTGAGTGCTGCGCAAGGAATGTAAATGAAACGCATGTTGTTCAACGCGACGCAGGCCGAAGAGCTGCGCGTCGCCATTGTCGACGGGCAAAAGCTCGTCGATCTCGATATCGAGACCGTAGGCAAGGAACAGCGCAAGGGCAATATCTACAAGGGTGTGATCACCCGGATCGAGCCTTCGCTGGAAGCCTGCTTTGTCGATTACGGTACCGAACGCCACGGCTTCCTGCCGTTCAAGGAAGTTTCCCGCTCCTATTTCCAAGGCTATGAAGGCGGCCGTCCGCGCATTCAAGACGTCCTGCGCGAAGGCATGGAAGTGGTGGTGCAGGTGGAGAAGGACGAGCGCGGCAACAAGGGCGCGGCGCTGACCACCTACATCAGCCTGGCCGGCCGTTACCTGGTGCTGATGCCCAACAACCCGCGCGGCGGCGGCGTATCGCGCCGCATCGAGGGCGAAGAGCGCCAGGAGCTGAAGGATCTGCTGTCGCAGCTGGAAGTGCCGCACGGCATGAGCCTGATTGCGCGCACCGCCGGCATCGGCCGCAATCTGGAAGAGCTGCAGTGGGACATGGGTTACCTGATGCAGCTGTGGCGCGCCATCGAAGGCGCTGCCGGCGCCCAGTCCGCGCCGTTCCTGATTCTGCAGGAAGGCAGCCTGGTGATCCGCGCGATTCGCGACTATTTCCATCCGGACATCGGCGAAGTGCTGATCGACACCGAGGAAATCCACGACCAGGCCCGCCAGTTCATGAGCCATGTCATGCCTAACATGCTGTCGCGTGTGAAGCTGTACAAGGACCATGTGCCGCTGTTCTCCCGCTTCCAGATCGAACACCAGATCGAAACCGCCTTCTCGCGCAGCGTGCAGCTGCCGTCCGGCGGCGCCATCGTGATCGACCACACCGAGGCGCTGGTGTCGGTGGACGTCAACTCGGCGCGCGCCACCAAGGGCGCCGACATCGAGGAAACCGCGGTCCGCACCAATCTGGAAGCGGCTGAAGAGATCGCCCGCCAGCTGCGCCTGCGCGACCTGGGCGGTCTGGTGGTGATCGACTTCATCGACATGGAAAACCCGAAGAACCAGCGCGACGTGGAAAACCGCCTTCGCGATGTTCTGAAGCATGACCGCGCCCGCGTGCAAATGGGCAAGCTGTCCCGCTTCGGCCTGCTGGAGCTGTCCCGTCAGCGCCTGCAGCCGTCCCTGGGCGAGACCAGCCACGAGCCGTGCCCGCGTTGCCATGGCATCGGCTTCATCCGCGGCACCGAATCGTCCGCCTTGCACATCCTGCGCATCATCCAGGAAGAGGCGATGAAGGAAAACACCGGCGCGGTGCACGCGCAGGTGCCGGTCGATGTGGCCACTTTCCTGTTGAACGAGAAGCGCGCCGAAATCCACTCCATCGAGGAACGCCTCGACGTGGACGTGGTGCTGATCCCGAACATCCACCTGGAAACCCCGCACTACAAGATCGTGCGCGTGCGCCATGACGACATGGCCGAGCTGGGCGAAGCGCCGAGCTACAGCCGCGTGGAAGTGCAGGAAGAGGACGTGATCACCAACTTCGGCCAGGAAAAGCCGAAGGCCGTGCGTCTGGAAGCCGCCGTCAAGGGCATCACGCCGCAACAGCCGGCGCCGACTGCCGCCCCTGCCGCGCCGGTCAAGGCTGCCGAGCCGGCGGGCTTGTTCGCCGGCATCGCCGCCTGGTTCAAGGGCCTGTTCGCCGAGCCGGAAAAGGCGGCCGAGCCGGAGAAGAAAAAGCCGGTGGCCGCAGCTTCGCGCAACGAGCAGCGCGGGAATCGCCAGCGTCAGCAGGAGCGCCGCACCGGCGGCCAGGCCCGCCGCGAGCACGAGCAGCGCCGCCAGGCCACGCCGGACGAGGGCAAGCCGCGCCACGAGCGCAAGGACGCCGAGCGCAAGGATGAGCGTCAGGAGCGCAAGGACACGGCTCAGCGCGAGGAGCGCAACGAGCAGCCGCGCGAGCGCGGCAACCGCCGCCGCGAGCGCGAAGGCCGCGAGCCGCGCGAAGCCAAGGAAGTCCGCGAGCAGGCGCCGCGCGAAGAGCGTGTGAACGTCGAGAAGCAGGACAAGCCGCAGCAGGAGCCGCGTCGCCGCCAGGCGCCGGTTGCCGCGCCGCTTGAAGCCGACAAGCCGCTGGTGCCGGATGAGGTTCGCGTTGAGGCAGCGGACGGCGTGGAGGGCGATCTGGCCGAGCAGCAGGAGCGCAGCGAACGCCGCCGCCGCCGCAGCCGCCGCGATCGTCGCCGCGACAATCCGGAAGTCCAGGCGGAAGGCGCAGTTGCCGACGCGGGCGCCGAAGGTCAAGCCGTTGAAGCTGCCGGCATCGCTGCCGCCGCTGCCGTGACGGTCGCCGCCGTCGAGGCCGTGGCCGAAACGGTGCAAGGCCAGCCGCAAGCCGAGCCGGTAGTGGAGGCCAAGCCGGTTGAGGTCGTAGCCGCTATTGAGCCGGTGGTCGAAGTTCAGGCTGAAGCCGCGGTTGAGGCAGCTGTGGCCGAGGCGGCCCCGCAGGCGGAAGCGCCGGTGGTGGAGGAAGCCAAGGCCGAGGCCGTTGATGTGGAGCCGGTTGTCGTGGCCGCGCCTGTGGTCACCGAAGCGGCTCCGGCTGAAGCGGTTGAAGCTGAGCCTGTTCCGGCTGTTGTGGAAGCCGTGGCGGAAGCGCCTGCGGTCGAAGCGCCTGCCGTTGTGGCGGCGGTTGCCGCGCCGGTGGTGGAAGAGGCCAAGCCGATGGACCTGGGCGGTCTGGTGATGGTGTCGACCAAGCCGGCTGCCGAGCAGGCGCCTGCCGTGGTCGAGCCGGTCGTGCCGCAAGGCCCGCGTCGCCGCGATGTCGTGTCGCAAGGCGCGGCCGAGCCGGAAGCGCCGGTGCAGCTGATGCAGGTGGAAACCCGCCAGGGTTGATGCCGTTGGCGCGGCGCGGTCTGCGCCGCGCGCTTGGTCAACTATTGACGAAAGAGGCTGGGTGGGTTACTATCCTTTTCTCTGATGTTCCCTGATAGCTCAGTTGGTAGAGCGACGGACTGTTAATCCGCAGGTCGCAGGTTCGAGCCCTGCTCGGGGAGCCAAGCATACAGAAAAGCCCGCATCGCAAGATGCGGGCTTTTTGCATGGCGCGGCGAAAAGAGCGGTTATGTCGAATGGGTTTGTTTAATCTGCTTGGAACAAAAACTTCACAATTGCGACTAAAACCGCATCCCCACTTTAAATGATTGGCAACAGCGGCCTGGCGCCGTTTTGTCCGATTAGCCATGGCCATGCTCGAAAACGTCAATGAATCCCTATTCCTGCTGATCAACGCCACGCCGGCCAGCTCGTCCTACGCCCTCCAGCTGGCAACGTTCATCGCGCGCGATCTGATGCGTCTGTTGCCCATCCTGCTGCTCGTGTTATGGCTGTGGGGCAGACCCATGCTCCGCGCTACCATACTCAAGGCCTTGCTGTTCACCGGCGTCGCCCTGTTGGGCAACTGGCTGATCGGCCTGGCCTGGCCCCATCCGCGCCCCTTCGCCATGCCTGTAGGCCATGTTTTTCTCGCGCACGACGCCACGCCGTCCTTCCCCAGCAATCACGGCACGATTTTCGCCATGATGGCGCTGTGCTGGTGTTTCAGCCCTGCGCGCGGCTGGGGGGGGCTGCTGGCCGTGATCGGGGTGGCCGTCGCTTGGTCGCGCGTGTACTTGGGCGTGCATTTTCCGCTGGACATGCTGGGAGCCTTGCTGGTTTCGCTGGCTTGGTATGCGGCCCTGGTTCCGTTGTGGGCGCGGCTGGAGAACGGTTGGCTGCGCATGGCGGAAGCCGCCTACCGATGGGCATTGGCTCGGCCTATCGCTGCCGGCTGGGTGAAGCCTTGAGTGGCTGGTTTGGACTGGGAATGATGGACGGGTTTGGGTAGCTTATTTTTTAAGCACACATGGCGGCGACTTGATGGTAAAGTAAGAAAAAGTTATTTGTTTATATGAATTCGCTTGGTGTCGGGAATGAGCATGTCTGAACGCGAAATGAGTTTGTGGCCGGAATTCGTCAAGGCCTTGAAACAAGAAGTGGTGCCGGCCTTGGGCTGTACCGAGCCGATCTCGCTGGCGCTGGCCGCCGCGCTGGCGACACGCGAGCTGGGCAAAACGCCGGAACGCATTGATGCCTGGGTATCGGCCAATCTGATGAAAAACGGCATGGGCGTGACCGTGCCGGGCACCGGCACCGTCGGCCTGCCGATCGCGGCCGCGGTCGGCGCGCTGGGCGGCGACCCGGACGCCAAGCTGGAAGTGCTGAAAAACCTGACTGTGGAGCAAGTGGCGGCCGGCAAGCAGATGCTGGCCGACGGCAAGATCAAGCTGGGCGTGGCCGCGGTGCCGAATATCCTGTACGCCGAGGCCTGTGTCTGGCACGGCGACGAGTGCGCCCGGGTGGCCATCGCGGACGCCCACACCAATGTGATCAAGATCGAGCGCAATGGCGAGGTCTTGCTCAAGCGCGAGGCGGCCGACGCCAAGCCGGCGGAAAGCTACGAACTGGGTGACGCCACCGCGCGCGATGTCTATGACTTCGCCACCCGCGCGCCGTTGGAGATGATCGCCTTCATGCATGACGCCGCCGTGCTGAACAGCGCGCTGGCCGATGAGGGCATGAGCGGCAAGTACGGCCTGCACATCGGGGCCACGCTGCAACGGCAGATCGAGGCGGGTTTGCTGTCCGAGGGCCTGCTGTCCCGCATCCTGACCCGCACCACCGCCGCGTCCGACGCGCGCATGGGCGGCGCCACGCTGCCGGCGATGAGCAATTCCGGGTCCGGCAACCAGGGCATCGCCGCGACCATGCCGGTGGTGGTGGTGGCCGAGCACGTCAAGGCGGACCAGGAAACGATGATACGCGCGCTGGTTCTATCGCACCTGATCGCGGTTTATATCCACACCCGCCTTCCCAAGCTGTCCGCGCTGTGCGCCGTCACCACCGCGTCCATGGGCGCGGCGGCCGGCATGGCTTACTTGCTGAATGGCGGCTACTCCGCGGTCAGCATGGCGATTTCCAGCATGATAGGCGACTTGGCCGGCATGATTTGCGACGGCGCGTCCAATAGCTGCGCGATGAAAGTGTCCACCTCGGCCGGTTCCGGCTTCAAGGCGGTGCTGATGGCGCTGGACGGTACCCGCGTCACCGGCAATGAGGGCATCGTCGCTCATGATGTCGACGTGTCCATTGCCAACCTGGGCAAGCTGGCCACTCAAGGCATGGCGCAGACCGACACCCAGATCCTGCAAATCATGATGGACAAGCGCTGAGGCCGCCTATCGCGTCATGAAACGGGCCCGGCATTGCCGGGCCTTGTCTTTATTCAGGGGGGCGAACCTACTCCTGCAGCACCGGGCTCAGCGCCTGGCGCACGCTGGCCTCGCTCAGCGCCGGCGCGCACAGTTCCAGGAAGCGATAGGCGTAGCTGCGCAGGTATTGGCCGCGGCGGATGGCGATGCGGCTGGTCTGCTGGCCGAACAGCGGCGGGCCTTCCACCACTTTGACGCCGGCGTCGCGGCGCGGGTCCACCGCCATGGAGGCGACGATGCCCACGCCCAGGTCCAGCTCGACATAGGTTTTGATCACGTCAGCGTCCAGCGCCGCCATCACGATGTCGGGCGCCAGGCCGGCCTCGGCGAAGGCGTTGTCTATTTTGGCCCGGCCGGTGAAACCCTGGTGGTAGGTGACGATGGGGTGCTCGGCCAGCGCTTCCAGCGTCAGCGGCTCCTGGTGCAGCGGGTGCTCGGGCGGGGCGATCACGCAGTGATGCCAGCTGTAATAGGGGAAGGAGACCAGGTCGGCCACCTCGGTCACGGCCTCGGTGGCGATGCCGATGTCGGCCTCGCCCTCCAGCAGCAGCTTGACCAGCTCGGCCGGGCTGGCCTGGTGCAGCACCAGGTGCACGCGCGGGAAGGCGCGCTTGAACGCCGTCACCACCTGCGGCAGCGCGTAGCGCGCCTGGGTGTGGGTGGTGGCGATGGTCAGCTGGCCTTCGTCGCGCAGGCTGAACTGCTGGGCCAGCCGCTTGATGTTGCCGGCGTCCAGCAGCATGCGCTCGACGATGGTCAGCAGCTCCTTGCCGGGGTCGGTCAGGCCCAGGAAGCGCTTGCCCTTGCGCACGAACAGCTCCACGCCCAGCTCGTCCTCCAGGTCTTTTATATGTTTGCTGACGCCGGACTGGGAGGTGAACAGCGCGTTGGCCACCTCGGTCAGGTTGAAGCCCTGGCGCACGGTTTCGCGGATGATGCGCAGTTGCTGGAAATTCATGCCCCGCCTCCTTGCGCGTCCGCGGCGAATACGCGGGCGGCGCGCGCGCGCAGCCGCACGTCCTGGCCGGCGGCCAAGGTGGCCAAGAGCGGCGCGTCGGCCGGCAGTTCGGCGTCGAAAGACAGCCCGGCCAGTTCGCCGCGGCCTTCCAGCTCGATACGGGACAGGCCGCCCAAGGTCAGCACCCGCAGCACCCGCGCAGGCAGGCCGGCGCCGTCCGGATCCGGCTCGATGGACAGGTCGTGCGGGCGGATGAAGGCCTCCACCGTCTGGCCGAGCGGCAGCTGGTGTTCGGCGTCCAGCATATGGCCGTCCACCGCGATGGCGCCGTCGCGGCTGACGCCGCGGATGCGGTTGGCGCTGCCCAGGAAGCCATAGACGAAGGCGCTGGCGGGGCGGGCGTAGACTTCGGCCGGCGAGCCTATCTGCTCTACCTTGCCATGGTTCATCAGCACCACCCGGTCCGCCACTTCCAGCGCTTCTTCCTGGTCATGGGTGACGAAGAGGGAGGTGATATGCAGCTCGTCGTGCAGCTTGCGCAGCCAGCGGCGCAATTCCTTGCGCACCTTGGCGTCCAGCGCGCCGAAGGGCTCGTCCAGCAGCAACACGCGCGGCTCCACCGCCAGCGCGCGGGCCAGGGCGATGCGCTGGCGCTGTCCGCCGGACAGCTGGGCTGGCATGCGGTCGGCCAGCCAATCGAGCTGCACCAAGTCCAGCAAGTCATGCACCTTGCGGGCGATGTCTGCTTCGGACGGGCGTTCGCGGCGCGGCTTCATCCTGAGGCCGAAGGCGACGTTTTCAAACACGGTCATGTGGCGAAACAGGGCGTAATGCTGGAACACGAAACCCACTTGGCGCTCGCGCACATGGGTGGAGGAGGCGTCCTGGCCGTCCAGCAGCACGCGGCCGGCGTCGGCCTGCTCCAGGCCGGCGATGATGCGCAAGAGCGTGGTTTTGCCGCAGCCGGAGGGGCCCAGCAGCGCCACCAGCTCGCCGCCGGGGAAATCCAGGCTGATGTCGTTCAGCGCGACGAAGGCGCCGAAGGCTTTGCTTATGTTTTTGACTTGTATGCTCATCTCAGTTTTCCTTGACGCCGCGCCATTCCACCCAGCTCTTCAGCGTGAGCGTGACCAGGGCCAGCAAGGCCAGCAGGGACGCCACGGCGAAGGCCGCGGCGAAATTGTACTCGTTGTAGAGAATTTCCACGTGCAGCGGCAGCGTATTGGTTTCGCCGCGGATATGGCCGGACACCACCGACACCGCGCCGAACTCGCCCATGGCCCGCGCGTTGCTGAGGATCACGCCGTACAGCAGCGCCCAGCGCACATTGGGCAGGGTGATGTGCCACAGCACCTGCCAGCCGCGCGCGCCCAGCACCACCGCGGCCTCTTCTTCCTCTCGGCCCTGGGCTTCCATCAGCGGGATCAGCTCGCGGGCGACAAAGGGCACGGTGACGAACAGCGTGGCCAGCACGATGCCGGGCACCGAGAAAATGATCTTGATCCCGTATTCCGCCAGCCATGGCCCCAGCCAGCCCTGCTGGCCGAACACCAGCACGAAGATCAGGCCGGCGACGACCGGAGACACCGAGAACGGCAGGTCGATCAAGGTGATCAGCAGCTGTTTGCCGTGGAAGTCGAAGCGGGTGACCGCCCAGGCGGCGGCGATGCCGAAGGCCAGGTTCAGCGGCACCGACAGCGCCGCCGCCAGCAGCGTCAGCCGCACCGCCGCCAGCGCGTCGGGTTCCGCCAGCGCGGTCAGGTAGGTGGTCCAGCCTTTGGCCAAGGCCTCGACGAATACGGCGATCAGCGGCAGAAGCAGAAACACGGCGAAGAAGCCTAGCGACAGCGTCAGGATGGTGCATTTGACGGCGCGCGTTTCGCGGGTGGCGGCGCGGGATTCCAGCTGAGCGGCCTTGCCTGCAGTAGGGCGAGAATGGGTAAGAACGGCGCTCATCATCGCCCCCCCGCGCGGCGGCGCGCGCTCCAGAACTGCAGGCCGTTGATCGCCAGCAAGAGCAGGAAGGACGCGGCCAGCATCACGCTGGCGATGGCGGCGGCGCCGGCGTAGTCGAACTGCTCCAGTTTGCTGATGATCATCAGCGGGGTGATTTCCGACACCATGGGCACATTGCCGGCGATGAAGATCACCGAACCGTATTCGCCGACCGCGCGGGCGAAAGCCAGCGCGAAGCCGGTCAGCAAGGCCGGACGCAGCGCCGGCAGGATCACATGGCGGAAAGTCTGCCAGCGGCGCGCGCCCAGGCAGGCGGCAGCTTCTTCCAGTTCCGACTCCAGATCTTCCAGCACCGGCTGCACGGTGCGCACCACGAAGGGCAGGCCGATGAAGATCAGCGCCACCAGCACGCCCAGCGGGCCGAAGGCCACCTTGAGGCCCAGCGGCTCCAGGTATTGCCCCAGCCAGCCGTTGCCGGCGTACAGCGCGGTCAGCGCGATGCCGGCCACCGCCGTCGGCAGCGCGAAGGGCAAGTCCACCAGCGCGTCCACCAGGCGCTTGCCGGGAAAGCGGTAGCGCGCCAGCGACCAGGCCAGCAGCAGGCCGAACACCGTGTTGATGGCGGCGGCGGTCAGCGCCATGCCGAAGCTGAGCCGGTAAGACGCCAGCACGCGCGGCGAGGCGGCGGCCTGCCAGAAGCTTTCCAGCGGCTGGCCGGCGGCGCGCAAGGCCACTGCGGCCAGCGGGATCAGCACCAGCAGCGATAGATAGCTGACGGTGAAGCCCAGCGATAGATTGAAGCCGGGCAGGACGCGCGGAGGGCGGGGCGGCGGAGCGAGTGTCGCGGACATCATGGATTCCAATTCATATAATCGAATAAACGATATCTGCATGCACGTTATTCCAAAAATAAGCATTTCTTCGTTGCTTATTCGAAATTATGCAAAGTGGGCGAGGGGTGAAAGAGAACCGCCCGCGGCGGGGCGGACGGTCTGGGTGTGATGGAAACCCTGGTGTTTTCACGATCTTTCTGGTTTTGAATCCGCTGCGCAGATGATGTTTTTCATTGCCGGGGCTGCCCGGCGGGCAGGGAGGGGATATTTGTCTGACTCACGGCTTGGTCAAGTATCCCGGCCACCCTCAAGCCTGGCCTTCGGCTTCCCGCCGGGCCCCGTCAGTCCCGAGGCGCGGCTGAGCGCTCTGCGTGCGAATCCATCACTGGGCGGGGCAAGACCTCGCACGTAGGGATTCGCTCAGCGATGCGCGCTAACGTCGCGGGGCTCGAACAAGCAGCCGCTTAAAACCCCGGGTCTGCCGCCCGGCGGCAGGCTTGCAGGGGATTGGGCGCGTCGATTACGTGCTTGTTTCTCGCAAAATTATTCAGCTCCAAGAAATGTACCTTAGCGCGCCACAATCTGGTCGAACACCCCGCCGTCGGCGAAGTGGGTTTTCTGCGCCTTCTGCCAGCCGCCGAAGGTCTGGTCTATGGTGAACAGCTTCACCTTGCTGAACTGGCCGGCGTACTTAGCCGCCACCTTGGCGTCGCGCGGGCGGTAGTAGTGCTTGGCCGCCAGCTCCTGGCCTTCCGGGCTGTACAGGTAGTGCAGATAGGCTTCGGCCGCCTTGCGGGTGCCGCGCTTGTCTACGACCTTGTCCACCACGCTGACCGGCGGCTCGGCCAGGATGGAGACGGACGGGGTGACGATGTCGAACTTGTCCGGCCCCAGCTCCTTGGTGGCGAGGAAGGCCTCGTTCTCCCACGACAGCAGCACGTCGCCGATGCCGCGCTGGGTGAAGGTGATCAGCGAGCCGCGCGCGCCGGAGTCCAGCACCTTGACGTTGCCGTACAGCTTTTTGACGAAGTCCTTGGCCTTGGCGTCGTTGCCGCCGGGCTGCTTCAGCGCGTAGCCCCAGGCCGCCAGGTAGTTCCAGCGGGCGCCGCCGCCGGTCTTAGGGTTCGGCGTCACCACTTCCACGCCGGGCTTGGCCAGATCGTTCCAGTCCTGGATGCGCTTGGGATTGCCCTTGCGCACCAGGAACACGATGGTGGACGAGTAGGGCGACGCGTTGCGGGGCAGCCGCTGCTGCCAGTTGGGCGCGATGGACTTGGCCTGGCTGGAGATCTCATCGATGTCGTAGGCCAGCGCCAGCGTCACCACGTCGGCGTCCAGGCCGTCTATCACCGAGCGCGCCTGTTTGCCGGAGCCGCCGTGCGACTGCTTGACGGTGACGGTTTCGCCGGTCTTGGCCTTCCAGTATTTGGCGAAGGCGGCGTTGTAGTCCTGGTAGAACTCGCGGGTCGGATCGTAGGAGACGTTGAGCAAGGTGACGTCGGCGAAGGCGGAGGTGCTGCCAGCGAGTAGCAGGGCGATGGCGAGGCGGTGCAGTGGGCGCATGATGCTTTCCATGGTGATTTTTTGAGTGGCGGCAGTCACTGTAGGCGGCGAGGGGATGTTGCCGGAAGCAAGAAATTCAGCAAACGATATGCAAAAGATGGCAAAAGCCGTCATTTCTAGAAAGTCGATAGGCTTATCGGCAAATCGTATATGACCTTGTCACGCCCGGGGCTATAGTGGCGCCAGTTTTCAGCAACCGGGTTTCACTCATGAAACGATTCAAGCCCGCCAAGGCGCTTCCAGCCGGCTTCACGCCCGCCATGCTGGCCGCTGGCCAGCGATTGCTGCAAGCGGAAGGCGTGCAGATCAAGCTGCAGTGGAACGAGCAGGAAGTTTTCGCCAGCTTCGACGGCTGGTGGCTGTGCAGCGGCTTCATCCCGCAGGCTAGGGTGCGCGACGATCGCTGCCAGTTGCTGCAGTACGCGGCGCGGCTGCGCATCTATGGCCAGTTTGGCCAGGTTTTGCCCGCCAATTGGCTGTTCGCGATGAATTACGGCGAAAGCAAGGCGGTGGCGTTGCTCAAGCTGATCCGCGTATTGCATGTGCTCAACCATCTGGGACGCAACGGCCGCCATCTGCCGCTGCGGATAGACGTCGACCCGCGCCTCTGCCACGCCTACAGCGACCGCATCGTCGATTTCACCTCAAGGCTGCTGGATGCGCTGGAGTTTCCGGCGCATCAGGCGCAGATGCTGCTGTTGCTGGACGAGCGCACCGCTGAGCTTGGGCTGTCGCTGCTGCGGCGCTACCGCCAGCACGGCCACAGGCTGGCGCTGGGCGATTTCGGCGCCGGCGCCCAGGATTTGCTGCGCTTGTGGCGGCTGGAGCCGGACGGCCTGGCGCTGGCGCCGGGTTTCATGGGCCGCGCCATCATGTACCCGCGCGTGCGCGACCAATTGTTGGCGTTGATGCCGCAACTGGCGAGGCAGGGTTTCGCATTGGCCGTCGACGATATCGTCTGCGACAACATGCTGGCGGTGGCCAGGCGGATGCAAGCGGATTACGGCTCTGGTCCGCTGCTGTCGGAAAGGCTGAAGCGGCAGCGAGCCGAACGCGAACTGGATGGTTATGACATTGCCTGTTAGGATTTTGGCATGTTTCCATTTTGTTTAGGAGGGAGAGGCAATGAAGCATTTGGCATGGGCAATGATGTGCGCGCTGGGCCTGTCGGCCTGCGTGATCGGCAATGCTGACAGTTACCGCGACGCGGCGCAGTTGCAGCGCATGACGGACCAGGCGGTCAAAACCTGCGGCCAGGGCAGGGTCAAGGCGGTGAGCTACAGCAACTTCAGCTGCGCGGTCGGCGATGCGCAGGAAACAAAATAAATGCAGGCATGCGATCAAAACGGATCGCTGACGCTCCGTTTATTGGGCGCGAGCGACGCCGCGGCTTATCAGGCCATACGCGTGGCCGCCGCCACGCATGATCCGGCGGCCATGCACGCCAGCGCGGAAGAGGTCGCCGCGCTGAGCCTGGAAGCCATCCGGCAGCAGATCGAACCCAGCGACACGCAGAAGGTGCTGGGCATGTTCCGCGGGGGCGAATTGATCGCCGTCGCCGCTTTGCGGCGCGAAACGCGGGCCAGGGCCCGCCATCGCGCCATGGTGCAGGGCGTGTTCACCCGGCCGGAGCATCGCGGCAAGGGAATCGCGCGCCGCTTGCTGCTGGCGGCGCTGGACGAGGCGGGCCGCATGCCGGGGCTGCTGTTGCTGGAGCTGGCGGTGCATGCGCAAAACGCGCCGGCCAAGGCCTTGTATCAATCCTTAGGATTCCGCCGCGCAGGTTTCTTGCCCGGCTCGCTGATGCTGGATGGCCGGCTGCTGGACGAGGAGTTGATGCAGCGTCCGCTGGCGGCGGCTCCCGCCCCGCTTGAAGCGGCCGCCCTGCCGGAGCCGGACGATTACGAGCTGATCGAGGCGACGCCCGCTGTCGCCGACTACCGCCGCTTGCGCGCGGAATCCGGCCTCAGCCCCAAGACCGAAGAGGCGGCCCGCCGAGGGCTGGCCGGCACTTTGTTCGCGGCGCAGCTGCTGCATGACGGCGAGGTCGTGGGCATGGGGCGGGTCATAGGCGATGGCGGCAGTTTCTACCAAGTGGTGGACATCGCCGTGCTGCCGGCGCACCAGGGCAGGGGACTGGGCAAGCGCATCATGGCGGCGATACGCGGCTATATCGACCGTGAGCTGCCCGTCAGCGCCTACGTCAGCCTGATCGCCGACGGCGACGCCAGGCATCTGTACGCCCAGTTCGGCTTCGAACCCACCGCGCCGCGCTCTGAGGGCATGGCGCTGTTCAAACGTTGATTCCGGATGGGGCCGCGGCCCGCATCAGAACACCCTCAGACCGGCATTCCATACCTTTTGCACCAGCGGCACATCGCCGCGCGCCGTCATGGCCACCAGATCGGCGCGCTGGCCGACGGCGATGCTTCCGCGGTCGGCGAGGCCCACCGCGCGCGCCGGATTCAGGCTGACGGCGGCGACGGCGCGCGGCAGGCTCCAGCCCGCCTGCGCGTGCAGCAGCCAGGCGGCGTGCAGCAGGCTGGCCGGCACGTAGTCGGACGACAGGATGTCCAGCAAGTCATGGCGGGCCAGCTCTAGCGCCGCCACATTGCCGGAGTGGGAGCCGCCGCGCACCACATTGGGCGCGCCCATCACGGTGGCGAGGCCATGCCGCCTGGCGGCCGCCGCCGCTTCCAGCGTGGTGGGGAATTCCGAGATCGCCACGCCGTCGCGCAGCGCTTCCGCGATGTGCGCCTCTTCGGTATCGTCGTGGCTGGCCAGCGCGATGCCGCGCGCCTGGGCCAGCTCCACCACCGCCTGCTTGTGGCGGCCGGCGTATTGCGCCTGCTTGGCCTTGCGTTCTTCGACGGCGGCCAGGAAGGTGTCTTGGTTCCAGCTGACTTTCTTCTTGCCGTAGTACTTCTTGTATTGCTCCAGGTCGCGGTATTGGCGCTGGCCCGGCGTGTGATCCATCACCGATACCAGCTTCACCGCCGGGTGGGCGATCAGCGGCTCCAGTTTGGCCAGCAGCCCCGGATAGGCCAGCTCGCAGCGCAGGTGGAACAGGTGGTCGGCGCGCAGCGCGTCCTCGTCCATGCCCTGGTTGATGGCGGCGAAT
The DNA here is from genome assembly GCF_008275125.1 of Chromobacterium paludis. Lineage (NCBI taxonomy): Bacteria > Pseudomonadati > Pseudomonadota > Betaproteobacteria > Neisseriales > Chromobacteriaceae > Chromobacterium > Chromobacterium paludis. The sequence goes on from NZ_CP043473.1 coordinate 944,221, forward strand.
GCGCTGTGCAGCGTGTCCAGCCGCACGCTGTCGCCCTCCAGATCGCCCACCGACAGCGCGTCCAGCACGGTGGTGATGCCGGCGGCCACGCATTGGGCGTCGTGAGTAATCACCGCGGGCAGAGCGGGCCACAGCACGCCGTTGCGCGGCATCAGGTGTTTTTCCAGATTGTCGGTGTGGATTTCCACCAGTCCGGGCAGCAGCAGCGCGCTGGCCAGGTTTTCGCCTTCGGTCAGCGGCTGCTCGTGGATGGCGGCGATCAGGCCGGTCTCGATGTCTATTTGAAGCGCGCCGTTTTCGATGACGCGGTCGGCCAGCACGATGCGGGCGTGGTTCAGAATCTGTTTCATGCTGCGGTTTCCGTGTGTTGCGCCAGCGGGACCTGGAACACGCGGCTGGCGATGGCGTCGCGGGTGGGCGCGTCGTGGAAGATGCCGATTAAGGCCGCGCCGCGGGCCAGCGCCTCGCGCATCAGCTGCACCACCACGTCGCGGTTGGCGGCGTCGAGGGATGCTGTCGGCTCGTCCAGCAGCAGGATGGGGCGCGGCGCGATCATGCCGCGCGCGATGTTGACGCGCTGCTGCTCGCCGCCGGAGAAGGTGGCCGGCGGCAGGCTCCACAGCCGTTCGGCGATGTTCAGCCGCGCCAGCCATTCGCCGGCCGCCAGCCGCGCCTCGGCGTCGGCGGCGCCCCATTCGCGCAGCGGTTCGGCGACGATGTCCAGCGCCGACACCCGCGGGATCACCCGCAGAAACTGGCTGACATAACCCAGCGTGTGGCGGCGCACGGCGGCGATTTCATGCGGCAGCGCGCGGGCCATGTCCAGCCATGCGCCCTGGTGGAAGACGCCGATGCGGCCGCCATCGACCAGATAGTTGGCGTACAGCGCCTTCAAGAGCGTGCTCTTGCCGGCGCCGGACGGGCCGGACAGCGCCACGCATTCGCCGGCGGCCGCCTGCAGCGAAACATCGGTCAGCACCGGCAGCCGCAGCCCGCCCTGCTGGTGCAGGGTGAAGGTCTTGCTCAGGTTTTGCGCGTCTATCAATAGATTCATGATTTCAGGCCTGCAGGATGGAAGACACCAGAAGCTGGCTGTACGGGTGTTGCGGGTCGTCGAGGATCTGATCGGTGAGGCCGGCCTCCACCACGCGGCCTTTTTGCATCACCAGGGTGCGCTGAGCCAATAGCCGCGCCACGCCCAGATCATGCGTCACCATGATGACGGCGATGCCGGCGTCGCGCACCAGGCGGCGGGTGAGGTCGAGAAAGCGCGCCTGAACCGACACGTCCAGGCCGCCGGTGGGCTCGTCCATGAATACCAGCCGCGGCTGCGTGACCAGATTGCGGGCGATCTGCAGCCGCTGCTGCATGCCGCCGGAAAAGGCGGACGGCTTGTCGTCCAGCCGCGCGCGGTCTATCTCCACCTTTTCCAGCCAATCGCCGGCGGTCTGCCGCAGCCGGCCGTAGTGGCGTTCTCCCAGCGCCATCAGCCGCTCGCTGACGTTGGCGCCGGCGGAGACGCCCATGCGCAGGCCTTCGCGGGCGTGCTGGGTGACGAAGCCCCATTCGCTGCGCGCCAGGCGGCGCCGTTCGGCTTCCGGTAGGTGGGTCAGCTCGTGCGCCGCGCCGTCGCGGTCGGCGAAGCGCACGCTGCCGGCGTCCGCGGCCAGGCGGCCGGCCAGGGTGGACAGCAGCGTGGACTTGCCGGAGCCGGATTCGCCGACGATGCACAGCACCTCGCCCGGATACAGCTGGAAATTCACGTCGAAGCAGCCCTGGCCATTGCCGTAGTCCTTGCTCAGCCCGCTCACGGTAAGAATGGGCGCCATCATGCTTGTTTCTCCCGCTGGCAGTAGTCGGTGTCCGAACAGACGAATAGCCGGCTGCCGGCGTCGTCGGTGACGATTTCATCCAGATAGCTCACGCGCGAACCGCACAGCGCGCAGCCTTGCTCCCAGCTTTGGGCCGTAAACGGATGATCGTCGAAGGCCAGGCTTTCCACCTTGGTGTAGGGCGGAATCGCGTACAGCCGCTTCTCGCGGCCGGCGCCGAACAATAGCAGCGCCGGGTTCATGTCCAGCTTGGGATTGTCAAATTTCGGAATCGGAGACGGCGAAGCCAGGTAGCGGCCATTCACCATCACCGGGTAGTCGTAGCTGGCGGCGATGTGGCCGAAGCGGGCGATGTCTTCGTACAGCTTGACGTGCATCAGGCCGTATTCCTGGTGCGCGTGCAGCTTGCGCGTTTCCACCTCGCTGGCTTCCAGCGTGCGCAGCGGTTCCGGCTCCGGCACCTGAAAGATCATGATCTGGCCGGGCTGCAGCGGTGTTTCCGGGATGCGGTGACGGGTCTGGATCAGCGTCGCGTCGCGGGTGGCCGTGGTGGTGGCCACGCCCGCCACGCGGCCGAAGAAGCGGCGGATGTTGACGGCGTTGGTGGTGTCGTCGGCGCCCTGGTCGATGACTTTCAGCACGTCGTCGCGGCCGATCACGCTGGCGGTCACCTGGATGCCGCCGGTGCCCCAGCCGTAGGGCAGCGGCATTTCGCGGCTGCCGAACGGCACCTGGTAGCCGGGTATCGCCACCGCTTTGAGCAGGCCGCGGCGCAGCATGCGCTTGGTGTTCTCGTCGAGGAAGCCGAAGTTGTAGCGGTCGTTGCGGGAATCAGTCATCGGCCTTCTCCTGGTCGGCGGCGGCGCGCAGCTGGCGGATCAGCGCCAGCTCGGCCTGGAAGTCCACGTAATGCGGCAGTTTCAGGTGCTGGACGAAGCCGGAGGCTTCGACATTGTCGCTGTGATACAGCACGAATTCGCCTTGCTGCGCCGGCGCGTGGGCGGTTTCGCCCAGCTCCTCGGCGCGCAGGCTGCGGTCCACCAGCGCCATCGCCATCGCCTTGCGCTCGGCCTCGCCGAAGCTCAGGCCGTAGCCGCGGGTGAACTGCGGCGGCGCGGTCTTGCTGCCGGCGAACTGGTTGATCATCTGGCATTCGGTCAGCGTGATCTCGCCGATGTCGATCTCGAAGCCCAGCTCTTCCGGGCACACCATCACGCTGACCTCGCCCATGCGGATTTCGCCGGCAAACGGGTGGCTCTCGGCGTAGCCGCGCTGGGTGGAGTAGGCCAGGCCCAACAGCCAGCCTTCGTCGCCGCGGGCCAGGTTCTGCAGCCGCGCCGGGCGGCTGGCGGGGAACATCAGCGGCTCGCGGGTCAGGTCCACCGGCTCCGGATCGCCCTCGGGCGGCAGGTCGGCTTCGATCAAGCCTTCGCGGTCCAGCAGCTGCAGCACGCCGGGCAGCATGTCCGGCAGCGGCGCGGCGGCTTGTTCCGGTTCGACTTTTTGCGAGGTCTCCATCAGGCTGAAATCCAGCAGGCGCTGGGTGTAGTCGGCGGTGGGGCCGAGGATCTGGCCGCCCGGCACGTCCTTGAAGGTGCCGGACACGCGGCGGCGCACCCGCATCGCGGCGGTGTTGAGCGGCAGGCTCTGGCCGAAGCGCGGCAGCGTGGTGCGGAAGGCGCGCAGCAGGAACACGGCCTCGATGCTGTCGCCGCTGGCCTGCTTCAACGCCAACGCGGCCAATTCCTCATCGTACAACGAGCCTTCCTGCATCACGCGGGCCACGGCCAGGCGCAGCTGTTGGCGGATTTGGGCGATGGTCAGCTCCGGCGCGGCCTCGTCGCCGCGGCGCGCGGCGGCCAGCAGGTTCCAGGAGCGGGCGATGGCGGTTTCCCCGCCTTTCACGGCTACGTACATTCAACCCTCCCGGATGCGGGCGCTGCGCGGCAGCCCGGCGATGTGGGTGTTGGCAATCAGCACGGCGTCCACGCCCAGCGGAAAGCGGGCGTGATTGCGCTGCCATTCGCGCCAGAAGCCTTTAGGCAGGCCGGCGGCGCCGAAGTGGCGCGGCGCGGCGAAGCCGGGGCCGCCGCCTTCCACCTGGTCCGCGCCGAAATCATCCACTTCGATCAACAGCGTGGCCGAGCGGTCCGGGTATTCGGCGCTGCCGGCTTTCAGGCTCATGATATCTGGCAGCGGCATGCCGGCGGCGATGACGATGAAGTCCGCTTGTTCCGGCAGATCGGTCATGCGCATGCCGGTGTGGAAGCGCAGGCTGGAAATGGTTTCATCGGGCAGCGCCGGCAGCCAGACGCTCACGCCCTGGTCTGCCAGCGTGTAAAGCAAAGCTGCGGTGCCGGCCTGGAGACCGGGCAGGGCCGGCGGCAACACCGGCAGCGCGCGTGGCAGCAAGGGTTCTGCCATCGCGGACAGAACCGCGCGGAACGTTTGCTGGGCGTCATCCACCGGCTGGGAAAAAGCGCTGCGCATGGTCATTCCCCCCGCAGCATGGTGAAGAATTCGACCTTGCTGGCGGCGGCTTCGCGCGAACGGGCGGCGCGGCGCTCGGCCAGCTCGCTTTCCAGCGGCGCAATCCAGGCCTTCATCAGTTCGCCATGGCGGGCCGGGTCTTGCAGCAGCGCGTCGGCCTGGGCGATCAGCTCGGCATGGCGGCCGTCGGTGCCGCGCACCCAGCCGTGGCCGATATGATCGCCTATCTGGCAGCTGGCGCGGCTGACGCTGATTTCGCCCAGGTTGAAACGGGCGCCGCTGCCGCCGCTGCGGCCTTGCAGCATCATCAGGCCGGTTTCGGCGCGGCGCAGCCAGCGCGTCTCGGCGGGCAGATCCGGCGGCAGCAGGGCCTGCAGCCGTTCGATGGGGCTGTTGGCCAGCGCGGAAAGCCAGCGCTGTCGGGTGGAGGTGTCCATCGTGTGCCTCATGGTTCAAGAAATATTCATATAAACGTATAGACGTATGCATGATAATGGCGGGCAACGATGGCTTAACAGCATGCGGCGATGAAGGTTTTGTGACGTTTTCAAGGCGGGCGCAGACGATTGCTTTAGCGCTGCGGTGATCAACATGTTTTTTGAATCCGCTGCGCGGATGATGCTTTTCATAGCCGGGGCTGCCCGGCGGGCAGGGAGGGGATATTTGTGTGGCCAAATATCCCCCCCACCCCTAAAAGCCACCCTGCAAGCCTGGCCTGCGGCTTCCCGTCGGGTCTCGCCAGGCCCGAGGCGCGGCTGAACTCGCGATTTGCTAACGTCAAATCGCTCAAACAGGCAGCCGCTTAAAACCTCGGGCCTGCCACCCGATGGCAGGCTTGAAGGGATCTGGGCGCGTCGGCCCCGTGTTTGCTATTTGCAGATCCAGGCGAAAACGTCGTTTAAGAAACGCGAAAGGATAGGAATGATAGAGAGAGGCTCCGGCGTCGCCGTGTGGCGGCAGATCGAGGAGGCATTGGCGGCCGACATCGCAGGCGGCGCCTTGCAGGCGGGCCAGCAGCTGCCCACCGAGCTGCAGCTGGCGGACCGGTTCGGCGTCAACCGCCACACCATACGCCGCGCGGTGGCCACGCTGGTGGAGCGCGGCCTGCTGAGGGTGGAGCAGGGGCGCGGCACCTTCGTGCAGGACAATGCGATCGACTACGCCATCAGCAAGCGCACGCGCTTTTCGCAGAACATGGCCAAGCAGAACCTCAGCTCCGATGTGGACATTTTGAACAGCGACACGGTGCCGGCCAACGCCGAGCTGGCGGAGCTGTTGCAGCTGGCCGTGGGCGATACGCTGTTCCGCATCAAGACCCTGAGCAAGGTAGAGGGACGGGTGGTGGATTACGCGACCCTGTTCTTTCCCGCTTCCCGGCTCCCAGGCTTGCCGGAAGCCTATCTGCGACACCGCTCGGTGACGCGCGCGCTGGCCGACTGCGGCGTGGCGGACTATACCCGCCGTTTCACCCGCGTCACCGCCCGGCTGCCGGATGCGGAGACGGTCGATTACCTGGGCATCCCCAAAAACCGGCCGGTGCTGCATGTGAAGTCCTTGAACGTCGATGCAGCCGGCGCGCCGGTGCAGTACGGCGTCACCTGCTTCAACGGCGACCTGGTGCAATTGGTGATGGAGCAGGAATGACGCGCTATGCCGTTTATTACGCCCCCCGACCGGATAGCGAGCTGTGGCGCGCCGGCTGCGAATGGCTGGGCATGGATGCCGTCAGCGGGGAGACGGCGGAACAACCTCCGCTGGATGGCATGGACGCGGAGACGCAAGCCGACCTGACCCGCGCAGCTGCCCGCTACGGCTGGCACGCCACCTTGAAGGCGCCGTTTGCGCTGCGGCCGGATGTCGATCAGGACGCTTTGCTTGGTGGAACGGCTGCGCTGGCTCAGACATTCCGGCCCTTCGCCTTGCCGCTGCAAGTGGACTGGCTGGGCGATTTCCTGGCCTTGCGGCCACAGAGGGTATCGCCTGAGCTGGACGAACTGGCCGCCGCCTGCGTGGCGACATTGGCGCCGCTGGCGGATCGCGCCGCGCCGTTGAAGGCCAGGGCCGGTTTGAATGACAGGCAGCAGGCTTTGTACCGGCGCTGGGGCTATCCCTATGTGTTCGAGCAGTTTCGCTTTCACATGACGCTCAGCGACAGCCTGGCTCGCGGTTCGCAAATGGCCGATGCGCTGGAGCAGGGCGCGCGGACACACTTTGCCGGACAATTGGGTGCGGTGGAGATCGCCGGCATCGCGCTGTTCCTTGAGCGCGAGCAGGACAGGCCGTTCCGCTATCTGGCCTACTGCGGTTTTGACGGCGAGGTGGCGCGTTATGACCGTTGAAACGGGAACGCTGTGGTATGTGATCGGCCCGTCCGGCGCGGGCAAGGACAGCCTGCTGGCTTACGCGAGGCAACGGCAGCCCGGCGGCGTGATGTTCGCCCACCGCTATATCACGCGGCCGGCCAATGCCGGCGGCGAGAACCACGTGGCGCTGAGCGCGGAGGAGTTTGACACCCGCGAGGCCAGCGGCTGCTTCGCGCTTTGTTGGCGGCGGCATGGCCTGGCTTACGGCCTGGGTGTGGAGGTGGATGTGTGGCTGGCGCAGGGCATGGATGTGGTGGTGAATGGCTCGCGCTCCAGCCTGGAGCTGGCGCAGTCGCATTTCCGCACGCTGCGGCCGCTGTGGATTACGGCCAGTCCGGAAGTGCTGGCCGCGCGATTGGCCGGCCGCGGCCGCGAGTCGGCGGAGGAGATTGCGCGGCGCCTGCGCGAGGCGGGCAGCTTCGCGCTGCCCCCTGGCTGCGAAGTGCTGTGGAACGACGGCGAGCTGGCGGAGGCCGGCGAACGTTTTCTGGCCTTGCTGTCGCGTCGCGAATTCAGCCATCCACCACGAAACGACGCATCTGGGCCTGCAGCGCGGCGCTGACTTCCTGCAGGCGGCCGCTGCCGTGACGGGCGTCCTGGCTGGCCTTGAGGCTCTCGTCGGCGGAGCGGGCGATTTCCGACACGCTGCCGGCAATGGCCTGGCTCTCCCGCACTTGCTCCGCGATGTCCGTCGCCAGCCGGTCCAGTTCGCCCACGGTGGCGGTGGCGCCCTGTTTCAGCTCGGTCAGCGGCGCCACGATTTCGCCTATCAGCGCCACGCCGCGCGCCATTTCCCGCTGGCCTTGCTCGATGCGCGCCATGGCGTCCGAGGTTTGCGCGTCCATGTCGCTGATGACCTGATTGACCTCGCGCGTGGCCTGGGCGGTGCGCGCGGCCAGGTTGCGCACCTCGTCCGCCACCACGGCGAAGCCGCGGCCCATTTCGCCGGCGCGGGCGGCTTCGATCGCCGCGTTCAGCGCCAGCATATTGGTTTGCTCGGCGATGTCGGTGACGGCTTCTATCATGTCGTGCATGGAGTTGGCGCGTTGGCGCAGCGCGTCCACCGATTCGGCGCTGCCGCGTATCTGGCCGGCGATCAGGCCGATCTCGCGCGAAGCGGTTTCGATCAGGCTTTGTCCGCGGTCAGCCAGTTGCGCCGCGCTGCGGGCCTGCTGCTGGGCCTGGCCGGCGGTGGCGGCCGCGCGGTCCAGCTTGGCTGAAAAGGCGCCGACCACGCCGTTGATCTGGTGGATTTCCGCCTGCTGCCGCTCCACGCCGCCGGCCACTTCGGCCGCGCTGCCGCGGGTGGCGGCGGCCGTGTCGGCCACGACATCGGCGCTGGCGCGCAGCTCCTTGACCAGCTGGGCCAGCCCCGATTGCATGGTTTCCATCTGGCGCAGCATCTGCGCCGTCTCGTCGCGGCCGTCGGCGCGGACCCGGCTGCGCAGGTCGCCGCGCGCCATCGCGCCCAGCACGGTGACGCTGTGCGCCAGCGGCCCGGTGATGCTGCGGGTCACGGCCCAGGCCAGCAACAGGCCGATCAGCACCGCGGCGGAGCTGAAAGCCAGCAGCAGGCCGCGCGTGGCGCCCATCAGCGACAGCACTTCGGCCATTTCCGCGTTCATATGGCTTTGCTGGGCGGCGGACAGTTCGGCGGTGGCGGCCAGCAGCGCCTGCAGCGCGGGACGGGTTTGGCTGCCGTATTGCTTGGCCAGCGCCGCCGGATCGTCCGCTTCCACCAGGTCAACGGTTTCGCCGAAGGCCTTGAGGTAGGCGGCGCGCAAGTCGGCCAGATTTTGCAGCGTACCGGCCTGCGCCGAGCGCCAGGGCAGTGCTTTCAGTTTCTGCAAGGCGTCGTTGGCCTTATGGTTGGCTTCGTCCATGGCGGCGTACAAGGGCACGCGTTGCGGTCGTTCCGGCGTGGCGACGATCTGCAGCAGCAGCAAGGCGGCGCTTTGCGAGTGGCGGTCCAGATCGGCTGCCGCCTGCTGTTTGCTGGCGTCTTCGTCGACGATGACGCGGGCGGCCTGCTCGATATGGGCCAGCCCGCTCCAGACGCTGGCGGAAATGGCCAGCAGGATGGCCAGCAGCACGGTGAAGGATACGGCCAGGCGCGGGCCAACCTTGATGGTCTGCAGTTGCCTCATGAAAGTGTCTCTCTTCTCGGAAAACCGTTGGTCGGGACGCGTTGCGGGTTATGACGCGCGGGCGCGCGCTTGTTTATAGCCTGATGGTTTCCTGGCCGCTGCGGCCAGTTTTTTTGACGCGGTACATCGCCTGGTCCGCCGTCTGCAGCAGCTGGTCCGGGGTGCTGTCGCCATTGCCGATGGCGATGCCGATGGATATGCCCAGGCGCAGCTTCAGCCTGTCCACCAGGAAGGGATCGGCGATGGCTTGCTGGCACTTGGCGGCGACCGTCCGCGCGACGTCTTCGACATCGTCTTCCAGATTGCCCAGCAACAGCACGAACTCATCGCCGCCCATGCGCGCCAGGGTGTCGGACTGGCGCGTGATGGCGCTTAGGCGCTGCGCGACCAGGCGGAGCACTTTGTCGCCCATTTCATGGCCGTGGCTGTCATTGATGAGCTTGAATCCATCCAGATCCATGAACAGCAGCGCCAGCGAGGACTGCTTGCGTTGCGCCTGGGCCAGCGTCATCTGCAGCCGGTCGGTCAGCAGCGACCGGTTGGGCAGGCCGGTCAAGGGGTCGTGGTGAGCCTGGTGCGCCAGTTCCAGATGGTGTTTGTCCAGTTTGCTCAGCAGGCGATTGAAGGCGCCGATCAAATGCCCCACCTCGTCGTTGCGCGGGATGGGCATAGGCTCCAGGGGGCGTTCGCCTCTCGTCATCTTGTCGGCATGGCTGGCGGCTTGAAACAGCGGGCGCAGCACCAGGTACATGCCCCCGCCTATGAACACGGCAAAGATGGTCAGGGCGATGACGGTGTTGCGCAGCGCCAGGCGCCTCAATCGGTTCAGCGTGCCGAAGGCATCCTCGCTGGGGAGGCGCGCGACCACGAACCAGCCGGCGCTGGGCACAGAGGCGACGCCGCTGATTTCCTCCTCGCCCTTGGCGTTGACGGTGGTGCCATAGCCGCGCCAGCCGCCCATGGCCTTGTCGTGCAGCCGATTCACGCCGGGCGCGGGCAGCGGCGTCAATATCATGCTGGGCTCGGAAGCGGAAACGAACTGGCGGTCGCGCGGGGAGATCAGCAGGAAGCTGTTGTGATTATCGCCGATGCGGGTGCGCTGCAGCAGATCGAGAAAGTTTGGCGCGCCCAGCGCGGTGAGGCCGGCCAGGACCGCCAGGACGCGGCCGTCAGCATTGCGAATGGGCGCGCCCATGGGCAGCACCGGCACGCCGGCGGCGCGTCCGATGATGGCGCGGCCGATGTAAGGCTGGCCGGCGAGGCCGGCGCGCACGTAGTCGCGGTCCCGGTCATCGGCGGCTAGCCGCGGGCCACGGGGCGGGTAGTCGGCTATGACCCTGCCGTCGCGGCCGAGCACAAGCATGCCGACGGAAAAAAACGGCTGGTAGTCGTAGCGTTCGCGCAGCCATTGGCGCAAGCGGTCCGGGTCATCCAGCAGCGTGGGCGGCAGGGCGCGCGCCAGGCCGTTCAACAGTGCCTGGCGCTGAGACACTTTCTGGTCGATGTCGCGGGCGACGTAGCTTGCCAGCGCCAGTTGCTGTTTGCCCACCACCTGGCTCAGGTCTTGGTACAGAAAATCGCCCAGCACGTAGTAGCGTACGACCACCCCCGCGGTGATGATCAGCAGGGTCAGAACCAGCAGGCGGGTGATGATGCTGTCGAATAGGCGTGGCAGGCTCATGTTCTAACACAAAAAGTGTCCAAACCAACCATTATAGCTGATTTGTATTTCAACCATGGCTTAACTCGCGCGGGATGCCGCGGTTGGCCAGCCATTGCTCCACATCCAGGCAGGCGGCTTCCAGTTGCAGCATCAGTCTGGGCACGGCGTCGGCCAGCTGGGAGGCGGCGGCCTGTTCCATGTGCTTGGCCGCTTCGCCGATGGCGCGGGCGCCGATCTGCACGGCCTCGGCCTCGATGTCGCGGGCGGTGCCGGCGATCAGCGGCAGATTGTCGCTGATGATGGCGTCGCGGATGCGGGCGATGTTGCGGCGGGTGTTCTTGAGGAACTCGCGCAGCAGGCGGTTTTCCAGCTTGGGGCTTTTGCCGCCGCGCTCGCGCAGTACGAACAGATCCAGCGGCGCGGAGCTGTCAGGCGGCGCGGGCAGGGGCGGGTTGGCGGCGGCGGGCGCCCCTTGCAGCCACTTTTCCAGCGTGGCGGCCAGGGTGTCCAGCGCCAAGGGCTTGACCAGGTAATCGTCCATGCCGGCGTCGCGAGTCTTTTGCAGCTCCTCCGCCGCGGCGTTGGCCGTGCAGGCGATGATGGCCGCGCGCGGACGGACGGGGTGCTCCGCCTCGTAGCTGCGGATCAGCCTGGCGAGTTCAAAGCCGCCGATATTGGGCATCAGGCAGTCGGTCAGCACCAGATGGTAATGATTGTGCCGCCATTTTTCGAAGGCCTGGGCGCCGTCTTCGGCGGTGTCGGGCCGATAGCCGAGCTTTTCCAGTTGCTTGGTCGCCAGCTTGAGATTGGTGGGATTGTCTTCCACCAGCAGGATGCGCTTTTCCGCATGGATCAAGGCGGAGGCCGGGGCGCCGGTCGCCGACCGTGCCTGGCGTTCCGCCACTTCCGCGCGGATATGCAGCGAAACCCGCGTGCCGCGTCCCAGTTCGCTGGCTATCGTCACCTCCCCGCCCATCAGCTCGGCCAGGCGGCGGCAGATGGCCAGCCCCAGTCCGGTGCCGCCGTAGCGGCGGGTGGTGTCGGTGTCGCCTTGACTGAAAGGCTGGAACAAACCCTGCAGCTGTTCCGGCGGAATGCCGATGCCGGTATCCATCACGTCGAAGCACAGGTTTTGCCAGCCGGTGGCCTCCTCTTTTACCTGCACGCGCAGGATGATGCTGCCGGTGGCCGTGAACTTGACGGCGTTGCTGAGCAGGTTCTGCAGGATTTGCCGCAAGCGCAAGGGGTCCAGCAGCAGCACGGGCGCGAGCAGGGGGTCGATCTGCAGGTCGAAGTCCAGGTCCTTTTTCTCGACGGTCTGGGAGTAGAGGCTGAGCACTCTTTGCAGCAGCGGCCAGATGTCGGTGGGCGTCTTGACCAGTTCCAGCTGGTTGGCTTCGATTTTGGAGAAGTCCAGCACATCGTCGATCAGCAGCAGCAGGGTGCGGGCGGAGTCGCGCGCGGTGTCCAGCGTGTCTTGCTGCTCGGCGTCCAGCTGGCTCAGCTGCAGCAGCTCCAGCATGCCCAGCACGCCGTTCAGCGGCGTACGGATCTCATGGCTGATGGTGGCCAGGAAGGCGCTCTTGGCCTGATTGGCGGCATCGGCCTGCTCCTTGGCGCGCCGCAATTCCCGCTCCGCCGCCTGGCGGGCGGTGATGTCGCGCATGGTCAGGTTGTAGCAGTCGCTGCCGGTGTCCGGCATGCGCGTCAGCGCCAGCTCCATGGGAAAGGGCGTGCCGTCGGCGCGCAACGCGGTCAATTGCAGCAGGCTGCCCAGCTTGATGTCGTCGCCATTGAGCAGCGGCTGCAGCGCGCGCCGGCTGTCCGGCTCCAGGCAGTCCTGCAAGGCGGTGCCGATCAGGCCGCCTCGCGGCAGGCGGAACATCTGTTCCGCCACATGGTTGGCGCTGGTGAACAGCCCGTTCTCGTCCAAGGTGGCGATGCCGTCTATCGAGGTTTCGATGACGGCGGTGAGCAGCATTTGCTGCCGCGACAGCTGCAGCTGCGTCTGCTCCAGCGTGCGTTGATCCTGGCTGGCCAGAATCAGCTGGGCCAGGGTGTTCATCAGCGGGACCGGAAAGTCATTGCCGCGTTCCGGGGCGACCGGGTGGGGGTAAAACAGTGTGAACACGCCGATGACCCGGCTCGCCAGCATGATGGGAACGCTTAGGAAATGGTAGTCCTCGCGCAGCGGGCCGGCCGCGCTTTGCTGCAACGCCAGCAGCTGTTCCTGCTGGCGGTACAGGCAGCGTTGCAGCAACTGGGCGGCGTCCATTTGCGGCGGCGGACTCAGGGCCGGCGTGATGGGGTGGAATTGGGGCTGCTTGGCCGGGCTGAGCACCTCGCACAGGAATCCGTGCTCGGCTTCGAACCACAGCAGCAGGATGTCCCGGGCGTAGCTGAACATGGTGTCGGGATGGGCCTTGCCGATGAACAGGCTCTGCAGGTAATTGATGGCGTCCAACACTTTTTCCTGACGTCGCAGATGCTGTCCGCTTTGTTCGGCCTGGTTCAGTGCCGCCTCCAGCCGGGCGCGGTCATGCGCCAGCTGGATGGACATTTGGTTGAACAGCTGGCCGGTGCGGGCCAGTTCGTCCTTGCCCCGCACAGGCACCTGATAGCCCAGCTCGCCGTCGGCCATGCGGGTGGCGGCTTGCTGCAGCGAGTTCAGCTGGCGCGTGAGGTAGAGCCCCAGCAGCAGGGAAAACAGCGCGGACAGCGCCAGTTCCGACACGGCGAGCAGCAGGCCGTTCTGCCGCGCCTGCTGCATCAGCTGCTGGTGGGCGGCGACCGAAGTGCCCAGCTCCACGCGGCCGTAGTGGATGCCGCCGACGCGGATGTCCCGCTTGATGGTAAGCGGCTGGCCGGGCGGCAGCCGGTCGATGTCCTGGCTGGGCGAGGGCGGCAAGGCCAGCGCCATCGGGTCGCCAGCCTCGGCCAGCAGCCGGTTGCGGCTGTCGTATACGCGGGCGTAGACGATGCCGGCGGACTTCACCATTTGTTCCACCGCATTCTGCAGCGTGGCCAGGTCGGTGCTGAGCACGGCGTTCTGATTGGCCTGGGCAAATTGCTCAGCGATGATCTGCCGCCGCTTGAGCAGCTCGCGCGCGCTGGTGTCGTGCAGCAGGCCCAGGCCGAAGTGCAGCAGAATGCCCAGCATGATCATTTCGATCAGCGCGATGCCCAGTATGGTCTTGAGGCGGAACGACATGGTTTAGCGCTCCGCCGGCGCCTGGTAGCGTATGCCCAGGCGGCGGATGTCGTTCCAGTCCTCGTCCCGCGCCGCCGTCAGCGGCTTCAGGTTCACGTGCTGCAACAGGGCCTGCCCCTCAGGCGTGTCTGGCAGATGGGTCATGGCTTGCAGCAGGCATTGGCGCTGCGAGTCGGGCATGCCCGGCCGGGTGGCGAAGGCATGCGGCGTGTGCGGCGGCGTTTGCCACAGGATGCGCAGCTCCTGGCGCACGGCGTCGGGCTGCTGGCTCCAGGTGCGGTTGATGCCGCCGCCGGCCGGGAACAGCCCTTGCCGGACGGCGAGATAGACCGAGTCGTGGGAGCCGACATAGCGGACGCCGACGTGGACGCCCATGGCGTCGAGTTCGGCCCGCGGCAACACGCTGGCGGCAAAGGCCTCCGGCGCGGGCAGGGCCAGCGTCTTGCCTTCCAGCTGGCGCACATCCTGGATGGGGCTGTCCTTGCGCACCACGATCAGGCCAACCAGCTTGGTGTCCTTTTCCCGGGCCAATGCCTGGTAGCCGACGCTGTCATGGAATTGCACGTAATGCAGGGGGTTGAAATACACCAGATCGTATAGGCCCTTGGCAACGCGCCGCTCGAACGAGGGGATGTCTGGCGCCGTCTCGAATTGCAGATCCAGGGCGCAGGGCCGGCCCAGGTATTGCAGCAATGGCCCCCAGCTGCGCGCCAGGGCCAAGGCGGATTGCTGCGGCACGATGCCGACATGGATGACGGGTTTGTCGGCCCGGGCGGGAGAGCACAGCAACAGCGCCGCCGGGAGCAGCAGGGCGGCGAAGGCCAGGCGGGTGCTGTTGGGGCGGGGCGGGCGGGGTGCGGCCATGCTTTCGTCTCTCCGGCGCGAAAGGGCGGCAAAATGGCGCAGCCCATGATTGTCAATATAGATATAACTGCGGAGGCCGCTGACCGCGCGACAGGCTCTGCGGGAATGGTCTAGCCGGGCAAAGCAAGCTTCATGTCGATTTCACCGTCCTGTCATCGCCTGGCGGCATAGTGGCCGCAGTTTTCTAGGTACGGTGGGGTATGGGCATATTTGTCTATACGTCTAAACATAGGAGTGTTGTCGATGAAGAAGCAATTGGCTGTCGCATGTTGTCTTGTCCTGAGCGGCCTGCTGTCGCCTTTGGCCCAGGCCAAGACGGTGCTGACGGTTTACACCGCGCTGGAAGCGGACCAGGTCAAGGATTATCAGGAGGCGTTTCAAAAAGTGAATCCGGACATCGAGATTCGCTGGGTGCGCGACTCCACCGGCGTGATCACCGCCAAGCTGCTGTCGGAAAAGAACCATCCGCAGGCCGACGTGGTATGGGGCCTGGCCGCCACCAGCCTGATGATCCTGGATCAGCAGGGCATGCTGCAGGCCTACTCGCCCAAGGGCGTGCAAAAGCTGAATCCGCAATTCGTGGACAAGGCCCAGCCGCCCAAGTGGACCGGCATGGACGTGTGGGCCGCCACCCTCTGCTTCAACACCGTGGAAGCGGCCAAGAAACATCTGCCCAAGCCGCAAAGCTGGGCCGATCTGACCCAGCCCATTTACAAGGATCAGATTGTGATGCCGCATCCTGCCTCGTCCGGCACCGGCTATCTGGATGTGTCCGCCTGGTTGCAGATGATGGGCGATAAGCAAGGCTGGGCGTATATGGACAAGCTGCACGGCAATATCGCCCAGTATGTCCACTCCGGCTCCAAGCCGTGCAAGATGGCCGCGGCCGGCGAGTATCCGATCGGCATCTCGTTTGAATACCGCGGCGCGCAGCTGAAGGAGAAGGGCGCGCCCATCGACCTGATCTACCCGAAGGAAGGCCTGGGCTGGGATCTGGAAGCCACCGCGATCATGAAGGGCACCAAGAATCTGGAAGCGGCCAAGAAGCTGGCCGACTTCTCGGTCAGCCTGGACGCGATGAAGCATTACGAGCAGAACTACGCCGTGCTGGCGATGCCGGGCGTGGCCAAGCAGAACCCTTTCATCCCGGTGGATTACGCGCAGCGCCTCGCCAAGAACAACTTCGGCTGGGCCGCCAAGCACCGCGACGCCATCCTGAAGGAGTGGTCGCGCCGTTATGAAGGCAAGGCCGCGCCCAAGCAATAAACGGCCGCCATCGCGCCGCCTCCGCCTTGCGGGGGCGGCTTCGTTTCATGCTTTTTTATCTGGCCATTGGAGCATCCGATGAAACCCGTCGACAGCCTATGCGGTTTTGCCGAGCACTTGTCCGCCCAGGGGCTGACCCGCCGGTTTGGCGCCTTCACCGCGCTGGACGCGGTTTCCCTGTCCATCCGCAAAGGCGAGTTCGTCTGCCTGCTGGGCCCTTCCGGTTGCGGCAAGACCACCTTGCTGCGGCTGATCGCCGGTCTGGACATGCCGGACGCCGGCGCCATCCACCTGTCCGGGCGCGACATCACGCGCGAGGCGCCGGCCAAGCGCGACTACGGCATTGTGTTCCAGAGCTACGCGCTGTTTCCCAATCTCAGCGTGGCCGACAATATCGCCTACGGCCTGAAGCCGCGCCGCGACCAGGCGGGCCATGCCCGCCGCGTGCGCGAGCTGCTGGACATCGTCGGCTTGCCCGGCGCCGAGGCCAAGTATCCGTCCCAGTTGTCCGGCGGGCAGCAGCAGCGGGTGGCGCTGGCGCGCGCGCTGGCCACTTCGCCTGGCCTGCTGCTGCTGGACGAGCCGCTGTCGGCGCTGGACGCCAAGGTGCGCGACAAGCTGCGCGAGGAGCTGAAGGGCCTGCAGAAGCGTCTGGGCGTCACGACCTTGATGGTGACGCATGACCAGGAGGAAGCGCTGGCCATCGCCGACCGCGTGGTGGTGATGCATGCCGGCCGCATCGAGCAGGTTGGCACCCCAGCCGAAATCTACCGCCAGCCGGCCAGCCGTTTCGTGGCGGATTTCGTCGGCGAGGCCAACTGGCTGCCGGCGACGCGCCGCGGCGAGCGCGAAGTGCTGGTCGGCGGCCGCCGGCTGAGCTTGGCGCAAGACTTGCCGGAGGGCGAGGCGCTGATGCTGTTCCTGCGGCCGGAGGACATCATCGTCAAGCCGCGCTGGGAGCCGGGGCCGAATACCGTGCTGGCGCACGTGCAGGAAGCCAGTTTCGGCGGCGCGATGACCCATCTGAGGCTGTTGCCGGAAGGCATGCCGGGCGTCACGCTACGCGCCCAGGTCTGTCCATCCATGCTGAACCGGCAGCCCTTGCTGCCGGGCGAGGTGGTGCCGATTGAGCTGCCGGCCGCTTTGCTGCGCGCGTATCCGCGGGAGGCAGCGTGCTGAGCGTGGCGCGGAAAATAGCCCGTTCCGGCGTCGGCTTGCGGCTGGATGGCGAAAAATGGGTCGCCATCGGCTTGGTGTGGGCGCTGGTTGGCTTGCTGGCGCTGGCATTGGGCTTGCCCTTGCTGTTCATTCTGGGCAAATCCGCGCTGACCATGGAAGGCGATTTCGCCGGGCTGGCCAATTTTGCCGAGGTATGGCATTCACCCGGCTTGATGCGCGCCACCGGCAATAGTCTGCGGCTGGCGCTGACCGTATCGGCGCTGGTCCTGCCGCTGGCCTTTGCCTTTGCTTGGGCCTGCTGCCGCAGCCGGGCCTGGGGACGCGGCTTGTTCCGCCAGATCGCGCTGTCGCCGCTGCTGGCGCCTTCCTTGATGCCTGCGATCTCCCTGGTCTACCTGTTTGGTCATCAAGGCGTGCTGAAGGGCTGGCTGCAGGGAGGCAGCGTCTACGGCTTCTGGGGCATCGTGCTGGGCGAGGCGTTCTACACCTTCCCCTATGCCGTGATGATTCTGTGCACGGCGCTGGCGGCCGCCGACGCGCGTCTGTTCGAAGCCGCTCGAACGCTGGGCGCCGGCGCCTGGCGCCAGTTCTTCACCATCACCTTGCCCGGCGCGCGCTACGGCCTGGTGTCGTCGGCCCTGGTGGTCTTCACGCTGGTGATCACTGATTTTGGGGTGCCCAAGGTGGTGGGCGGCGACTGCAATGTGCTGGCGGTGGAGGCCTACAAGCAGGTGGTGGGCCAGCAGAATTTTTCGCGCGGGGCCGTGGTGGGGCTGATGTTGCTCCTGCCCGCCGTGCTGTCCTTCTTTGTCGAGCGCGCCATCGCCAAGCGCCAACAGGCCGCCCTGACCGCGCGCGCCATATTGTATGCGCCGGCGCCGGACTGGCAGCGCGACGCGGCGGCCACCGCGCTGCTGGCCTTGCTCGCCTTGCCCTTGCTCGCCATGCTGGGCATGGGCGTGGCGGCATCCTTCATTCGCTATTGGCCGTATGATATGTCGTTCACGCTGGCGCATTATCGTTTTGATGACGTGGACGGCGGCGGCTGGGCTTCGTATTTCAACAGCCTGCAGCTGGCCGGGGCGACGGCCCTGATCGGCAGCGCGCTGGTTTTCCTGGGCGCTTACGCTTGCGAGAAACTGCCGGCGGCGGCGCTGGGCCGCAGCCTGCTGCGTTTGCTCGCCATGTTGCCGATGGCGGTGCCGGGGCTGGTGCTGGGTTTGGGCTATGTGTTTTTCTTCAACCATCCGGCCAATCCCCTGAATGTCCTGTACGGTAGCATGGCCCTGATGGTGGTCTGCACCGTGGCGCACTTCTACACCACGGCCCA
The DNA here is from genome assembly GCF_008275125.1 of Chromobacterium paludis. Taxonomy (NCBI): domain Bacteria; kingdom Pseudomonadati; phylum Pseudomonadota; class Betaproteobacteria; order Neisseriales; family Chromobacteriaceae; genus Chromobacterium; species Chromobacterium paludis. Next base: position 962,566 of record NZ_CP043473.1, read on the forward strand.
CCTGACCGTGGCGGCGGCGCTGAATCAGCTGGATCGGGAATTCGAGGCAGTGGCCGCCTCGCTGAAGGTGCCGTTCTGGACCACGCTGCGCCGGGTGACGCTGCCGGTCAGCCTGCCGGCGCTGCTGGAGGTGGCGCGCTTCCTGTTTGTCTCGGCCATGACCACGCTGTCGGCGCTGATTTTCATCATCAGCCCGGGCAAGGGGCTGGCGGCGGTGGCCATTGTCACCATGGACGATGCCGGCGACACCGCGGCGTCGGCGGCGATGTCCACGTTGATCGTGCTGAGCTCGATAGTCGCTTCCGTGTTGCTGCAGTGGCTGGAGCGCCTGCTGGCGCGCCGCCACCAGCGCTGGCGCGGTGGGGGCTGAGCGGGGCGGCCTGTTTTGCCGTGGGCCGCGCTCGCCGTGAGCGGAAGTTTCCTTAACAAGCTTTTCCCGCCTTTACTAAATCGCATCCCCTATCCGATATTGAAATAAAGCCTCTGACACGGGGCGAGACAGTGAGGTTCGGTCAGGCCAGCAGTTATCTCCAGTTCATGCGAGGGGGCGGCCCTTGAGGCCGGCGGGACATGATAGACACTCCGGAAGCCAAACTCGGATTGGGCAAAAGCAGGTCTTTTTTCACGACAACGCGCTGGGTGTTGGCGGGCCTATTCCTGGCCCTGCTGGGGCTGGCCGTGTCCTTGTTTCTGAACGAGGTGCATACCTCGCGCTTTCAGGCATGGTTTTTCAGCCATGCCGTCAGCGGCGCCACCTACAAAGTGGAGCCAGGACGAAGCCGGGACATGCGTTACCCGATCAATGGCGGACCCTACGATGTGCGCCTGGGCTACGCGGGCCTGCCTTCGTTTCTTGACCGTCTCCAGCGCCGCGGCTTCGAGATCACGTCCCAAGCCAGGCAATCGCCCAAGCTGATCCGGCTGATGGACGATGGCGTGGCTGCGCCTTGGTTCAAGCTGGGCGTTTTTCCGCCCTACCGCGAAAAAGACCAGAGCGGGCTGCTGCTGTATGACGGCTACGGGCGGCCCATTTACCATGCGCAGTATCCGCAGCGGGTGTATCCCAATTTCGAGTCGTTGCCCAGGCTGCTGGTGAGCGGCCTGCTTTACATCGAGAACCACACGCTGCTGGATGAGGAGAATCCTCAGCAGAATCCGGCAGTCGAGTGGTCTCGCTTCGGCAAGGCACTGGCGGACGAGTCGCTGCATCTGTTCCGACCCGGCTACCATTCCGCCGGCGCCAGCACCCTGGCCACCCAGATAGAGAAATTCCGCCACTCTCCCAACGGCCGCACCGGCACGCCCAAGGAGAAGCTGCGCCAGATGCTGTCGGCGTCGGCCAGGGCGTATGCGCAAGGGCCGGATACCAGCATGGCGCGGCGCCAACTGGTGCTGGCCTACCTGAATACGGTGCCCTTGGCCGCGCGGGCCGGATTTGGCGAGATATCCGGCATGGGCGACGGCATGTGGGCATGGTATGGCCGCTCATTCGACGAAGTGAACGGGATACTGTCCGATAGCGCGCCGCACTCGGTCGCGGAGCAGGCAACGGTGTTCAAGGAGGCCTTGAGCTTGATGATCTCCCAGCGCAGCCCGTCGTTTTATCTGAACGGCGATATGAAGCTGCTGGAAGACCTGACCGATTCCTATCTGCGGCTGATGGCGCGCGACAAAGTCATCACGCCGGAGCTGCGCGATGCGGCGCTGCGCGTGTCGCTGCGTCAGCAAAGGGAGAGGGCCAAGCCCGCGGCTGTGTCGCTGGTCGAACGCAAAGGCGCCAACGCGGTGCGCGTCAAGCTTTCCACCATGCTGGGCATGCCGCGCATGTATGACCTGGATCATCTGGACCTGACCGTACGCAGCACGCTGGACTCCAAGCTGCAACAGGAAGTGACGGACCTGCTGCTGAAACTGCGGGATCCGGAATATGCCAAGTCAGTGGGGCTGGGCGACAAATTCCTGCTGCAACAGGGCGAGCCAGGCGGCGTCACCTATAGTTTCACGCTGATCGAGCGCACCCCCACCGGCAATCAGGTGCGAGTGCAGGCCGACAACTTCGATCAGCCTTTCGACATCAACGAAGGCACCAAGCTGGACCTGGGGTCTACCGCCAAGTTGCGCACGCTCGTCTGCTATCTGGAGGTCATTGCCGACCTGCATCGCCAGTACGCCGGCTTGAGCCGCGAGGAACTGCTTGCGATCAAGCCTACCGAGCACGAGCCGGTGTTGCGGCGCTGGGCCATAGACTATCTGAAGCAGGCCGATGATCGCACCCTGCCGGCCATGCTTTCTGCGTCAATGGAACGCACCTATAGCGCCAATCCTGGGGAGAGTTTCTTCACCGGAGGCGGTCGGCATACCTTCGAGAATTTCGAGAAGAGCGACAATAACCGCATCCTGACGCTGCGGGAGGCGACGCAGCGTTCGGTCAACCTGGTTTATATCCGCCTGATGCGCGACATCGTGCATTACTACATGTATCCGCCGGGCTACGACCGCGTCGTGATGAACGACAAGGAAGACCCGCGCCGGCTCGAATATCTGCAGCGCTTCGCGGATCGGGAAGGTAGAACCTTCATGGCGGGGTTTTATCACAAATACCACGGCAAAACGCCAACGCAAATCGATGACTTGCTGGTGGAAAAGGCCCGCCGCAGCACCAAGAGGCTGGCTGTGATTTTCCGCAGTGTCTATCCCCAGGCTGACCAGGCCGCCATGGAGGCCTTCATCGCCAAGCATCAGGAACCGCCGGCCAAGGTAGAGGCCAAAACCTTAAGCAAGCTATACGACGAGATGGGGCCGGACCGATTCAATCTGGCCGATCGGGGCTATTTGGCGGGCATCCACCCACTGGAGCTGTGGATGGCGGCCTATCTGCATGCGCATCCCGCCGCGGGCTGGAGCGAGATGGTGAAAGCCAGCGCCGCGCAGCGGCAAGAAGTCTATCAATGGCTATTCAATAGCAAGCACAAGGGCGGGCAGGATACACGCATCAAGGAAATACAGGAAATTGATGCCTTCAAGAAAATTCATGCTGAATGGAAGCGAATGGGTTATCCCTTTGACTCGCTGGTGCCGTCCTATGCGACGGCGCTGGGCGCATCGGCCGACCGGCCGGCCGCATTGGCGGAGCTGATGGGCATCATTTCCAATGACGGGGTGCGCCTGCCCACCGTCTACGTCGACAAGATGCACTTCGCCAGCGGCACGCCTTACGACACCTCGCTGGAGCGGCCACAGGCCAAGGGCGTGCGCGTATTGCCGCCGGAAATCCCGCAACTGGTGAGGCAAGTGCTGTCCGAGGTGGTGGACAGGGGAACGGCGCATCGCGTGTCCGGCGCCTTTGATCGCAAGGGACAGCATATCCTGATAGGCGGTAAAACCGGTACCGGCGACAATCGCTTCAAGACTTTCTCGAGAGGCGGCGGCTTGACCTCTGCCCGTGTGGTCAGCCGTTCCGGGGCATTTGTGTTTTATCTGGGAGATCATTACTTCGGCACCATCGTGGCTTATGTGGCGGGTCCCAAGGCCGCGGATTACAAGTTCACCAGTGCCTTGCCGGTGCAGGTGCTGAAAGTGCTGGCGCCCACGCTGCTGCCAAGGCTGGACCTGTCTCCGCGCGAAACCAGCCGTGGCGCGGACGCCGCGGCCGAAGGCATGCCTGATGTCGGATTGCCGCCAGGCACCCCGCTGTGCCTGGTGCCTGGCATGCATGGTGTGTGCCAGATGGCAAAACAGCCGCACCAAAATGGCGGCCATCCATGGCGCAAAACCGATGCATCCCAGGAGTGGGGCGCAGGCCTGGATGCCAGCAACGCCGGCTGATATCGGTTTATTGCACTATTGATATGAGTTTTTTGCGTGTTCAGCGCGGCAAACTCCATGCATGAAGCGTTGCTCCTGCAGAGGCTGTTGACTGGTGTAGCCAAGCCGCTAAGTCAGACTCTAGTTTTTCTCGTGGTATGGGTCAGGATTTACTCTTTGTTTTTATTGATAAAGTTTGGAGCCTGCTTAGCGTCGAGGGGAGCCGGGCATGGCGCGAAATCTTGCAGGATGCTCAAGGCCATGCATCTCAATGAGGAAATAACATATGACTCAACGTGCAGCCGAAGATGTGCTTTCTTCATTAATCATGTAAATTTTGACATTTCACAAAATTAAACACGTTAAATTTGATTTTTATATATTTATCTGTAAAATGTCGATTGAATGAATTGTCTGCCTGATGGCGAGGATTCATCTACCCCTTTGCGGCCGCCCCTGGCGGCTTTTTTTATTGCCCCGCCAGCGGTTGCGCGACATGAGCATGCCATCGCGCGTGAGATGCATCGCGCAAGCAGGCTACGCAGAGCCAGCAGAAGCTGTGGACGTCTATTGAGGCGTGGCGAAAGGCGGAGTTGGCCACACTGGGCGCCATTGCATAAATCTTGAACATGGCCCCCTTCCCAAAATGGATTTAGGCCACCGCCACCGTGCATGGACGGCCCAGCATGCTGAAGCGGTTCAAGATGGCAGCACGTACCTGCAGCTCTGCCACTTGGCCATCGAAACACCGGGCTGTCACCCTCTCTCCCAGCCGTTTAAAGCAATACATTTTGGTTTCCACCAAGCTGCGGCGATGGTAGCTGCTCCAGCGTTTCCAGATCGCCCGGCCGAGTCGCTTGGTCGCCCGCAGAGTCTCATTCCGAGCCAGCACACCCAGAGAATTTCCTTTCCACGGCCTCGCATTCTTGCGGGTTGGGATGCACCCGATCGCGCCCCGTGCGGCAATCACCTCGTGACATGCCTTGGTATCGAAAGCCCCTTCGCCGCTCACGGAGGCTATCGGCTCATCGGCCGGAATTTGCGTTAATAACGAAGGCAACATTTGCGCATCGCCCTGGCGGTTATCTGTCACCTCGATGGCGCGGATTTGTAGGGTTTCCGCATCGATGCCCAGATGCACTTTGCGCCATTGCCGACGATATTCCGCGCCGTGCTTCTTGGTTATCGCTGAACGAATCTAAAGATTCGCACGCAGCCCACTCGCCTTCGCCCAGCGTCTTGATGCCTGTGCTATCCACCAGCAGGTGCAGCGCGCCTGAGCTTTTCTGGTAGGGAATCTTGACCTGCAGCGTCTGCTGCCGCCTGGATAGCGTGCTGTAGTCGGGGACGCCCCAGTCCAGACCCGCCAACTTGATCAGGCTTTGCATGAAACCGATGGTTTGCCGCAACTCCAGTCCAAACAGGTTTTTGATGGTCAGGTAGAATGGAATGGCGGCATCGCTATAGGTCTACGTCCGTCCGCGTTTGCCTTGAGGAGCCGCCTGCCATGACATGCTCGTGTCCAGCCGGACGGACAGCGAGCCGCGTTGGATCAGGGCTTGGTTGTAGGCTTTCCTGTTGGTGGTTCGGTAGCGTTTTGGTGCGGGCTTGGTCATGCCACTATCTTACCAAGCCGCAGGACAGGCGGATTTGTGCAACAGCGCCTTTCTTCCTGCAAAGCTGGTGGATCGCCCCTTCGGGGCATCCACTCTACGAGCTTCGCGATATCCGGGGAACGCGGTACGGGCCTTTCTAAATAAAAATACAAAATAGGAAAAGACCACCCAATCCTAAAATAGAAAAAACATACAACACAATTTTATGAAAATACAATCCAAGCACACCGAGACGTGGCAATTTTAACTTAAAAGCGCCCCTAACAACGAAATCAAACCCATATTTAAAAAACAAAGCATAGACAATCACAAATGAAAGAAATGAAACCACAGGCTGCCATTCAAAACCCTTTAATATATGAAGGTAATCCACAAGAATTATATCTGGAATTAGCACGTAAGCAGGAAAGCCAAGCCGCCACTGACTAGTTTTTCTTTCCAACATCCACGCAGGAAAATAAAACCAAATACTTACTCCAACACCCAAGACCCTCATCAGCATATAGCCATCATTCGCAAATAACCCCATGCTGATTATAAAAATTAATTTTAACGTATAGAAATACCAAAAACACCTCAACCACCAAAAATGCTGCCTGGCAAAATCTTCTATAAAATTAGTAAAAAATATACCAAGGAAAACTGAAGAAATAAGGAAAAACAATAACAAATAACCCTGAAATACTAGATAGTCGAATCCTTTGAAATGAGGGCGTGTCACAGCGCAACAAATAATCCCCAAAAGAAATGAAGCTGAAAATAAAAACACACAACTCAAAATATATAAAACAACCTTTATATTTACACCTTTAGCATAAACCATGAGCAATAATCCTTGCGAAGCCGGCAGGTAGATTCAGCTAAACCAAACCTCTTGAAATGACAAACAATTATACACTATCACCTTTGCCTGTGGGTGACCCTGTGCGCAACCGCCGCAGGGCAATGACAAAGCGCCTCTTGCTGGAGGCGCTTGTTTGGTTCTGCGATGATATGGGCGGCTGTCATTGCGCTTTCATCCTGCAAAGCTGGTGGATCGCCCCTTCGGGGTATCCACCCTACGAGCTTTGTGACACCAGGGGTACGTGGTCGATCTCGAGTATATCTGGGGGCGAATCTGATAGGACACTGACACAGTGATTTTGCCCGGCCACAAAATACTCTGGCAAATTCGGATTTGTTTCGCGGCAAAGAAATCCTTCTCGTTGGAACTCCTGATCTTTCCATCCACCCGACAGGATCCTGAAGATTCGGCCATTTTGGCTAGAGCAAACCGGCCAGAACTCAAGTAAGTCACCCTCATCAAGAACCCTTAGCCCAATCGCACCATCAAAATGAATGCGCCAGCGATTTCTAGATGAACCCGACTGAACGACAACATCCACGCCGCTACAGGTAAAAGTGGTGGAAAGAACCTCTATGTCATGTGGCAAAACAGGAATCGTTTCAAGTCGTTCTGCGAACATGAATCTATACCTAATCTAGTAATTAATCACTCGGATATCGAGTTCCAATCTATAGCCTTACCTGTCTTTCAGTCAACAAGCGGTGGATCACCCCTGTGGGGCATCCACCCTACGAGCTTCGCGATATCCGGGGTACGCGGCAGGGCAATCGCACCTTCACGTCATAAAGGCGACATGCCCAGCAACTCAGCCAAGGCCTCATCATCCCAGCCGGCACGCTTGCGTCGCACCCGCATGCTTTTCTTGGCCTGATACGGCGAACTACGCAGCAGGTTGAGCGCGAATTTCAGCAGCAGCGCAAAATTCTGCGGTCCATGATCTTCGCGCAATGGGCAGTTATCTTCCCGAAAAATCACATCCAGACACCAATGCAGGCCGTTTTCGATCGCCCAATGACGGCGCACCGCCTGCGCCAGCTCTTCCGCGCTCAACGCGCGCGACGACAAATAATAGCGCTGCTCCAGCGCCGATTGTCCGCGACCATCCAGCCGCACCGAATCCACGCGACCCACTGTTTGGCAGCCGGGCCAGGCCTGAGCGTCGACAATGCCGTCCGCCCGGGCTGTCACCACATGTTGCAACACCGTGCGGCCATGCCCTTTTTGCGCGCTGGCCACTCGCTCGGTGGGATGGTCATGCAGCGCGCACGCTACGGCCTGACGTAGCTTGGGCTGGTTCTCCTTCACCGCCAGCAAATAGTCCGCTTTACGCGCCACGATGGTCTTGGCAACCTCTTTCTGGCAGCCCATCGCATCCAGGCTGACCAGACAGCCCTCCACATCCAGTGCGGCCAGCAACGCCGGAATCGCAGTGATTTCATTGCTTTTGTCGGCGACTTTCTCCTGCCCCAGCGCCAAGCCCAGTTCGGTGGCGAAGGCGCTGACCATGTGCACCGGGCTGTGCGCGCCGCGAGCGGTGCCGCGCAGGCATTTGCCATCGATGGCGATCTGCTGGAACGAGCCCAGCAGTCCTTGCGTCCAGCTGCGGAAGGCGTTCTCGAACTGCTTGGGATCCAGCAGTCGGAACACGCGGTTGACGGTATCGTGAGAAGGAATGCCATTCTTCAACGGCAGGAAGCGCCGCAGCCAAGCTTCCTTAACCTCAGCCCACTCGACCGCCTCCACAAAGCTCTCCGCCCCCGCGAAGATGGCGCACACGGCAATCACCAGAATTTCGTCCAGCGGATGGGCGATGTAGCGCCCGGTCCTCGGCTCGGGCACCTCGGCCAAATGTTCCATCAACGTTCCCATCCCGCACCGGTAAAACCTGGGAGTTCACCTCAAGTCTGGGTGGGTTGGCAAGTCTGTTTGCTTATGACAATAAGGTGCGATTGCCCTGGGTACGCGGTGCTGCCGTTCACGAAAGCCGGCGTGTCATAGCCCTTGTCCGCGCCGACGGTGCTGCCTTTCTTGGCATTGCGCAGCAACAGGTTCAGCGCTTCGATGTTTTCGGCGTGGCCATTGACCTCGGACACCGAGACGTCCACCACCAGACCGTTGCGGTTCTCGGTCAGGATATGGGCCATATGGCACAAGCGGCTGGCGTCGCCGGCGCTCTTGCGGGCCAGTCGCGCTTCCGGATCGGTTCGCGATTGATGCGTCTGGTTGCTTCGCTTCTCGCCCCGGAAATCGACGTCCGGGTTGCGCCCTGCGGGTGGGGACGTGTCGTCATCCTTGTGAACAAAGCTTTTGTGCGAAGCCCAGGCATCGATCAGCGTGCCGTCGACGCTGAAATGTTCGTCGCTGGTGAGCTTGCCCCACTCGGCCAGGCTGCGTACGCGAATGAAGAAGGCGCGGGCGACGTCTTCGGTAAACAAGCGGTCGCGATTTTGCGAGAAGGTCGAGTGATCCCATACGCGGGGATCGGCGGAAAGGCCGACGAACCAGCGAAACAGCAGGTTGTAGTCCAGTTGCTCGACCAGCAGCCGCTCGGAGCGGATGGTGTAGAGCACTTGCAGCAGGGAGGCGCGCAGCAGATGTTCGGGCGGAGTCGAAGGCCGCCCGACTCGGGAATACAAGCTATCGAAGATGTCATTCATCGAGCCGAGCACCAGGTCGACCATCTGGCGGATCTTGCGCAGCGGGTGATTGGCCGGGATGCGATCTTCCAGCTGCACATAGCTGAACAGGTTCGTCTGACTGTCGTTGCGGACGCCTCTCATCGGGTGCTTTCGCGGCTCGTTGGATGTTGATAATTATACCAAATGAATGGCTGTTGGTTTTTCAACGGCCTGCTAGTCTTTCATGGGTATTTATTTTTAATTATGTTTATTTATTTGCAAAGCATTATACATGCGCTGCTGTTGAGCTAGTGGCAGTTTTTTTACATAATCTACAGGCTTTTGACCATATTTGTCTTGCTCGTCTAGAGATGCTCCATGATTAACTAAGAAAGATGTTATGGTAGGTGTTGATTTTAAAATGGAAAACATGAGCATTGTTATTTCAGAGGTGCGTGTGTATGCGTTTGTGTTCGCGCCATGTGCAATTAAGAGCTTTGCTATGTCGATGTCTTTAATGTTTATCGCGTAGTAAAGGGGAGTTTTCCCATCGTAACCATCATAATTTACGTCGCCTCCAGCATTAATTATGGCAGAACTGGCATCTTTGTTTCTTGCCTCTATGGCATATACTAGTGGAGTTTTAGATAGATTGTCTAACTCTTGATTAATGTCGCACTTTTCGTTTTTTATGTAATTTGCTACAGATTGTGCTGTCCCATTTTTTAGTAACGTTTTCCATTCGGATGGACTGCACGCGGAAATAGCATTTTGGATGTTGAAAATCATAAATGCCATTAGAATAATTCTGAATTTCATTCTGAAAAACTCCTAAAGTACTTTATCCATGTATCGTAAGGTCTGCTATTCTGAACTGGAAAATATGTCCAAGGGGTGTATCTAAGTTTTGCATATTCAGATGCAGTTCGAGCAGTGTATAAATATCCCTTCTTCATTTCATTTGAATCTTCTTTGCTTATTTTTACGCCGTTTTTTCCAACAGCATTTTCCTCGGCGGATTCTGGGTCGTAATTTATTGGAAATGAGACTATTTTATTTTTTCCTTCATCAAATTTTTTCGATATATTTTTGCAGACTTTTCAATAGATTCGGCAATGCCCATTGATGAAGGTGCACCGCCTGGCCCTACTCCCATTAATTTATTGTAACCGCCCCTTTTGGCCCAGCCTTGTTCTTGTTTCATTGTTGCTAGTAGAACCTTTGGGTTCAGCTTGTAGTTTTGCGCTGCCTTGAAAACGAGCACATCAGCTTTGTAGCTTTCAACTAACACTGGATTATTGGCTGTAATAATCTTAGTGATTTGATCCTGACTCAGTGCATTACAATCCTCGAACTCTTCATCCGGGATTGGCATTTCCAAAGGGTTTCTATCCTTTGGTACTTCAACTTTGGATACGGGTTTGCGCTTTTTGTTATGGTGTTTATGTGTCTTAGATTGAGTATGGTCAATATCTGGTTCGTGATGATCTGAATCCGGCCGTGACATGCCATCGCACAATATTTTTGGGCTTATCACGCATAGGTATTTGTGAAACACGCTCTCTTCTGCCTGCACAGATGGTAGCTTCTTGGCATCACCTACCGGCCCCTTCACCTTTACGCTGATCTTGTTCTTGGGATCGTGGCCATATAGCGCACCGGTGTCGCCATCTTGGTCGGTTTTCCCGGTGATGGTCTGGTCGCCGTGACGGATTTCATACCAGACATCGATCATCGGTTGAAGAATGCGATCAAGAAATTTAACCTGGATTTTGGTCTCGTCTGCGATCTGGTGACCATCCAGCAGCGCGTAGACCACGGCGCGTTTTCCATCAGTTGCCGGTTTTGCGACTAACTCGTTATTGACGGTACCGGCCAAGCTGTAATCTTGCTCCAAGATTTTCAACAGTCGAATGTAGTTATCCAGGCCCTTTACCGTTTGGCAGCCTTCGCTCCAATTGCTGGTGCGGTTGTTCGGGCCTTCGCCACCGTAGTGAATGTTGTGCTCGTAGGTTGTTGATGGAGCGTTGGGCTGGTCCGGGCTGAATTCATATGTCGGAGCCTTGGAGCTGCCAGTGTTTTGGGCACGGAAGGCTAGTCCCTTGACTATCCTTAGTGCTCGGTAGTTGTGGCGCTGGGCGAAATGGTGTGTCCTCTGCATTTCTGCGAGGCTGGCATGGTCGTGGTAGGACGATATCTTGTGATTGCCTAGCCGGTACTGATACAGGCCATTGATCAGCACCCGGCCTGCCAGCTGGCCGTTCTGTTTACTATAGGGTTCAGTGTTGAATTCGAACTCGGCGACTTTTTTCTGCCCAGACTCATCCTTATAGACGACGAACAGCGTGTCGTCGAAGACCTTGTTGCTGTCTTTGACTACCTTGCCGTGGTCGAAGCCGCGCGCGCCTATCAGATTGACTCGACTATTGGCGGTCTCGAATGCAAAGCCGTCGACATTGTTCTTGCCGTTGGCGGCGGCATGATGTTCGAACAGCCGATGCAGGATATCGTACTTTTGTTCTTCGCTGTATTTGCCGAAGTCGAAGTCCTTGTACTTTTCTACTTGGTTGCCCATTGCGCCTCCTGATGGCCGGCTGGGCCGTAGATGCTCAGCTGGTAGCCGTCCTTGTAGGGTGTGAACTGCGGGCGGGCGTAGGCGAAGAAGAAGTAGGGGCTGGCTTGGGGCTGAAGATAGGCTTTGTCGAAGCCGTCAGTCCGATTGGCGAGAAACGCTTGGGTCAGCGCCAGACCAGACAGCGCCTGCAACTGACCTCCGGCATTCTTGCCGAGAATCAGCTCATTGTTCGCCACGTCGGCCGCTGACAGACGTAGCCGTCTGTTGTTTCCAGTGCCGCTGGCTTGCGCATCGCGTAGTGCGATTGCGAATGGAACCTGGTATTGCCGGCTTGCCGGGTCCTTTCGGCTCAGGATGACATCGTCGACGCCCTGGTCGGCCTGACCTTGCTGCAATTTCGCGGCCTGGCTGGTACAGGCGTGATTGCTTAGCAGGGGCCAGGGGTTTTCCTCGGTGTAAACCAAGCAGTGCGAGGCTCCCACTAGCTGCTTGGAGGCCTTGTCCAGATTGCGCGTGATGAAGCGGGCCAGTCGGAATTCGGCGCTGCTCTGGTCTGCTTGTCGGTCTAGCAGCCGGAGCTTGCTGACGGCGACATCCGTAAATTTCGCTCCCGGCTCGATGGCGGAAATCTTCAGCTCTAGTTTGGCGATTTGGGCACCGCCAGCATTGACCAGCAGCAGGCGTTCTGCCGAGTTCAGCGCATTGTCCGATTTGCCAGTGATCTTGTCGTCGGACTGATTGCTGAAGGCCACCGTTTTCAGCTCCCGCTGCAACTGCGGCAGCGAATATTCGCGCGCATGGTAGCTGAGGGCGAAGCGGCGCGTTTCGAACGGCTTGTCCTCATGCGACCGGTACAGGCTGATGGTGACACTCTTCGGCGAAGCGTTCTGGAACTGGGTAGCCGCCGATTTGGCGTAGCCCGGCGTCAGCGCGACGGCGAACAGCGAGCTCGGCTTCATCAGCGTCAGTGTCAGTGTTGCCGGATTGGCGATCTGTTCAGAGTCGCGGGATATCGGCTCTCCGTGGAAAACCCAGGCCTTGGCCGGGCTGGGGTCGAACAGGTTCTTCGCCGAATATTGCACCGGCGTCGAGCCTGCCAGCGTCTGGCTGGCATGAAGCTGCAGCATGTTCCAGCCCAGGTTGACCGAAACGTCTTCCGCCTGGTTGGCAGCGTCGGCGGGGGGAGTAGACAGCGCCAGCGTAGCGATGGCGATAAAAGCATAGCGATGGTTCATTACAGGATTTCCCATTCACCGGACCCGATCAGAGTCTTGATGTTGTTGACGCCGGGCAGATGGAGGCGGTCGGTCATGCCGCTGCTGTTCAGCGTGCCGGACGCGATTTTCTTGCCGGTATCGGCGGAGTAGTAGACGTATTTTTTGCCGCTGAACTCGGGATGCGCCTCAGTTAGCAACTGGGCATCGATCTGCTCGGTGCAGACGATCTTTTTGTACTGCGGTTGTGACCAATCCATGCAGGCTGGGCCATCGAGTGTATGGCTGGCGCCCTTTACCGTTACTTTGCCGGGGGCATGGACCTCGATATTGCCGCCCTTGATGCGAATGTAGGCGCCGCCGGCGGTCAGCAAGATTTCGTCGCCGGCGTGGACGATAATCTTGTCCTTGCATGAGGTGATGGTGACATCCTTATCCGCCGTCAGCTCCATCGCGTCGCTCTGCGCCTGCACCTGCACTTTGCCCTTGGCGGCGATCAGCTTCAGCGCCACCTTGTCTTTCACCCCGGCCACGAACAGGCTGATGTGCTGGCCCACGTTGTGCAGCCAGCGCCGGCCCGTGGTGTGGTTGGCGTCGCGCTGGGCGACCAGGTTGAGGTTGGTCCCTGCAGAGACGGTTTGGCTTTGTTCGGTCAGGGAGGCGATGCCGGCCGGGCCGGACAGGATCAGCAGCGGCTGTTGGCCGGCTTGTTCTTTCGCGGTTTTGCCGTCTTTGTCGGTGTTGCTGCCGGCTTCCCAGGCTTTGAGCGCGTCGACGTGGTGCTGCAGGTGCCCATCTGGCTTTTTGCCGGTTTTGGCGTTGTCCGGGCCGATTTCGTCGGGGCCGGTTTCCATGGTGTCGGCGAGCTGCCCGCTGGCGGTTTCGGCCAGCGCTTGGCTGAGCGACAGCGCCGCGTCGAGTTGGGATTGGGCGTGTTCGCGCGCCAGCTGTTTGCCGCCGGCGCCGTTCTGCGCTTCGGTGGACAGCAGCAGGCCGTGGGCGGCGCGGATGGCGCCGTGCTGGTCGGTGCGCAGCTCGAAACCATCGCCGCGCGGCTGGGCTTTGCCGTGGCTGCGCGGATGGGTGAGGAAGCCCTGATTCAGCTGGGTCTTGCCGGATTCGCTGGATAGTTTGGCGCGCACTTCGCCGGGGGTGTCGTCGAACAGCAGCTCGTTGTAGCCGCCGCCCTGGTGTTCTTTCGATTTGATGCCGGACAGCGTTTTGTTGGCGGGCAGCGCGCCGGCGCCGCTGAAGTCCGGCGTCGGGTGGCTGCCGTTGTACAGCACGCCAGTGATCACGGGGCGGTCAATGTCGCCTTCGATGAAGTCGACCAGCACTTCCTGGCCGATGCGCGGGATGAACTGGTGGCCGAAGCCGGCGCCGGCGCTGGGCATGGCCACGCGCAGCCAGCAGCTGGATTTGTCGTCGAGGTTGGCGCCGAACTGGGCATGTTCCTGCGGCCGTTGCCAGTGGAACTGCACCTTGATGCGGCCTTGGGCGTCGGTGTAGATCTCGTCGGCGGCTTGGTCCGTCGGTTCGGCCGGGCCGACCACGGTGGCGGTTTGCACGCCGAGCGAGGTGGGTTTGGCCTGCGCGGTGTGGGCGTAGGCCGGGGTTAGCGGGATGCCGCGGCGCTGGGCCTGGATGCGGGTGGTGAAGGGGCTCTCGCTCGCGGCGAGACGCCCCCTCTCCCCCTGCCCCTCTCCCGCGAGGGGAGAGGGGAGGAAACGACCCTTGCCAGCGCCGTTCTCTTGCAAAGCGGCGTCGGTGGCGAGCCCTGCCGCCAGCAGGCCCGGCGCGGCCAGGCTCAGTTGCTGGGCCAGGTCGGCCGGCAGGTTGTTGCGGGCGTGAAGGGTTTGGCCGGTGACGACGAATTCGCGGTCTTGCGCGCTGTCGGTTTCGTGCGCCGGGTGGTCGTCCAGGCGGAACCACTGGCCGGCGGTCAGGCCGCGCAGGGTGCCGCCGCCTTCAAATTGTTTGGCTTGCAGGTCGTAAGCCTGCTGCCGCAGCTGGGCGTAGCGGGAGAGCGGTTCGGCGCCGCCGGCGTAATACAGGCCTTGCGGGTCGTAGTCCTGCAGGGTGGATTGCAGCGCGGCGCCATCCTGGCCTTGCTCGATGCGGCTTTGATCGCCCACCTGCTGGGTGGACACCGGCTGGTAGTCGAAAGTGGCCAGCGCCACCTGGCCGGGCACGATCTGGCGCGCGGCCTGCCAGTCGGTCAGGCCGTCTTCTTCCTCGGTGGCGTCGGCGCGGTGGAAACGCGCGCGCTCGATCTGGGCCGGCGGCAGGCTGTAGACGTCGTCGAACACCACCAGCTTGACCTGGGGCGCGTCGCCGTCCACATGCTCGAAGCGCCAGGCGTAACCCTCTTCGTGCATCAGTCGCACGATGAAGTCGTAGTCGCTCTCGCGGTATTGCAGGCAGTAGCTGCGCGCATCGGCCTGGCCCACTTGCAGCGCCAGCGCCTGGCCGCGGGCGAAGGCGGGGTTGGCTTGCTGATGCTCGGTCAGGATCTGCTCGATGATCTGCGGAACGGTCAGGTCCTGGAACACGCGCGAAGTGCGGCGGTGGCGCAGCAGGGCGAACGGCGGTTCGATGGTCAGCGCGTACTTGGCGAAGCCGCCGTCCGCGCCTTCCAGCTTGGCCTGGCTGACCACGCCGCAGCGGATGGACTCGCCGCCCTGGGCGTCCTCGATGCCGATGCGGGCCGGCAGGCCAAGCAGGGTCTTCAGCTCGATGGCGCCGTCCGGCGACAGGCAGCGGACGGTGAAGCGATACGGCCGGGACACCCCTTCCTCGCCGTCCAATGCCAGCGGCGGCAGCTGTTCGGCGGCGGTCCTGGGTGAAGGCGGAGGCGAAGCTGGCAAGGAGGGTGCTGAGGTCCATGATGTTTTGAGCGGGCGGTTTAGCCCTGTACTTTGTAAACGTTGGAGGAAAGCTGCAGCGTGGCGTCGAATGTCACCGGCGGTTTGTGCGGATGCACCTTGAGCACCGCGTCCACGCGGAAGCGCAGGTGGCGTTCCATCTCGCGCGGCGCGTCCAGGCTGACGCGCACGCGCGACAGTCGGGGCTCGTGCAGCTCGATGGAGCGGCGCAGCTGTTCGCGCAGCAGCTCCCGGTCGTCCGGATTGAGCAGGCTGATGCCGGACAGGTCCGGGATGCCGTAGCTGAGCAGGCTGTCGCGGACGTGGGGGAAGGGGTCCAGCGCGTCCAGTGGCATCAACCGGGTATTGAGCAGGGCTTCCAAATCGCGCGCCAGCGCCCGTTTGAACTGGGCCAGTTCAAACAGGCTGATGGATTCGATGTGGCTCTGATCCGGCTCGTCGTCCAGCAGCCGGTCCAGCACCGATGGCAGGATCTGCGCGTGGCGATTGCCGCTCATAGCCCGAACACGGCGGCCGCCTGGCGGCCCAGCATCCAGCGGAAGGCGACGAAGATGCCGGCGCCGGCCACGGCCAGCAGCGCGAAATACAGCCACAGCGGCAGCTCGTGCCGCACATAGGCCTGGAAGCGTTGCGGCAGCTGCCAGTGCGGGGCGAAGTCAGCCTTGCCGCCGCGCACTTGCTGGATTTCCTGGCCCAGCTTGTGCACCAGATAGCCCAGCTTCTCCTGGCCCTCCAACAGGTATTTGCCCTGGAAGCCCAGCAGCAGGCAGGTATAGAACACTTCCAGCGCTTCCACGTGGGCGGCAGGATTGTCGCGCAGCTGTTCCAGGCGATTGAAGAAGCCTTCGCCGGCCAGGTGCTCGCCGAACAGGCGCAGCTGCAGCGGCATGCGTTCCCATTCGTCGCGCAAGGCGAAGTCCGAAGACAGGATGATTTCGTCCATCAGCGCGCAAAACGCATACTTGGCGTGGCCGATGGCACTGGCGTCCTTGCCGAAGTTGCGCGCGTTGCGCTCGAACTGGCTCAGGAAATGGTCCACGCGGCGGTTGAACTCCACCGCGCTGCTGGGCGCGTTGCCTTCCTTCAGCAGGAACAGCAGATAAATGCCGTCCTCCAGCATTTCTCGCAGATTGGGAGCGGAGGGCGCGGCGACGTCGATGACGCGTTCCGCGGTTTGGGTCAGGGTTGTGTTCATGGTGTGTTAGCGGAAGACCGCGATCAGTTCTATTGAAATATTGGCCAGGGTTTGCGGCACGTAGATGCAGACGCTGCGCGATTGCAGCATGCGGCTGTAGATCTCGCTGTGCGGCTCAAAGGCGAAATAGTGATTGCCCACGCGAACCGGAATGGCGGACGGGGTTTGGGCGGTGTAGTCCAGGCTGACGCCGCGCATGGCGGAGTTAAGGATGCGTTCCACATCGTCCGGGGCGCCGATTTTCAGCTTGAGCGGCACGCTCTCGATGATCTGGGCGGCCGGCAGATCGCTTTGCACCGATAGGTAGAAGTCCACGTTTTCCAGCAGGCGGTCGCTTTCCAGGCGGCCGATGTGGAAGGATGGGCGCGGCGAGTGCAGCGGGATCACCTTGTAGCGCGCGGAGACCACGGTTTCCAGCAGCTCGCGGATTTGCAGGTCCAGCGGCGGGAACACCTCGTGCAGCTTGTCATGGCGATAGGCCGGGATGTCGGACAGCGTGTAGAGCGTGGTGAAGGTTTGCAGCTCGCCGCAGAACTCCGCCAGCGCCATGTACAGCTCTTCCGGGTGCAGGGGCTGACACTGCGACAGGTGGCGCAGGCGCGCGAAATTGCGGTTTACCGTGTGCAGCAGCCAAAACGAGCTGATGTCGGCGGAGCCGAACTCCATCACGCTCTTGGCGCGCTCGCGGTGCGCGCCGGCCAGGGCCTGGCTCTTCACCAGCAGGATATCCAGCAGGCGGCGCAGCATCTGCATCATTTCGGCCGAGCCTTCAATCGCCAGCAGGGGAGGCAGGTAGTCCTTGGCCACGGTCCATTGTCCGGTGGCGTCCTTTTCCAGCTGGCACAGCGCGATGGCGTCGTAGCCGTCGCGGTTTTCTTCTTCCAGCATCAGCTTCACGTCCAGTTGCAGCGTGGACAGGTCCGCCGGTAGCGCCTGGGTGTACAGGTCTGCCGTCTCGGCGTGATCGCTGTGGAAGCGGGTGGGGCGGGCGCCGGCTTCGCCATTGCGGGTATTGCCGCCATAAGGCTGCAACTGGGCCAGGCAGGCGTAGAGCGTGGTGCGGATGCCCAGCTGCGGCAGCGTGGACAGGTCGCGGCTCAGCGGCAGCGGGCCATTGCTGGGAGCCTGATACAGGGTGCCGTCACGAAACAGCAGGGCCAGTTCGTCAGCCCGGATCTGTCCGCCTTTGAGCGCGGCCTCGTCCAGGGTCAGGCGATGCACCCCCCAGGCATGGCGATGGGTCAGCTGCAGCAGGCTGGATTGCGTCTGCTCCTGAAACAGGGCTTGTTGCTGGAAATGCTGAGGGCGAAGAAACATGCCCTCGCCCCATAAAATTCTATTTGCATGAAGCATTGCGAAATAAACCTTAGCGTGCGATTTTTAATAATGCCATTGTGATTATTGACCGGTGCCGGGGCATTCTATTTTGCCGCTGTTCGGTTGATCCGGCAGGGCGATGGATTCAGGTTTTATGGCCTTTAAATAGCACTCGCCAACTTTGAATTTAAGGTCTTTGCTGCGCACTCTTCCCGCGTCATAAAGCAAGCGCCAGAAATGAGAATTGGGCTGGCGAAAGAAGGCGATCACGCCAACATAATTGGCATTCTCCAGAATGGTTAAATCCAACTCTTTTTTGTCACCTGGCAAAAAGGTCAGGTCCTGACTCGATAAAACATCAGACCCCAGCATGTCTTGAATTGGTTTGCCACTGGCCAAAAGGTCAGGTGTCAGCAGTTTGAAGGCCTGGTCGCTTTTGAGTTGGTACACCTGAACCTGTACGGACAAGGGTTTGCCTTGCCTGTCCAGGTTCAGCCTCGGGCTTGCCTCGCTTGCCAGGGTGATATTCTTCGGGCCGGCGCAGCCATTGAGCAATGCTAATGCCGCGGCCAATGGAAGAAGAATGAATTTGTGCCAGAAGGTGTTGTGATTCATACAATCTGAGCCAGGAAAGTAGGGGTTGGAAATAAGAATGTCAGATGCAAATTAATCATGGCCTCGCCATATTGCCCGTTTGGCATTTTAATATGGGGGCTTGACTTCTTCGCAAAACAAATCAAGCATATCGCGTTATTCGGATTCACATCAATCTTTCGTATAAATTTTTCCATGATGGTTTTGGCGCCGCTTGCGGTGGTTTGCGTCGTACTGCTTTTGCTGTGGCTGGGTTGGCGGTTTTTCCTTGGCGGAGCAAGGCTTCGCGTAGAGCAGTCGTCGATTGCAAATCCCCTGAATATGACCTGCGAGCCGGTGGAAATAAACCCGGCGCATCCCCCTATTTTTCGTCGTCTCAAGGGGGGGTATGACTTGCTTGCGGAGTGGTGGGGCAGGGCGATGCCATGGCTGCTGCCGCTGTTGTCGTTGGGATTGGTCAGCTTGGTTGTTGTAATTACGCTGCACTTTGCCGGGTATCACCAAGATTCACAGCTGCAACCGCAAAGTTATGCAAACGGCAATCAGATACGGCAGGCGCTGACTGAGGAAAAGCTGGTCCCGCCGCCGCCGGTGGCCGCCGAGGTGTTCCGCGACGCAGTGGCGGAGAGGCCCCAGTTGGCGTTGGATAAGGCCGACCGGGACTGGGGCCATATGGATCAGGCCTTTGTGCAGGACGTGCTCCGCGTGATGGAGCGCATGAAGACGCGTGGATTCCCGATGGTGTTGCTGGAGGGTTACCGCAGCGCCGATCGGCAAAACCACCTGGCGGGCGGCAGCGTCAAGGTGACGCAGGCCAAGGGCGGCGAGAGCAAGCACCAGTATGGCCTGGCCGCCGACCTGGCGCCGGTGCGCAACGGCAAGGTGGTGATTTCCGAGCGCGATGAGTGGGCGATGCAGGCCTACACGGCGCTGGGCGAGGAAGCCAAGGCCCAAGGTTTGGGCTGGGGCGGCGATTTCAGTTTCCGCGATTACGGCCACATCGAGCGGGCCGGTTCGCTGCGCGCGCTGTTGGCGCGGCGCGCCAAGCAATGAATTGTTTTAAAAGTTCCTAGGGGAAGGTGATTTGGTGTCTAACAAGGGTTGGCTACGCAATGCCAAAATTGCTTCGGCGATCGGGTTTCTGATCCTGATCGCGCTGATCTGGTGGGTAGGGCCATGGCTGGGCTTGCAGTCGCTGGAGTCGCGCCTGGGCTGGATCGTGGCGGTCATGATGGTCTGGGTCGTCGCTTTGCTGATCGGCCAGGCGTTGGCCAAGCGCGCAGGCGGCATGCTGGAAGGCATGCTGCGCCGCCAGGCGGATGATGCGGTGATCAACGCCAGCGCCGACAAGCGCGCGGAAGTGACGCTGTTGCGCCAGCGTTTGCTGGGCGCCATCGACACGCTGAAAAAATCCAATATCGGCAACGCCCGCGGCAGCGCGGCGTTGTACGAGCTGCCGTGGTACATGATCATCGGCCACCCGGCGGCCGGCAAGAGCTCGGCCACCCGGCGGCCGGCAAGAGCTCGGCCATCCTGCAGTCCGGCCTGAGCTTCCCGTTCAGCGACAAGAGCGGCATCCAGGGCATAGGCGGCACCCGCAACTGCGACTGGTTCTTCTCCACCGAGGGCGTGCTGCTGGACACCGCCGGCCGCTACGCCACGGAGAGCGAGGACCGCGGCGAATGGCTGGCCTTCCTCAAGCTGCTTAAGAAATACCGCGCCAAGGCGCCGGTCAACGGCATCATGGTGGCCATCAGCCTGCCGGAATTGGCGCAGCACAATAGCGAGGGCTTCGTGTTGTACGCCCGCCAGGTGCGCGAGCGCATCCACGAGGTGTGCAACACCTTCGGCCTGATGGTGCCGATTTACCTGGTATTCACCAAGCTGGACCTGCTGGGCGGCTTCTCCCAGTTTTTCGCCGAAGCGGGCGAGGAGGAGCGTTCCCGCGTCTGGGGCGCCACGCTGTCCGCCGACCAGGGCACCGGTTTTGACGCCGCCGCCGTGGTGTCCAAGCAGTTCGAGCAGCTGTACCGCGGCTTGGTGCAGATGGGCGAAGAAAAGCTGGTGGGCGCGCGCGGCGACGCGGTGAAGTCCGCGCACTTCGCCTTCCCGATCGAATTCCATGGTTTGCAGGAGGCGGTGGTCAAGTTCGTTCGCATCCTGTTTGAAGAAGACCCGTACCATTCCCGTCCGCTGCTGCGCGGCTTCTATTTCACCAGCGCCTTGCAGGAAGGCGTGCCGCGCATCGTGACCGCCGGCCGCGTGCAGGGCCAGTTCGACCTGTCCTCGTCCAGCCTGGACAAGAACCAGACGCCGGCTTCCTACAGCTACTTCCTGCGCGGCCTGTTCCGCGAGGTGCTGTTCCCGGACCAACATCTGATCTTCCAGCAAACCAAGCCCGGCGGCAGCCGCCTGCGCCTGGCGGGCATGGTGGCCGGCGTGCTGAGTCTGGCCGTCGTGGCCGGGCTGTGGACCTGGTCCTATATCGGCAACCAGCGGATGATCGCCCAAGTCAGCGCGGAGCGCGTCCAGTCACAGAAACTGGCGGCTTCGGGCCAGCTGTATGATCGGCTGAACAGCCTGCTGATCCTGCAGCGCCGGATCGAGCAGTTGCAATCGTACCGGCGCAACGGCGCGCCGTGGCAGGTCGGCCTGGGCCTGTACCAGGGCGAGGCGCTGGAGCGCAATCTGCGCAAGGCTTATTTTGCCGGCGTGAAGGACGTGATGCTGCAGCCGGTGCAGAAGAACCTGGAAACCACGTTGGCGGCTTTGAAGCCCGGCGCGGTGCAGCCGGCGAAAGTCATCGAGGCGCCCAAGCCCGAGGCCAAGCCGGAGCCGAAGCCGGTCAAGCCCAAGGCCAAGCGCCATGGCCTGCCCAATATCCAGCTGGGCTGGCTGGAGCTGCCGCAGCGCGCCACGGCGGGCAAACTGGACCCGTCCGCGCCGGCCCTTGCCGGCGACGAGCAGAAACAGCCGCAACTGGATGTGGCCTACAACGCGCTGAAAACCTATCTGATGCTGCACGATCCCAAGCGCATGGAAGAGGCGCATCTGGCCGACCAGCTGCCGCGCTACTGGCGCCCGTGGCTGGAGAGCCAGCGCGGCGAATATCCGGTGAGCGAAGTGATGGGTCTGGCCGAGCAGGTGCTGGCCTTCTACATCAGCCAGATCAAGGAAGCGGACCTGCCGCTGATCGACAACGATCCCAAGGTGGTGACGGACGCGCGCGAAGTGCTGCGCGGCTCGTTCAAGCAGCTGTCCGCGCAGGAACGCGTGTTCAACGAGATCAAGGCGCGCGCCAATACCCGCTTCGCGCCGCTGACCGTGGCTCGCATCCTGGACAACCGCGACATGGACATCATGGCCAGCAGCCAGATGGTGGAAGGCGCTTACACCCGCGAGGCGTGGAACAGCTATGTGCGCGCCGCCATCGACGATGCCAGCAAGGGCACGATACGCAGCGACGACTGGGTGCTGGCGTCCAGCACCCAGGATGACCTGGGCAAGGACGGCAACGTGGAGAAAAACCGCGCCGCGCTGGAGGCGCTGTACCGCGCCCAGTACATCGCCGCCTGGCACAAGTTCCTGGCCGGCGTGGTAGTGCGCGACATCACCAATCCGGCGCAGTCCGCCTCGGCCATGACGCGTTTGTCCGACAAGCAGAACTCGCCGATCAAGCTGATCCTGGCGCGCGCGGCGCAGGAAACGTCCTGGGACAACCCGTCCGAGCTGAACCGTTCGCTGGAAACCGCCAAGCGCTCCGTGCTGGAGAAAACCACGGAATTCTTCAAGAGCGGCGACAGCCAGCCGGAGGCCAAGGTTGAAAAGCAATATGGCGTAGTGGGCGCGCACTTTGCCGGCGTGGCCGCGCTGGTGAAGGGCGACAACGCGCCGATCAACGGCTACCTGGACCAACTGGGCAAGCTGAAGATGAAGATGGCGGCCATCGCCACCACCGATCAACCGGGGCCGCAGGCGCGCGCCGCGCTGCAGGCCACGCTGAACGGTTCCGGCTCGGAGCTCGGCGATACCCAATCCTATGTCGACAACACCCTGCTGGCCGGCGCCGGCGCCGACACCATCGAGATGGTGCGTCCCATGCTGGTGCGTCCGCTGACCCAGTCCTACGGCGCGCTGCTGGGACCGGTGGCGCAGGACATCAACCAGGCCTGGGCCAACGAGGTGCTGCCGCAATGGAAGCAGCTGGCCGGCAAGTATCCGTTCAGCGACTCCAGCACCAGCGCCTCCGTCGCGGAAATCAACCGCTTCGTCAAGGCCAACGACGGCACGCTGGACAAGTTCATCAACAAATACCTGACCGGCCTGGTGCAGAAGCAGGGCGACAACCTGGTGCCGCGCGCCTGGGGCAGCCAGGGCGTCCGCTTCAATCCTGAATTCCTGAACAGCGTCAGCCGGCTGAGCGCGCTGGCCAGCAGCCAGCTGCAGGACGGCGAGAACAGCCGCTTCGAGTTGCAGCCGACGCCGACGCCCGGCCTGTCGGAGATCGTGCTGAGCATAGACGGCCAGGAATTGCGCTACCGCAACGGCCCGCAGCCGTGGCAGCCGTTCAACTGGCCGGGCAATGCCGGCGACGGCGGCGCGCGCATCCAGGTGGTGAACTACGCCGGCGCGAGCACCGTGGTGGGCAACCAGCACGGCCGCATGGGCCTGATGCGCCTGCTGGCCAGCGCCAAGGTCAATCAGGACGGCGCGGAGGGAACGGCCCAACTGGTCTGGACCCTGCCCAAGGGCAGCGGCGCCGAGGGCCAGACCGTGCGTTTCAATTTCCGCATGCTGGGCGGCGTGAACCCGCTGCAGTTGAATCGGCTTTACAAACTGACGTTGCCTGAACGCGTGACGTTGTAATGGAGAAGAAGGTCATGGCGTTCAATTTCAAGCGCGCGCAGGAGGTGCCTCCGCAATTCTGCATCTTCGGCAAGCTGCCCCGGCGCGCGGACTTTGTCCGCGTCAACGCCACCCACCCGGCGGCGATGCAGCTGGACCAGCTCTTGGCGCAAAGCCTACAGCGGCTGGAGGCGGGCGAGGAGGCCACGCGGCGCTATCTGGCGATGCCGCCCACCTCGTTTGTGCTGAAAACGCGCGACCAGCAATGGCTGTCGCTGGGCGTGATCCAGCCCAGCCGCGACGAGGGCGGCCGCAACTACCCCTTGGTGGCGGCCTCGCTGGTGGCGCTGGACCCGGCCCTGCCGCCGACGGCCATTCTGCTGCTGGCCAATGAGTTGTTCTTCACCGGGCTGAAAGACCAGCTGGCCAGCGCCATCGACAACTCGGTGGAGATGCTCGCCTGCAAACAGTTTTTGGAAGAGCAGCTGCGCTTTGGCGCCTCGTCCGTCGCGGACATCGAACTGGCGCAGCAACTGCTGGAAAAGCATCTGGCGGTGACGCCGGCCTCCAGCCTGGCGCATAGCCTGGCTGCCGGCGGCCGCGGCGACCTGGAAACGGTGCTGCTGGCCTTTGTGTTCCATCACCGGCTGCTGAAGAAATTCCGCGACAGCCTGCCGGTGCAAGCCTACTTCCTGCCGCTGCCGGCGGTGGAGGGGGAAAACGTGCTGGCCGCCGTCACCTGGCTGGCGCTGTATCACGCCGCGACCGACGGCAACGGCGAGCTGGAGCAATGCCTGATCCTGCGCCGTCCGGAAGGCCATGTGCTGGCGCTGCTGCCGGCCGGGCTGAACGAGCCGATCGCGGCGCAATGCTGGGGCGCGGCGCTCGACCCCAAGCACGTGGTGGACGTGGACGACGCCAAGGCGCCGTGGCGCAGTCATCAAGCTTACGCGGAGGCAGCCTATGTCTTGGGCCGCCAGCTGAACGATCCCGGCCTGTCGCTGGCGCAGTTGCGCGGCGTGCTGGCCAGTTTGTCGCGCAACATCGCGTAGTCGTTTTGAACTTTTTTTGAACATTCTAGAGATGAGCCATGGGTAAAGAGAGCACTCAGAAAAAACTGTCGAGGGTCCGCCCGCCGCGCGTGCAGATCACCTATGACGTGGAGATCGGCGACGCGATCGAAACCAAGGAACTGCCCTTCGTGCTGGGCGTGCTGGGCGACTATTCCGGCCACAGCAAGGAACCGCTGCCGAAGATGAAGGAGCGCAAGTTCGTCCAGATCGACCGCGACAACTTCGACGAAGTGCTGAAGGGCATGGCCCCGCGCCTGGCGATGAAGGTGGACAACGCGCTGAAGGACGACGGCAGCCAGCTGGGCGTGGAACTGGAGTTCCAGAGCCTGTCCGACTTCGAACCGCAAAACGTGGTGCGCCAGATCGAGCCGCTGAATCAGCTGCTGGAGGCGCGCACCCGCCTGGCCGACCTGCGCAACAAGCTGTCCGGCAACGACAAGCTGGAAGAGCTGCTCGACGAAGTGGTGCGCGACACCGAGAAGCTGCGCCAGATCGGCCAGCAAGCCGGCAAGCAGGAAGGAGGCGAACAGTGAGCGCGGAACTGCAACAACAGGCCGCTCCGGCCGCCGCCGATGCCTCCAGCCTGCTCGACAACATCATCGAGCAGAGCCGCATTGCCTCCAATGAGAGCGAAAAGAGCCACACCCGCGACTTGATCGGCGAACTGGTGGACCAGGTATTGCAAGGCAGCGTCACCGTCTCGCGCGACCTGTCGGCCAGCATAGACGCGCGCATCGCCGAGATCGACCAGCTGATCTCCGACCAGCTGAACAATGTGATGCACCATGCCGACTTCCAGAAACTGGAAGCGTCCTGGCGCGGCCTGAACTATCTGGTGATGCAGTCTGAGACCGGCACCCAGCTGAAGATCAAGGTGCTGAACGCGTCCAAGAAGGACCTGGTCAAGGACTTCAAGTCCGCCGCCGAGTTCGACCAGAGCGCGCTGTTCAAGAAAATCTACGAAGAAGAATACGGCACTTTCGGCGGCGCGCCTTATGGCGCCCTGGTGGGCGACTACGAATTCACCCGCCATCCGGAAGACTTCTACCTGATGGAAGAGCTGTCGCACGTGGCCGCTTCCGCCCATGCGCCGCTGATCTCATCGGCCGCGCCGGGCCTGTTTGGCCTGGAAACCTTCGCCGATATCGGCAAGCCGCGCGACCTGAGCAAGATTTTTGACACCGTCGAGTATGCCAAGTGGAAATCTTTCCGCGAATCGGAAGACTCTCGGTATGTCGGCCTGGTGCTGCCGCACGTCCTGGGCCGCCTGCCGTACGGCCGCGACAACGTGCCGGTGGAGGCGTTTGACTTCGAGGAAAACGTCGACGGCAGCAACCACGACAAATATCTGTGGACCAACGCGGCTTACGCCTTCGCCGCGCGTCTGACCGACGCCTTCGCCCAGTATGGCTGGCTGGCCGCCATCCGCGGCGTGGAGGGCGGCGGCCTGGTGGAAGGCCTGCCGGCTCACACCTTCAAGACCGACGACGGCGAAGTGGCGCTGAAGTGTCCGACCGAAGTCGCCATTACCGACCGCACGGAAAAGCTGCTGTCCGATCTGGGCTTTATCTCGCTGGTGCACTGCAAGAACACCGACTACGCGGCCTTCTTCGGCGGCCAGTCTGCGCAAAAGGCCAAGACCTACAACACGGACTCGGCCAACGCCAACGCGCGTCTGTCCACGCAGCTGCCTTACATCTTCGCCGTGTCCCGCATCGCGCATTACATGAAATCCATCATGCGCGACAAGATCGGCAGCTTCGCCTCGCGCCAGAACGTGCAGGACTACCTGAACACTTGGCTGTCGCAGTACGTGCTGCTGGACGACTCCGCCAGCCAGGAGGCCAAGGCGAAATACCCGTTGCGCGAAGCGCGCGTGGACGTGGTGGAAGTGCCGGGCAAGCCCGGCGTCTATCGCGCCGCCGCCTTCCTGCGTCCGCACTTCCAGCTGGATGAGCTGACCATTTCTCTGCGTCTGGTGGCCGAGTTGCCGCAACCGGCCGGCTAACGCATTGCTCGCTAGGGGGGAAGCCTCCCCCATTTTTGAACCTTGTTAAGGAGAAGTACTAATGGCTTTTGATGCATTCCTGAAGATTGATGGCATTCCGGGCGAAAGCGGTGACGACAAGCACAAAGACTGGATCGAAATCCAGTCCTTCAACCACAAGCTGGAGCAGCCGGCCCAGGTTTCCGCCAGCACCGCTGGTGGCGCCACCGCCGAGCGCGTGAACCACAGCATGTTTGAAATCACCCACTTCCTGGACAAAGCCAGCCCGAAGATCTACGAAGCTTGCTGCACGGGTAAGCACATCAAGGAAATCACCATCGAGCTGTGCCGTTCCGGCGGCGACAAGCTGAAGTACATGGAAGTGAAGATGGAGCAAGTTCTGGTTTCCAAGGTTGAGCCGCAAGGTTCCGCCAACGACACCGGCTTCCCGTCTGAAAAAGTGAGCTTCAGCTACGGCAAGATCAAGTGGACCTACACCCAGCAGAAGCGTGCCGACGGCCAAGGCGGCGGCAACGTCAGCGCGGGTTGGGACCTCACCGCCAACAAGACCATCGCCTAATTCCAACCATGGAATGACGACCCGCCCGCCTTCGGGCGGGTTTTATGCCTTTTTTTAGTCAAGTGGGAAAATCTGTCATGAAACGTTTGTTGACCGCCGTGCTTGTTTCCGCGCTCTGCGCCGCCTGCGCTACGCCCAAGAAAACGGAGCCAGCCGCAAGCCAGGCTGCCAAAGCCACCCAGGCCGCTGCCAATGATCCCAAAGTGCTGATCGCCAAGCAGGCCGCCGCCAACTACGCCGCCGACGCAACCCTGATTCCGTTCGACAAGATGAGCGCCAAGCTCAGCCCGGTGGGCGAGGCCCAGCTGGATCTGCTGGTGCCCAAGCTGAAAACCGCCAAATCCATCCTGGTGCGCGGCCATTGCTACCGCCGCGACATCGGCAACGCCAAAGCCGCCGCTCAAACCCGCGCCGTCGCCGTGCGCGAATATCTGGTGGAAGCCGGCGTGCCCTCCAGCCGCATCGTGATGCGCTACGACACTGAGCGCTCGCTGCATGCCGTGCGCCTGGTTGTCCGCTAATAATCGCAATATGTCAGTCTGCCGTCCGCAGACTCTTTGCCGCAAGGGCGGCAAGGAGAGCGGGCGGCGAATACGGCTCTCGTCACGTATCTTGATGGATTTGCCCTAAAGCCATGGACCTCAGCACCCTCCTTGCCAGCTTCGCCTCCGCCTTCACCCAGGACCGCCGCCAGCTCACGCTGTCGCTCGGCGCCGGCAGCATCGCCGCCGAACAGCTGCTGCCGCTGGCATTGGACGGCGAGGAAGGGGTGTCCCGGCCGTATCGCTTCACCGTCCGCTGCCTGTCGCCGGACGGCGCCATCGAACTGAAGACCCTGCTTGGCCTGCCGGCCCGCATCGGCATCGAGGACGCCCAGGGCGGCGAGTCCATCCGCTGCGGCGTGGTCAGCCAGGCCAAGCTGGAAGGCGCGGACGGCGGCTTCGCCAAGTACGCGCTGACCATCGAACCGCCGTTCGCCCTGCTGCGCCACCGCCGCACTTCGCGCGTATTCCAGGACCTGACCGTCCCGCAGATCATCGAGCAGATCCTGACCGAGCATCAGCAGGCCAACCCCGCCTTCGCCCGCGGCCAGGCGCTGGCGCTGCAAGTGGGCCAGGCCGATGCGCGCAGCTACTGCCTGCAATACCGCGAGAGCGACTACGACTTCATCGTGCGACTGATGCACGAAGAGGGTTACGCCTGGCGCTTCGAGCATGTGGACGGCGACGCGCCCCAGGTCAAGCTGGTGGTGTTCGACGACGTCTACAGCCTGCCGCCGGCCCAGATCGAGCGCGCGCGTTTCCACCGCGCCGACGCCACCGAGGAAGAAGACGGCCTGACCGACTGGCAGGCCGCGCGCCAGATCGTGCCCGGCCAGGTGGCGCTGGCCACTTTCGACTACCAGCCGGTGTCCACCCAGCAGGTGGGCGATCAAAGCCGCATCGAGCAAGGCCAGGATGGCGCCGCGCTGCAATCCACCCTGCAGGACTACGACCCGCAAGGCCTGTATTACGCCGGCGGCGCCGAACCGCTCTCCCGCTACGCCCAGCTGCGGCAGCAGGCTTACGACCTGCAAGCCAAACAATTTGAAGGCGGCGGCACCCTGCGCGGCCTGACCGCCGGCCAGTGGTTCCGCCTGGACGACCACCCGGCGCACGAAACCGACAGCGCGCAAGACCGCGAATTCGTCGTCACCGGCCAAACCCTTCACGCCCGCAACAACCTGCCGGCCGACCTGGCCCAGCAACTGAGCCTGGCCGCGCCGGGCCTGCTGGCGGCAGGGCTCGCCACCGACGCCGCTTTGCAAGAGAACGGCGCTGGCAAGGGTCGTTTCCTCCCCTCTCCCCTCGCGGGAGAGGGGCAGGGGGAGAGGGGGCGTCTCGCCGCGAGCGAGAGCCCCTTCACCACCCGCATCCAGGCCCAGCGCCGCGGCATCCCGCTAACCCCGGCCTACGCCCACACCGCGCAGGCCAAACCCACCTCGCTCGGCGTGCAAACCGCCACCGTGGTCGGCCCGGCCGAACCGACGGACCAAGCCGCCGACGAGATCTACACCGACGCCCAAGGCCGCATCAAGGTGCAGTTCCACTGGCAACGGCCGCAGGAACATGCCCAGTTCGGCGCCAACCTCGACGACAAATCCAGCTGCTGGCTGCGCGTGGCCATGCCCAGCGCCGGCGCCGGCTTCGGCCACCAGTTCATCCCGCGCATCGGCCAGGAAGTGCTGGTCGACTTCATCGAAGGCGACATTGACCGCCCCGTGATCACTGGCGTGCTGTACAACGGCAGCCACCCGACGCCGGACTTCAGCGGCGCCGGCGCGCTGCCCGCCAACAAAACGCTGTCCGGCATCAAATCGAAAGAACACCAGGGCGGCGGCTACAACGAGCTGCTGTTCGACGACACCCCCGGCGAAGTGCGCGCCAAACTATCCAGCGAATCCGGCAAGACCCAGCTGAATCAGGGCTTCCTCACCCATCCGCGCAGCCACGGCAAAGCCCAGCCGCGCGGCGATGGTTTCGAGCTGCGCACCGACCAGCACGGCGCCATCCGCGCCGCCCACGGCCTGCTGCTGTCCACCGAAGCGCAGAACGGCGCCGGCGGCAAACAGCTGGCGCGCGAACACGCCCAATCCCAACTCGACGCGGCGCTGTCGCTCAGCCAAGCGCTGGCCGAAACCGCCAGCGGGCAGCTCGCCGACACCATGGAAACCGGCCCCGACGAAATCGGCCCGGACAACGCCAAAACCGGCAAAAAGCCAGATGGGCACCTGCAGCACCACGTCGACGCGCTCAAAGCCTGGGAAGCCGGCAGCAACACCGACAAAGACGGCAAAACCGCGAAAGAACAAGCCGGCCAACAGCCGCTGCTGATCCTGTCCGGCCCGGCCGGCATCGCCTCCCTGACCGAACAAAGCCAAACCGTCTCCGCCGGGACCAACCTGAACCTGGTCGCCCAGCGCGACGCCAACCACACCACGGGACGACGCTGGATTCACAACGTGGGCCAGCACATCAGCCTGTTCGTGGCCGGGGTGAAAGACAAGGTGGCGCTGAAGTTGATCGCCGCCAAGGGCAAAGTGCAGGTGCAGGCGCAGAGCGATGCGATGGAGCTGACGGCGGATAAGGATGTGACCATTACCTCGGTCAAACAGAAAATCCAGTTCAACGGCAAACAGGAAATCCTGCTGACCAGCGGCGGCGCTTATGTGCGCATCAAGGGCGGCAAGATCGAGTTGCACGCGCCGGGCACCGTCAGCTTCAAGGGGGCGAGCCATGATTGGAGCGGCGGAACGAGTTTGGGTCAGATGTTTAATTCGATGCCCGATGCCAAGTTTGATAATAAATACCAAATTCTTGATGAGCATACGGGCCAGCCATTGATAAATCAGAAATACAAAATAATTCGTCAGTCAGGAGAGGCGGAACTGGGCATCACGGATAGCAATGGTTTTACTCATGTTGTCAAAAATCCTGATGTGGCGGAGAAATTGCAACTGCACTTGGTCATGTCAAAAAAGAAGAGTTAAAGGCGAGATGCCTGGCATCAGCAAGCCATGAGAGGAGTGAAGTGATGGGCGCTGCCAATACTGCAGGACAGAGTTTGTATGAAGACTCTCTTAAATCTTCTAACTCTGGCAAGCCTAATGTAACTATCATCAAAGTGCCGCGTAAGATAACTTTATTGACCCCGCTGCATGATGGTTCAAAGAACGATGGGTCTGGAGAAAAATTCCAGAAGGCAATGATTTATGACAATAAATATGAGTTTGCTGTAACGTTGATGAATGGGGATGAGCCTGCGAATGGTGGGCAATATTGCTGGGCTATCGAGTATGAAAGTCCTGACACATCAAAAGGTCAGATGGTCAGGAAAGAGCTGGGAAATCTAGGTAGCAAGGCGAAGATAGAAATCGATGATCCTGATTTTTGTGGTTGTGATTTGACAGTCAAAGCTTATCTGGATGATCCCGATCAGAGCTGTGAACTGGTCCAGTTTGTACATAATCGCTTCCGCTGGTTTGACTCAAAGCGTGTACAGACGCAAGTTCAGGAGCGGATGCAAGAGCCATGGCGGATTGATCAGGGTAGTAGTAGTTTGTGCGGGATGGCCGCGCTGTATTATGTGACGATTAAGAGAAGTCCGGATCGATATAGAAAAATTGCGCATGAGTTACATCGGACTGGGTTGTGCAAGATCGATGATTTTACTATTAAGCCATCTGATTCTATGTATGAGATCAAGCCGAAGGATAGTGATTACGAACACATGAGCATGTGGGAGGCTGACTGGATTGTGCTTGCGGGTACGAGAAGCTCGGAAAGTAATCTAGGGTATCATGGCATTGAGACGGGAAGTTGGGATCAATTTACTGCAATTAACTGGCCAGGAATGATGGAGGGGCTGGTTAAAAAAATTGCAGGCTATGGTAATGCTAGTGCTGTTGGTATTAGCTTGATTGGGACTGTTGTAAAAAAAGCTTTCTCTTATAGTGGAGAGGATGTGTCGCCTGCACTTGCTGATTTGAAGTGTATTGATGGCCTTAAAAGTAAAGGGCATCAAATTCTTCTAATGATAGATGCTAAGATGATTAGAAATAAATCAGGTTATAGTATTGGTGATCTTCAAGAGTCTCATTGGGTTGTATATGAGGGTGGTCTTTTGGATGGTAAAAATCAGGTAAGTTTTGAAGTGTATACTTGGGGTTATAATCCTAAAACTATTAGGAAGTATAACTTGGACGGGGAGCTAAGTGATCCAGCAATAAGCTTGGTGAGACCTCCCAATGGTATTGATAACAGTGCTTTTGAGAGTAATTATTATGGTTATATCGAAGCTTTCTAAATTTGTGATGATTTTTGGCGGCAGTATTTTGATGTCTCATTGTGCTGTGGCTGCTGAGTGCGAAAGCTTGATTAATAAATTTTCCATCCAGCATTGGAAAGGGAGTATTCCAAAAAATGCAGTGCTATATAGATATCAATCGGATGGAAAATTCATTAATCCTGTTCAGGTAAGTAAGAATACTTATCAAGCTGATATTTGGTGGCCCAGGGAGAATAAGACACCAACTTTGATTATGAAATTTTCTGATTATGGGGTGGAGGATTTGCCTGTTGATGCAGATTATAAATTGGTATTGGAGAATATGTATCAATTTAAGATTTCAAAGTTGGAAAAAACAAGAGTGTCGCTAGGCTGTCAACTTGGAGGTGGGAGGGTAAATAGTTGCAAAACAATATTTGGTGGTGAGGGGATTACTTTTAATCGGGAGTGTGCGGAAGTGATTAAGGAGTGAAAATAGCATAGAAGTGGACCTGATAGGTTTTTAGATAGAGGTTCTTTTCAATATGGTAGCCAAACTAAATGAGTCATGACTGTTTGGTGACTATGACAACTTAACAATAGATCGCCTGCTTTTGGGCGAATGTGCCTTGTAAAGCATGCTTGAATCCTTACTCCCCTACTACGAACGCGAACTCGGCCAGCTGCGTGAGCTGTCCGGCGAGTTCGCGCGCCGCTATCCCAAGATCGCCGGCCGGCTGCAGATGGAAGGCGACCAGTGCGCCGATCCGCATACCGAGCGGCTGATCGAGGCGTTTGCGCTGCTGGCGTCCCGCATCCACAAGAAGCTGGATGACGATTATCCCGAGGTGGCGGAAAGCTTCCTCGATGTGCTGTATCCGCATTATCTGCAGCCGATTCCATCCGCCACCATCGTGCAGTTCGAGTGCGATCCGGCGCGGCCGGAGATCGCCAAGCGTTACCGCGTGGAGCGCGGCCAGGCGGTGCATGCGCCGGCCATCAACGGCGTGGTGTGCAAGTTCCGCAGCGCCTATCCGGTGGACCTGTATCCGCTGTCCCTGAAGGACGCGCGGCTGGAGCTGACCAGCGGCTCGCCCTACCTGCGTCAGCTGGCGCCGGACGCGGCAGCGCTGCTGACGCTGGAGTGCCATACCCATGGCGGGCTGACGCTGAACCACATCGGTTTGACGTCCTTGCGCTTCTTCCTGGACGGCGAGCCGGCGCTGATGCACCTGTTGTACGAGCTGCTGCTGTCGCAAGTGCTGCGCATCCGCGTGGGCGATGGCAGCGACGATCCGGCCCGCACCTTCACGCTGCCGGCCAAGGCCATCCGCCCGGTGGGTTTTGGCCGCGACGAGGGCATGCTGGAGTACGACGAGCGCTCCTTCATGGGCTACCGGCTGCTGACGGAATACTTCTGCTATCCGGAAAAATTCCTGTTTGTCGACATCGCGGAGCTGGACAAGGCAGCCGCGCGGCTGAATGGCGAAAAACTGGTGCTGCAGCTGGCGCTGGGCGATTACCCGGACAGCGAGCGCCATCACCGGCTGCTGACGCAGCTGCAGCCGCAGCATCTGAAACTGGGCTGCACCCCGGTGGTGAACTTGTTCAAGCAGCCTGGCGAGCCTATCCGCGTCAGCCATCAAAAGACTGGCTACCCGGTGCTGGCCGATGGCCGCAAGCCACAGGCCTACGAGGTGATCCAGATCCGCAAGGTGGTGCGGGTGGAAAAGTCCGGCGAGGGTGAAACCAGCGAGGAAGTGCCGCCGTTCTACGCCACGCGCCATGGCGCGGAGAAACAAACGCCGCGCTTTTACTGGCATGCCAGCCGCGAAGGCTCGGTGCGCGCCGGCGACAAGGGCACGGACCTGGCGCTGCATCTGGTGGACCTGCAGTTCCACGCGGTGCGCCCATCGGCCGAGGTGCTGAGCCTGGACCTGCTGTGTAGCAACCGAGACCTGCCGGAGCAGATTCCGTTTGGCGGCAGCCAGGCCACGCAGCGCACCGACTTTACCCTGCCGGGCCATTCGGTGGTGAAGCGGGTGCGCCTGTTGCGCAAGCCTTCCGCCACCCAGCGCAGCCCCTTGGGCCGCGCCGTGCAGTGGCGGCTGATCTCGCACCTGTCGCTGAACTACATGTCCATTGTCGACTCCGGCGTGGCCGCGCTGCAGGAAATGCTGGCGCTGTACAACCTCACCGGATCGCCGGTCAACGTGCGGCAAATCCAGGGCGTGGTGGGCATTCATAGCGAAGCGGCGGTGACGCGCGTCACCGGCCGCGACTTTGCCGGCTTTGTGCGCGGCAGCGACATCCGGCTGAAACTGGATGCGGACTACTATGTGGGCGGCAGCGTCTACCTGTTCGCTTCGGTGCTGGAACGCTTCTTCGCGCTGTATTGCGCGCCCAATAGCTTCACCCGCCTGCGGGTGGAGACCGTGCAACAGAATCAGGAGGTGGCGGCATGGCCGGCCAGAGCGGGCGAAGCCCTCGTGATCTGAGGCAGGAGCTGGCCGCCGACGCCAGCCAGTTCGGCTTCTTCCAGGCGGCGCGCATCCTGGGCCTGTCCGGCCTCAAGCGGGCCGGAGCCAAGCGCGGGCGGCTGCCGGAGCGGCTGCGCTTTCGCACGCTGGCGTCGCTGTCCTTCCCAGCCAGCGAGCTGACCGGCTACCAGCCGGCGGAGGAGGGCAGCGAGGCGGCGGACGAGATGACCATCAGCTTCATGGGCCTCACCGGGCCGAGCGGCGCCTTGCCCACCGCGTATACGGAGTTGTTGCTGGAGCGCCGTCTGCGCCACCGCGACGACACCATGCACGCGTTTTTCGACCTGTTCAGCCATCGCGCCGCCTCGCTGTTTTTCGAGGCCTGGTGCAAGTACCGCAGCTGGATCCATGTCGAAGCCGGCGAGCGCGATGGTTTCACCCGCAACCTGCTGGACCTGGGCGGCGTGGGCCTGGGCCAGCTGCGGCAGCAGATGGGGCCGGACGCGCAGCTGGACGAGCGCATGTTCGTCTATTACGCCGGGCTGCTCAGCCAGAAACCGCTGTCGGCGCAATCGCTGGTGACGCTGGTGGAAGGTTTCTTCGGCGTCAAGGCCAGCCTGGAGCAGTTTGTCGGCCAATGGCTGCAGGTGCCGCGCGCCGAGCAGAGCCAGCTGGGCGCGGACGGCTGCGAGCTGGGCCTGTCCGCCTTTGCCGGCGAGCGCATCTGGGACCGCCAAACCAAGATCAAGCTGCGGCTGGGGCCGATGAGACGCGAGCAGTTCAACGCGCTGCAGCCGCACGCGGCCGGCGCGCAGGCGCTGCGTGCGTTGATGCAATACGCGCTGGGCCATAGCCTGGCGGCCGAGGTCTGCCTGGTGCTGGACGCGCGCGACGTGGCGCCGGCGGTGCTGGGCTCGGACGCGCTGAGCCTGGGCGGCGACAGCTGGCTGGGACGGCCGCCTGGCCATCCCGACGATATGCGTTACACGCTGTTGAACTGATAGGAACCCTGCATCATGGGCATCATCAAGCGACTGTTGGGCCGCGGCAAACCCGCCGAGCTGCGCGTGGCGCGCCAGGCGGAAACGCCGCCCGAGCTGGAGGCGGCCGTGGCCGCGCTGCAGCGCGAGGATTGGGGGCAGACGTTGCGGCTGGCGCAGCCTTATCTGGAGGCGCGTTCAGGCCGCTTGCGCGCCGACGCCTACCGGCTGTGCGCGCTGGCCACCGGCCGCCAGGGCCAGTGGGACACGGCCTTTTCCTGCTGGCTGAGGCTGTTCGAGCTGGAGCCGTCGGCCCATAACGCCTTGCAGCTGGCCAGCGTGTCGGTGATGGCCGGCCAGGTGGATAGGGGCAAGGCCTGGATGATGAAGTTTGACGAACTGAACCGCGAGAGCCGCGAGTTTTCCTGCGCCATGGCTTACGCCAATTTCGCCTCCGCCCTGGCGCAGGCCGGCCACGCGGACGAGGCATTGCCTTACCTGACCTGTCTGCGCGAACTGTATCGCCAGCTGAAAATCACCGACGACATGTTCCTGCACCAGCGCGGCGTGCCGTTTTTCGGCGCCTTCCTGGAAAACAGCTGGGCGCTGCTGCGGCCCTGCCTGGACGATGGCGCGCTGCTGGACTGGTACCGCGTCATGCTGGACGACCTGGACGAAGACGGCCGCGCGCGGCTGAACGCATGGCTGGACGACGTCATGCCCTGCGCCGCGGCCAACGATGAATCACCCTGAATCGACCATTCAAATCACCCGCATTGGAAAATCATGTCTGTATCGTTGAAATCGCTGATTGACCGCCTGACGCCCACCGCGCGCCAGGCCATCGAACAAGCCGCCAGCCGCGCCTTGGCCCGCACCCATTTCGAGATCGAGATCGAACACGCCTTGCTGGCGATGTTCGATCAGGACAATAACGGCGCGTTGGCGGCCCTGCGCGCGCTGGGCGCGGACCTGGACCGCGTGGAGCGCGAGCTGGACGCCGCGTTGGATAATTTCCGCAGCGGCAACACCCGCAACCCGGTGTTGTCGTCCTGGCTGCCCAAGTGGCTGGAAAAGGCCTGGCTGCTGGCCAGCGCCGAACACGGCCAGGACAATGTGTCCACGCTGGACCTGATGCTGGCGCTGTGGCAGGACGACGCCTTGCGCGGCGCGCTGCAGTCCGGCGCGCCGGCGCTGGCCAGGCTGGACGCCGGCAAGCTGAAGGGCGCTTACGCCGCGCTGCGCCAGCATGGCAGCGAGGCCGCGGGCCATGCCGCCGCTGCCGAAGCCGGCGAGGGCGAGCAAGGCGACGCGCCGGCCGCGCCGCAAGGCAAGCGCGGCAGCCCGGCCCTGGACAAGTACACCATAGACCTGACCGCGCAGGCCCGCGCCGGCAAGATCGACCCCATCCTGGGCCGCGATGTCGAAATCCGCCAGATGATAGACATTCTGATGCGCCGCCGGCAGAACAACCCCATCCTCACCGGCGAGCCGGGCGTGGGCAAGACCGCGGTGGTGGAAGGCCTGGCGCGCAAGATCGTGCTGGGCGAAGTGCCGCCGGTGCTGGCCGGCGTGACCCTGCGCACGCTGGACCTGGGCTTGCTGCAGGCCGGCGCCAGCGTCAAGGGCGAGTTCGAGAACCGCCTGCGCCAGGTGATAGACGAGGTCAAGGCCAGCCCGGTGCCCATCATCCTGTTCATCGATGAGGCGCACACCTTGATCGGCGCCGGCGGCGCGGCCGGCCAGAACGACGCGGCCAACCTGCTGAAGCCGGCCCTGGCGCGCGGCGAGCTGCGCACCATCGCGGCGACGACTTGGGCCGAGTACAAGAAATACTTCGAGAAAGACGCCGCGTTGGCGCGCCGCTTCCAGGTGGTGAAGGTGGAGGAGCCGGTGCCGGAAATCGCCGTGCAGATGGTGCGCGGCCTGACCCACGCCATGGCCGACCACCACAAGGTGGAAATCCTCAACGAGGCGGTGGCCGCCGCCGTGCATCTGTCCAGCCGCTACATCGCCGGCCGCCAGCTGCCGGACAAGGCCATCAGCGTGCTCGACACCGCCTGCGCCCGCGTGGCGCTGTCGCGCGCCGGCAAGCCGGGGCCGATCGAAGACGTGTCGGTGCTGATGGACAACATCGACCGAGAGATCGCCGCGCTGAAGCGCGAGGAAGGCCATGCCGAGCGCATCGCCGAACTGGAAGCGCAGCGCGCGGAGCTGGAAGGCAATCTGCAACAGCTGCATGAGGCATGGGCGGCGCAGCAGAAGCTGGTCGAAGAAATCGACCAGCTCAAAGCGCAGCGCGACGAGGCCAAACCGGCCAAGGGCAAGAAGATCAGCCCGTTGCAGGCCAAGCGCAAGGAATTGCGCGAGCTGCAAAAGCACCAGCCGCTGGCCTTCGAATGCGTGGACGAAAGCGTGATCGCGGACGTGATCGCCGGCTGGACCGGCATTCCGCTGGGCCGCATGGTCAGCAACGAGCTGGAACAGGTGCAGAAGCTGGCCCAGCTGCTGGCCGAACGCGTCATCGGCCAGGACCACGCGCTGGAGCAGATCGCCGAGCGCGTGCAGATCGCCAAGGCCGGCCTGGAAGACCCGGGCAAACCCAAGGGCGTGTTCATGCTGGTGGGGCCGTCCGGCGTAGGCAAGACCGAGACCGCGCTGGCATTGGCCGAGGCGCTGTACGGCGGCGAGCGCAACCTGATCACCATCAATATGTCCGAATACCAGGAAGCGCACAGCGTGTCCGGCCTGAAGGGCTCGCCCCCGGGCTATGTCGGCTACGGCGAGGGCGGCGTGCTGACCGAGGCCGTGCGCCGCAAGCCTTACTCCGTCGTGCTGCTGGACGAGGTGGAAAAGGCGCACCCGGACGTGCTGGAGCTGTTCTTCCAGGTGTTCGACAAGGGCGTGCTGGAGGATAGCGAAGGCCGCGAGGTGGACTTCAAGAACACCATCATCCTGCTGACGTCCAACGCCGGCACCGACCTGGTGATGCGCGCCTGCGAGCACGGCGTGACGGTGGAGGACGTGACGCGCGACCCGACTGCGGAAGACCTGGTGGAAATCCTGCGCCCGACGCTGCAGAAGACCTTCAAGCCGGCCTTCCTGGGCCGCCTGACCATCGTGCCGTACTTCCCGATCAGCGACGATGTGCTGCGCGCCATCGTCGAGCTGAAGCTGGAAAAGATCCGCCGCCGCATCGCCGACAACCACGGCGCGCAGGTGGAATTCCCGGCCGATCTGGCCGAGCAGATGGCCGCGCGCTGCCTGGACGTGGACAGCGGCGCGCGCAATGCCGACGCCATCCTCACCCGCACGCTGCTGGCGCAGATCTCCAACGATCTGTTGTCGCGCATGGCCACGGGCAAGCCGGTGAAAAAGATCGCCGTCTCGCTCAAGGGCGAGCAGGTGAAGGTGAAAGTCAGCTAAGGAGCGTTGCCCATGTGGAGAATGTTGGCCCTGTTTACCGGCGCCAGCGTCAGCTGGTGGGCGCTGCTGTGGCTGGTGCTGCCGCAAAGCTGGCAGCGCATCAGCCCGTCCGCCATCCTGCTGCTGCATCTGGGGCCGCCCATGCTGTTGAGCGTGGGCGTCAAGGTGTGGACGTTCTTGAAAGAGAAAAAGGCCAAGGCCGAGGCCGAGCAGCAGGAAGCCCAGGCGGAGGCTGAGCGCGTGGGCAAGCGCGAGGAAGCGCGTGCCCGCCACGCGGCGGAGCTGGAGGAGCGCCGCCGCGCGGCCAGCTGCCGCTGGCTGTGGGCCGCCGCCGTGCCGGCCAAGGACGAGCCGGCCTGGCTGGCGGAAAACGCCGACGGCGTCTGGTGGACGGCGCTGGACAAGGACGAGGTGGAGGCGGGCGAACGGCTGGACGCGCTGTCGCCGCGCATCGCTGACATGCTGTCCAGCCTGTATGCCGAAGCGCCGGGCGCGGCCTGGCTGCCGCTGTATCTGGAGCCGATGCGCGAAGTCCCCGGCGTGGAGCAGCTGACCCGCGTCAAGGAGTTGAGGCAGCAGGCGGCGGCAGAGGCGCTGGGCGCCGACGCCCACGTGTCCGGCGAATGCCGCTTCCTGCCGGGCAGCGGCCAGTTGGCGGAGCGCGTGCTGCAGGTGCTGCAGCAGGACCCGGAAGCGCCCGGCCTCTTGGTGCTGGCCGCCGACGCGCCGCTGGCCGCGCAAGACGAAGACGACGACTGGGGCGAGGCCGACCCCGCCGTGCGCGAATACCGCCGTTGGCATGGCGAGCCCGGCATGGCCGTGGTGGCCATGCTGTTCCTGCGCGATGATCTGGTCGCGCCGGCCGAGCCGGAGCAGGAGGCCGAGGACGCCGACCCTTACCAGCCGTATTGGGAAAAGGATTTTTCCGGGCCGGCCGCCGGCTGGGGCGTGGTGCCGCCCAGCCGCCAGGCCAGCCTGGCCGCGCTGCCGGCGTTGGCCATCCTGGCGCAGTCCAGCTCCACCCAGCTGGCGCAGGACAAGGCGCTGCAGCTGGCGCGCAGCCTGCAGCCGGTGCTGGACAACGCCCTGGTCAACGCCGCGCTGCTGGACTACCCGTTCAGCGCGGAGGAGGCCAAGCCGGAAAACCAGCAGGCCGCCTCGGTGGCCTGGCTATGCCACAACAGCGGCCAGATCGACGTCGGCGGCGTGCGCCTGGCGGCCATCGCCACCGCGCTGTCGCGCCACGAGGTGGAGCTGCACCCGATAGACGAGGCGAGCAATGTGGTGCGCGAGTGGGGCGACGCCGGATCGGCCACGCCCATGTTGATGACCGCCACCGCGGTCAGCCACTGCGCGCGCTTGCAGGCGCCCGCCGTGATCACCCATTTCCATGATGAGCTGGTGTCCTTGGCCTTGGCCCGGCCGCCGGCAGAGGAGGCCACCGCATGAAAGCGGCAATTCGTTTGGGCGACCCCACCGACCATGGCGGCAAGGTAGTCAGCGCCGCGTCCAGCACCACCTTGTTCGGCAAGCAAGTGGCGTGCGTCGGCGATGCCGTCACCTGCCCGCAGCAGGGCCACGTCAATTGCACCATCGTCGAGGGCGACGGCAGCTGGCTGGTGGGCGGCAAGCCGGTGGCGCTGGACGGCCACAAGGTCAGCTGCGGCGCCACCCTGATTTCCACGCTGCCCCAGGTCGGAAAAGGCTAGAGAAAGATTATGGATCAGAGCATTGAACACTTGATGCAGCCGGTGAGTCCGGCTGCGCCGGCCGGGGAAGACCTGGCGTATTCCTTGGTTTTCGACCAGATTCGCGAAGCGCGGCGCAGCGACGACCCCTCGCTGGCGATGGGCGATTGGGAACAGACCCTGAAGACGGCTGAGTGGCCGCAGGTCATCCGCTTGTGCGAAGACGCGCTGCAAAACCAGAGCAAGGACCTGCAGCTATTGGCCTGGTACGCCGAGGCGCAGGCCCAGGTCAATGGCGTGGCCGGCCTGGCGCGCGGCCTGGCGCTGGTGAACGGCTGGCTGGAGCGCTATTGGGAAAATGGTTTCCCGGAACTGGACCCGCATGATCTGGACGAGCGCGTGGCCAAGCTGGAGTGGATGAACCAGCAGCTGGGCCTTGCGCTGCGCAATGTGCCTATGACCAAGCCGGAGTTCGGCGGCTACAGCTGGCACCAGTGGCAGCAGTCGCGCGATGTGGAAAACCTGGGCCTGAAAGACAGCGAGGCGCGCGAGGCGGCCATCGCCGAAGGCAAGCTCAGCGGCGACGCCTTCGAGAAATCCGCTGTCCTGTCCGGTCATGGCTGGTTCCAGGCCAAGGCCGAGGAACTGGTGGCGCTGCTGACGGCTTACGAGGAGCTGGACAGGTGGGCGGACCAGCGTTTTGGCGCGGAAGCGCCCAGCCTGGCGGATATCCGCAACGCCATTTATGCCTGCCAGGACCTGGTCCTGCGCTACCGTCAGCAATTGGGAGGCAACAAGCCCGCGCCGCAAGCTGCCGCCCAGCCCGCAGTGGAGCCGCGCCCCGCCATGAATCAAACCGTGTCCAGTCCCGTTTACACCGCCGCGCCGGCCAGCAACTTCAACGGCCAGATTCGCAGCCGCCAGGAGGCCGTCACCGCCCTGACCGAAGTGGCGCGCTACTTCCGCCACAACGAACCGCACAGCCCGGTGGCCCTGCTGGCCGAACGCGCCGCGCGCTGGGCCGAGATGAGCCTGGAAGAGTGGCTGCAGCATGTGGTGAAGGACAGCGGCACGCTGAGCCAGCTGCAGGAGCTGCTGGACGTGAAGCAGGAGTAAGAGGCGGCCGGGCGGCATGACCGCCCGGCGCCGCCTGAGAACGGCCGCGTGAGCGGCCGTTTCGTTTCCGAGCAAGTGTTCCTGTGTGCGGCGCCAGGCGCTGGCCCGGTTTTTTTGATTTCCACCATACTGCTACGTCGATGAAAAAAAGCCACCTTAGTCGTTTGCCCTTAGCCCCTGCTCCCGCCGCGCTGGCGGGATGTTTGACCTTGCTACTTGCGCTTGCCTGGCCCTCGGCAGCGGACGCGCAGGCTGCATCCGCCATGGCGGCTGCGCCTTGTGACTGCAAAGACCCGTACCGGGAATACCAGAAGCCGCCCACGGCTGATGTGCTGGCCCTGTTTCAGGCCGCGCAAGACGGTGACGAGGCGCGGTTTGCCGAGAAGATCGCCGGTATTGCCGATGTTTCTGAATACGCGGTCAAGGGACGGCCGCTGCTGGATGTCTTGTTGTCGCTTTCTCCCAAGCTGCTGCCGCCTGGGCAGTACTGGGCTGCCTGGAGTAACCTCCCGGCGCAGACTCGGCAGCAGATCAAAGCCAGGCATGAGGCCATGCTGCCGGCCAAGACGAGGATGCTGGCGCTGGCGCTGCAGCACGGCGCCAGTGTGAAGGATGTATCGTACCAGGCCCGCCGGCCCCCCTTGCAGTCGGCTTTGGTCTGGGGTACCCCCGAAATGGTCAAGCTGCTGTTGGCGCATGGCGCGGACGTCAATCAAACCGGAGAAACGGGTCAGACGGCGCTGGAGGTCGCGCTGGAACCTGCGTTTTCGCGCGATGCCGGCTGGAAACCTGTGTTTGTCTCGCCGGAGGCGCGCACCGCGATGATCGAGATGTTGCTCAAAGCCGGAGCGCGGCGCCCCTTCCAGTCGCTTGACGAAGATCGCGGCCCTGGCGGCCGTCCCTACGCGGATGAGCTGTTGTGGCCGGCGGTGGCGGCGATGACCCGAGGTGATGAGGTGATGAGCCGGATCTCCGCCCTGGGCA
This sequence comes from Chromobacterium paludis, assembly GCF_008275125.1. Classification (NCBI taxonomy): domain Bacteria; kingdom Pseudomonadati; phylum Pseudomonadota; class Betaproteobacteria; order Neisseriales; family Chromobacteriaceae; genus Chromobacterium; species Chromobacterium paludis. The sequence continues at coordinate 1,005,196 of NZ_CP043473.1, forward strand.
CAACACCTGCGCTGGATGACGGGCAGGACAGTTCTTTGGCGATGGCGGCGCGCACCGGCAATCTGGGCGGCCTGCAATGGCTCAAGCGGCATCTGCCGCGGACCATCGATCAGGCAAAGAGCGAGAGTGACGGCAAGATGGGGCCGTTCGATCTGTGGCTCAATGCCGCCGCCTGGGCGCTGTACCCGCATGATCGTTTTGGGGTGCCAGGGGCGAGCCGAGATCAAATCCTGTCGGCGCTGATCGTGCCGGGCATGCCCTGGCTGCAGTCCACGGGCAAGTGGGCGGGCGAGTGGGACCCGCTGGAGAGAGGCAATCGGTCATTTCCGCAAACGGGTAATACTCTCTTGCACCATCTTGTACATGCTGGCGACGAAGCCTGGGTGGCGCGCGTGGTAAAACTGGGCGCACCGGTGGATGGCGCGCCGGGCGAGAGCCAGACGCCGATGGCGCAGGCAGTGAAGGATGGCAATGTGTCCATGGTGCGTCTCTTGCTGTCGCTGGGGGCTGACCCGTTGGCCAAACAAGTGGCAAGCTCCCCCTTGTTTGCCGCCATCGTGCCAGACCCGTTCGCTGACGAGGTCAGCGCGGAGCAGGAGAGGAGCCGGCGCGCGCGCCGCGTGGAGATGTTGCGATTGATGCTGGCCAAGCTAACGCCAGAGCAGAAGGCAAGACTGTCTCAGCCAGCGAATTCGCCTTTCCCGGCTGCGCTGATGCGGTATGGCGAGTCGGCCGGCGAGATGGTGAACGCCTTGTTGGCCGCGGGCCTGTCCGTGCCGCCTTTGGATGGGCTCACATTGGCTGATGCTTTGCGCGTGGATGACCCGAAGGTGATGCAGGCCTTGTTTGACCAAGGCCTGCGGGTGCGCGAGCGGGAGAGCGGTGACGTCCCGGTGCTGGTCGTCGCGCGAAAGCGGCACGATCTGATGGCGCGGTTGTTGGACGCGGGTGCCAACCCTAATCTGCATGACGGGTTCGGCATGAGTGCTGTGGCCTGGGCGGTGCGGCTAGGAGACGTCCAGGGCCTGGATCTGCTGTTGGCCAAGGGAGGCAAGCTGGATGATGCTGTAAAGGGCAAGCCCATGGCTGTGCTGCATGAACTGGCCGTGCGCTCAGGAAGCGCGGCCATGCTGGCGCGGCTGGGCTGGGCAAGTGCCAGCCTGGCGCCGCTTTGCTTTGCCGGCCAGTGGGATCTGGAGGCCTTGGTGCTGGAAAGCGATGATGCGCGCTGGTCCTGGTTGCTGAGGCAAGGGTTTGGCAAGGCCTCGGGCGCAGACTGTTCCAAGTCATCAGCTAGTGAACGTCTGCTCATCTCTTTACTGGCGGATAAGGACTCCTACGAGGCCGGATGGAGCGGCGCACGTTTGACAAAACGCCTGCCCCAGCTGGCTAGGCGCTCACCGGTCTCACCGCAGTTCGGGCGCAAGGCGATGCGGGAGGCCGCGGATGCGGGGCGTCAGGACGTGGTGCAGGCGCTGCAAGGCTTGGGCTTCGCCGTGCCGCGGGGCAACGCGAAACCCATTGTGATGCACCCTGTCTCGGTAGGTGAGAGGGCTGCCATGGCCAAGCTGGCGGGAGACTACTATCTGCGTGGAGTGAGGGAGGTGGGTTCGCAGATTCGTCTGGGTGCTGACGGCCGCTTTGCCTTCATGTTGTCCTACGGTGCAGTGGACCAGGTTGCGCAGGGGCAATGGGGCTTGCGCGGCAAAGAAGTATGGTTTCAGAGCGCGGATACGGCAGAGGCTCCTGGTTGGCAGCCTTATCGTCTTGAGCAGGTTGCCCGGTCTGGCGCGCCGCTTGGGGCAGGGCCATACCGCATCCAGGTGCGTTACCGCCAGCGCACGGTGGACAATGTCGCGGTAACCGTGTTTGGCTGCCAGGCTCCGCAGCGAGATCAGGGGCTGACGCAAGGCAACGGCTGGACCAGCATGGGGATGGAAGGCAATATCTGCCAGATTGTTTTGCGTTACCCTGGCATTCAGCGCGGAAAACCCTATGTCTACGATTTGCCAGCTGCCGAACGTGCGGCGGGGCGCCGGGATTTCGTATTCGAAGCGACACCGGGCAAGCAAGATGAATCGCAGCCGTTTCAGGCCCGGATGGCGCGAGAGGGCGAGAGCCTGGTGTGGCTGGATACTGACCGGCATTGGCGCTATGTCAAGCAATAAGTGAACTTGCGCCGGCAGATGGCTGGAGCCAACCAGCCGGCGCTAGGTGCGGGATGATGCAGGCGTGTCAACCGTCCTGGCGACACCAGGCGGGTTTGTCTGCCAGCAGCTCGCCGTCGTCTATGGTGCCGACGTGCAGGCTGTTCTGCTGGACTTGCAGCACGATATAGACCAAACCCTCCTCGCCGGTGTTGCGCAGGGCGCGCGCAGCCGGCGGCGCCACGCGCACGACGGATCCTTCCTCAACCGGCAGCAGCGCATCGTCCACTTGCACTTCGCCGCTGCCGCGCAGAAACAGATAGATTTCCTCATGTTCGCGGTGGCGGTGCAAAAAGGGCATGCCCAGTCCGGCCGGCAGCAGGCCGAAGGAAACCTCCGCCCCGGTCAGCGCCAGCGGCGCCTGCAGGAACACCTTGCCCGGCACTGGGCGCTCCCCCAGCGGCGGCATTACAAAGCCATACTGGCTCAGTTGGCCCAGGGGGCCGAGGGCGGCATGGCTATAGTGTTGGCCGTGTTTGGCTTGAACTGTCGCGGCTTGCATTTCGTTCTCCTTAGTGTGCTGAGTGATCTTGCCTATTGGCTAGGCAGGCCCAGTCTAGGCTTGCTGATTATGCAATTTGAGTGGCAATATGGCCATTTAATGAGTGGATCTTGCCATGCATGAAATCGCCCTCTTGCTGACCGACGGGTTTATCGGCGGCGGCGCCACCGGCATGCTGGATGTGCTTCAGTTTGCCAATCGGCTGGCCGCGCGCGGCGGCGCGCCCTTGTTCCGCTGGCGCTTGCTGAGCGCGGACGGCGGCATGGTTGTCTCGTCCAGCGGCGTGCGGCTGGCGGCCGATGGCGATTTTGCCTCTGCCGCTCAGGCCGATACGCTGGCGTTGGCGCCGTTCATCTATCGAGACCTTGCGGAACTGGAGGCGCGGTTGACGCGCTTGCGCGGGCTGGGCGAGCGGCTGCACCGCTGGCAAGCAGAGGGCAAGCGGGTGATGAGCCACTGCACCGGCGTGGCCTTGCTGGCAGAGAGCGGTTTGCTGGAGCAGCGCGCGGCCACCATCAGCTGGTGGCTGCTGCCGTGGTTTCGTTCCCGCTACCCGCAAGCGCGGCTGCAGCCTTACGCGATGCTGACGGAGGATGCGGGCGTGATTTGCGGCGGAGCCACCACCGCCTATCTCAATCTTGCCCTGCGCCTGGTGGAGCAATATGGCGGCGCCGATCTGGCCTTGGCCTGCGCGCGCTTGATGCTGGTGGATGCCAACCGCGTCAGCCAGGCGCCTTATGCCAGCCTGCAGGACTTTTCCGGGCATGACGATGAGCTGGTGCTGCGCTGCCAGCACTGGTTGCTGGACAATTTACGGCAGCCTTACCGGCTGGCCAGCCTGGCCCAGGCGGCCGGGGCTAGCGAACGGACGCTGATGCGGCGCTTTGGCCAAGTGCTGGGACAAACGCCTTTGCAATATCTGCAGCAGCTGCGGCTGGACAGCGCGCGGCGCATGCTGGAAGGCACCGCCTTGAGCCTGGACGAGATTGTGGAGCGGGTGGGGTATCACGATGCCGGCACGTTCCGGCGGCTATTCAGCCGCGAGCTGCGATGCACGCCGGCCGAGTACCGGCGCCGGTTTGGCCGCGCCGACTAGCGGCGCTCATCCTGATCCAGCTGTTGGCGGTATTGGCGCGGCGTCAGCCCGGTCAGGGCCTTGAACTGGCGGCTGAAGGCGCTGTGGTCCGTGTAGCCGCAGCGCAGCGCGATGTCCGTGATGGCCATGTCGGTCTGCAGCAGCCGGTGCGCGTGCTCCAGCCGGGCCTTGTGTATCATTTGCCGCGGCGAGAGGTGGAACACTTTTTTGCAATAGCGCTCCAGCTGCGCGGCGGACATGCCGGCGATGCCGGTGAGCTGCGCCATGGAAACCGGCTGGCTGAAATGGCGGCGGATGAACTCGTCCACGGCGGCCAGACGCTTATAAGCCGGATGGCTCTTGCTGGCCGACTGCAAATCCAGCGAAATGCCTATCAGGCCTATGATTTCGTCTTGCCGGTTGTACAAGGGCCATTTGTAGGTCAGGCACCAGCCCGGTTCCCGGCTTTTGAACAGATGCAGCTCCAGCTGGCCTTCCAGCACCAGGCCGTCTTGCAGCACCTTGATGTCCTGCGCCGTATAGACCGGCCCCAGCTGGGCCGGAAACACTTCCGCGCTGGTCTTGCCCAGCAGCGGCTGCAAATCCTTCAAGCCGCAGCGCTGCGCCAGCGTCTGGTTGGCGCAAAGATAGCGCGCCCTGGCGTCCTTGATGAAGATGGCCGCGTTGGGGATGAGGTCCAGCACCGGCAGCAGCGGGGCAAGGCCTGCCAGCCAGTCTTCTAGCGATGCCGGTTGGCGTCCTTCCCGCCAGCGGGCGATGGCTTCAACCGTCGTGCTCGTCATCCTTCCCGCCTTTCTGGATGGGCCCGCCGCCGCGCAGGGCCGCCCTCCGTCCTTGCCGTCTGATCCATCCCACTGCTGCCGCGTCCTGTCTGATCCCGGGCCGCTGAGCGAGCCAAGCTGCCGCGCCGCCCAAACTATGCCGATTTCGTCATGACAACTGATGATAGCCATCAAGATTGTCGGCGGCAACGCGGCCATGCTATCGGGGTGGCAGCGAACAGGGATGCGGCGCGGAGAGGCAATGGAATCCACGCGCTGCGGGATAACGGCGCGGGCGGCCGGACTTGACGGGGTTTGGAATGGACAAGCGGATGCGGCAACTGGAGGTCATAGACTCCCACACCGGTGGCGAACCCACCCGGCTGGTATTGAGCGGCTTCCCCGCCTTGCCGGGCGGCGGCATGTCGGATAAGCGCGACGCGTTGCGCGAGCGGCACGATCAATGGCGCCGCGCCTGCCTCTTGGAGCCGCGCGGCAATGATGTGCTGGTGGGCGCGCTGTATTGCGAGCCGGTTTCGGCGGACGCCGCCTGCGGCGTGATCTTCTTCAACAACGCCGGCTACCTGGGCATGTGCGGCCACGGCACCATCGGCTTGATCGCCTCCTTGCACTACCTGGGATGGATAAGGCCCGGCGCGCACAAGATAGATACGCCGGTGGGGACGGTCGGCGCCGTGTTGCATGAAGACGGCGCGGTGACGCTGCGCAATGTGCCGTCCTATCGCTACCGCCGGCAGGCGGCGGTGGAGGTGCCCGGCCATGGAACGGTGATTGGCGACATCGCCTGGGGCGGCAATTGGTTTTTCCTGGTGGCCGAGCATGGCCTGAGCGTGCGGCTGGACAATGTCGAGGCGCTGAGCGCGTTCAGCTGCGCCACGATGCAGGCGTTGGCGGCGCAGGGCGTCACCGGCGCGGACGGCGCGCCTATCGATCACCTTGAGTTGTTTGCCGACGATGAGCATGCAAACAGCCGCAACTTCGTCATGTGCCCCGGCAAGGCCTATGACCGTTCCCCCTGCGGCACCGGCACCAGCGCCAAGCTGGCCTGCCTGGCCGCTGACGGCAAGCTGGCCGAAGGCGAGCGCTGGGTGCAGGCCGGCATCACCGGCAGCCGCTTCATCGGCCATTACCAGCGGGAAGGCGACTTCATCCGCCCCTATATCACCGGCCGCGCCCATATCACGGCCCGCGCCACGCTATTGATCGACGAAGAAGACCCCTTCGCGTGGGGCATCTGAACCCCGCGCGCCTCACCTGAATGAATGCCGCAAGGAGCAAGACAATGAGCGATAACATTTTCACCGGCTGCATCCCGGCGCTGATGACCCCGTGCACCGCCGATTGCCAGCCGGACTTCGACGCGCTGGTGGCCAAGGGCAAGGAGCTGGTGTCCCTGGGCATGAGCGCGGTGGTGTACTGCGGCTCGATGGGCGACTGGCCGCTGCTGAGCGAGGCCCAGCGCCAGGAGGGCGTGGCGCGGCTGGTGGCTGCAGGCGTGCCGACCATAGTGGGCACCGGCGCCGTCAACACCCGCGAGGCGGTTTCCCACGCCGCCCACGCCGCCAGGGTGGGGGCGCATGGCTTGATGGTGATCCCGCGCGTGTTGTCGCGCGGCGCGTCGCCGGCCGCGCAAAAGGCGCATTTCTCGGCCATTCTGGCTGCCGCGCCCAAGCTGCCGGCCGTGATCTACAACAGCCCCTACTATGGCTTCGCCACCCGCGCCGACCTGTTCTTCGAGCTGCGCCGCGCCTATCCCAATCTGATCGGCTTCAAGGAGTTCGGCGGCGCTGCCGACCTGCGCTACGCCGCCGAGCACATCACCTCCCAGGATGACGAAGTCACGCTGATGGTGGGGGTGGATACCCAGGTGGTGCACGGCTTCGTCAATTGCAACGCCACCGGCGCCATCACCGGCATAGGCAACGCGCTGCCGCGCGAAGTGCTGCACCTGGTGGCATTGAGCCGGGCGGCGGCCAGGGGCGATGCCGTCGCCCGCCGCCGCGCCGGCGAGCTGGAATCGGCGCTGGCCGTGCTGTCCTCCTTCGACGAGGGCTGCGACCTGGTGCTGTATTACAAGCACCTGATGGTGCTGAACGGCGACAAGGAATACGCGCTGCATTTCAACGAAACCGACACGCTGAGCGCCGCCCAGCGCCGCTATGCCGAAACCCAGTACGCGCTGTTCCGCGAGTGGTATCGCCGCTGGTCGGCCGAGCAGAACGTCGCCTGACATCCCACCCCCGCCGCGCCATTGCGGCGCGGAGGCTCACTGGAAGCCATGAACAAACCCTCCCAAAGTCCTGAGTCAAGGCTGGGGCAGGGGGTGTTCGCGGCGCTCAATCACGCAGGAGACATGATGAATCTGACAGGCATGATGCTCATCGGCGGGCAGGCTGTGGCCGGCCGCCGCGAGAGGATCCGGGCGATAGACCCGTCCACCGATCAAGCTCTGGAGCCGGGCTATGCCGGCGCGGACCGCGAACAAGTGGAGCAGGCCTGCGCCTTGGCCTGGGAGGCGTTTGATGCCTACCGCGAAACCGCGCCGGAAACGCGGGCGCGCTTTCTCGAAACCATCGCCGACGAAATGGAAGCGCTGGGCGATGCGTTGATAGAACGCGCCATGACCGAGACCGGCCTGCCGCGCGCCCGCTTGCAGGGGGAGCGCGGCCGCACTTGCGGCCAGCTGCGGCTGTTCGCCCGCACGCTGCGGGCCGGCGAGTGGCTGGACGCGCGGGTGGACCCCGCCATGCCGCAGCGCCAGCCCTTGCCGCGCGCTGATCTGCGTCAGCGCCAAGTGGCGCTGGGGCCGGTGGCGGTGTTCGGCGCCAGCAATTTCCCCCTGGCCTTCTCGGTGGCCGGCGGCGATACCGCTTCCGCGCTGGCGGCCGGCTGCCCGGTCATCGTCAAGGCCCATAGCGCCCATCCCGGCGTCAGCGAGCTGGCGGGGCGGGCCATCGCGCGGGCGGCGGAGAAATGCGGGCTGCCGGCCGGCGTGTTCGCGCTGCTGTTCGGCGACGGCCGCGAAGCGGGGCAGGCGTTGGTGGCCGATCCGCGCGTCAAGGCGGTGGGCTTCACCGGCTCGTGCAGCGGCGGCCTGGCCTTGTGCCGGCTGGCGCAAAGCCGGCCGGAGCCGATTCCGGTGTATGCGGAAATGAGCGCCACCAATCCGGTGTTTCTGCTGCCGGCGGCGCTGCGGGCGCGCGGCGAGGCGCTGGCGCAGGGCTTCGTCGGCTCGCTGACGCTGGGGGCGGGGCAGTTCTGCACCAATCCCGGCTTGATCATCGCCGAGCAGGGCCCGGCGCTGGATGGCTTCCTTGCCGCCGCGTCCGCGTTGCTGCGGCAGAGTCCGGCGCAGACCATGCTGACGCCCGGCATCTTCCGCGCCTACCAGGCCGGCGTGGACGCGCTGTCCGGCCATGCCCGGCTGGCGGCCGCCGGCTTGCCAGCTACCGGGCCGAACCAGTGCCAGGCCCAGCTGTGGCTGGCCGATGCGCGGGATTATCTGGCCAAGCCGGCCTTGCGGGCCGAGGTGTTCGGCGCCGCCGCCCTGATCGTGCAATGCAAGGACGCGCGGGAGTTCCGCCAGTTGGCCGAGCAACTGGAAGGCCAGCTCACCGCCACTCTGCAGCTGGACGAGGGCGATCTGGACCTGGCCCACGCGCTGTTGCCCACGCTGGAGCGCAAGGCCGGCCGCATTTTGGTCAACGGCTGGCCCACCGGCGTGGAAGTGTGCGACGCCATGGTGCATGGCGGGCCGTACCCGGCCACCTCGGACGCGCGCGCCACCTCGGTGGGCACGGCGGCCATCCAGCGCTTTCTGCGGCCGGTCTGCTATCAGGACTTCCCGGACGCGCTGCTGCCGCAGGCCTTGCAACACGCCAATCCGCTGGCGCTGCGCCGCCTGCTGGACGGCAGTCGGGAGGGCTGAGCCATGGCGCGCGCTCTTGCGCCCGGCGCGGCCGTCATCGTGGTGGGCGCCGGCGTGGTTGGCATCGCCGCCGCCTTGCAGCTGCGTCTGGCCGGTTTCGAAGTGACGCTGCTGGACCGCGGCGAGCCGGCGATGGAAACCAGCTATGGCAATGCCGGCGCTTTCGCCGTCAGCGACGTGATTCCGCTGGCCGAGCCGGGCGTGCTGCGCAAGGTGCCCGGCTGGATGCTGGACCCGCTGGGGCCGCTGGCCCTGCGCTGGCGCTACCTGCCCACGCTGGCCCCCTGGCTGCTGCGCTTTCTGGCCGCCAGCCGGCCGCGCCGCGTGGCTGAGCTGACGCAGGCGCTGGCCGCGCTGCTGGGGCGGGTCAACGACGACTACGCCGGGCTGATCGCCCAAGCCGGCCTTGGCCATCTGTGGCGGCGGCACGGCAGCCTGACGCTGTATCGCAGCCGGGAGGAGTTCGACGCCGCCGCGCCGGCCTGGGACGCCAAGCGCCGCCATGGCGTGCAATGGCAGGCGCTGGACCGCGAGGCGCTGGTGGGAGAAGAGGCGGGCTTGGGCGAGCAATGGCGCTACGCGGTTAAGGTACCGGCGTGGTCCCATGTGGACGACCCCTATGTCTTCAGCCGCGGCCTGTTCGACGCCTTTCTCCGCGAGGGCGGCTGCTTTGTGCGGGACGAGGCGCTGGCCACGACGACGGAAGCCGGCCGCGTGGCCGGCGTGGAAACGACGGGCAGCGGCCGCCTGCGCGCCGACGCGGTGGTGATCGCCTGCGGCGTGTGGAGCGACCGCTTCGTCAAACAACATCAATACCGCGTGCCGTTGGAGAGCGAGCGCGGCTATCACGTCAACCTGCCCAAGGCCGGCGTGGCGCTGCACCACTTCATCCAGTGCGCCAGCGAGAGCTTCGTCATCCTGCCCATGGCCAACGGCGGCTTGCGCCTGGCCGGCACGGTGGAGCTGGCGCATCGCGACGCGCCGCCGGATTGGCGCCGCGCCCACATCCTGCTGGACAAGGCCAGGCGCATCGTCGGCGATTTCTCCACCGAAGACATGACGGTGTGGATGGGCAACCGCCCGTCGCTGCCGGATACCCTGCCCATCATCGGCCCGGCGCCGCAGCCGGGGCTGTGGTTCGCCACCGGCCACGGCCATCTGGGCCTGACGCTGGCGGCCACCACCGGCGCGCTGCTGCGCGACATGTTGCAGGGGCGGGTGCCGGCGCTGGATATGCGGCCGTATCGGCTATCTCGTTTTTGACCCGGCCTCAGGCCGGCAGAGACCGGCCGCGGCGGGGGAGCGGTAGCAGGGCGGGCCGGGTGGTTTGCCCTGGTCAATGCAGCAACAAGGAGACATCTCATGGCTTGGAACAAACTGTTTGCGCAAATGAACTGGGTGGCGGCATTGGGCGGCATGATGGCGCCGTTCGCCATGGCGGCGGCCCATGCCGATACCGTGGTCAAGATAGGCTTCGCCTCGCCGTTGTCTGGCCCGCAGGCCCACTATGGCAAGGACAATGAAAACGCCGCCAAGATGGCGGTGGACGATGTCAACGCCAAGGGCCTGGTGGTGGGCGGGCAGAAGATCCAGTTCGAACTGGTGTCCGAGGACGACCAGGCCGACCCGCGCATCGGCACCCAGGCGGCGCAGCGGCTGGTGGACGCTGGCGTCAAGGCCGTCATCGGCCATTTCAACTCCGGCGTATCCATCCCGGCTTCGCGCATTTACTCAGAAGCTGGCATCCCGCAATTGTCTGTCGCCACCAACCCGGCTTATACCCAGCAAGGCTACAAAACCACCTTCCGCCTGGTGGGCAGCGACAGCCAGATAGGCGGCGCGCTGGGGCAGTTCGCCGTCAAAACGCTGAAGGCCAAGACCATCGTCGCCATCGACGACCGCACCGCCTACGGCCAGGGCATCGCCGACGAATTCGTCAAGGCAGTGGCCGCCAACGGCGGCAAGGTGGCGCGCCGCGAATTCACCACCGACAAAGCCACCGACTTCACCGCCATCCTCACCTCGCTGAAGGCCGTCAATCCGGACGTGGTGTTCTACGGCGGCGCCGACGCCCAGGCCGCGCCAATGGTCAGGCAAATGAAACGGCTGGGACTCAAGGCCAAGCTGATGGGCGGGGACATGCTCAGCACCCCCACCTTCATCCAGCTGGCCGGCGCGGACGCGGCCGGCCATTACTCGGCGGTGGCCGGCGGCGTGCTGGGCGCCCGTCCGGCGGGCAAAGAGTTCGAGCGCCGCTACAAGGCACGCTTCCATCAAGACGTGGTGCTGCTGGGGCCGCAGTTCTACGACGGCGTGATGCTGGTGGCCGCGGCCATGAAGCAGGCCGGATCGGTGGAGCCGGCCAAATATCTGCCCAAGCTGGCCGCCATCCGCTATAGCGGCGTCACCGCGGACTTCGCCTTCGCGCCCAACGGCAATCTGTTGAAAGCGCCGGTCACGCTATCCACGGTGAAAAACAACGCCTGGGCGGTGGAAACGGTGGTCCGCTGAGCGTGACAGCTTAAAACGATATTTCCCCCGGCGTACTCCCTGGGCCGGCTCTCTTTATGTAGAGGCCGGTTTTTTATTTGGTGGGCTGATATGAGGTAGTGGGTATGGTGTTGATAAAGTTTCACGTATTATGTCGGCAATGGCTATCAAATTTATCGTTGTACTACCAACCATATTTTAGCTTGTCATAAATGGCTGCAAGCTTTCTAAAATTGCTCGCATAGTTGGAATTTTCATAATTCAATTTATCCTCATTTTTCACGAGAAATTCCAGCAGCAAGTCCAGATCTATTTTTTCTTTAGAAAAGAACGGAATGTAAGCAGATGCATTCTCTGGTGTGCATTCATCAATAACATTCTTCATCGATCCATGCCTGTATTTACTAAAAGCGCCAGCGTATTGACGAAGCCGGAAATCTTTCAGATCCCGCTTTACCCACTTGTCCAATTTGAGGTCGCTAGCCTCATACTGATCTTGGCTTGTTATGCCGATTTCACGAAGGTATTTGAATACGGGGATATTTTTTGTGTGTCTTCCAGCCCTTGTCAAAGCTTGATCAACTACTTGTTGAGCAGAGTAGCATCCTGTATTATGTAATAAGTCTTGAATCAGATGGATTGTTTCAATTCCAGCATACCCCACATCTGAGATGGAATTGCTGTCTGGCGCCGATACCACACCTACGCCAACCAAAAACTCAATATCTTCTTTGTTTTCAATTGCATCGATATCAACGACGCAAATTTTTTTCTCAGGCTCTGCTGATTGCACCAGTTCGTAAAGCTGTTCTTTACAATATCTAAGAACCCGCGCAGGTATTTTCCTTTTCGTTGAGGCAAGAGCCTCATAAACTGGTACAAAGTCATTTGACTTGACGAGCACCATCGGTATTTGAACACCATCAATTGTAAGATACGTATCGGAAATTCCTGGTGCCTCACCAGTGTTTTGGCGCTGAACAAATATTAAATTTTTCCTAAGTTGCTCTATATTTTCCCGTCCGATGCACTGCGATATGGCTTTTAGAAGGCCTGTAATATTTTCATCGGAAAGGGAGTAGCCCAAGAATACGATTGGGTGTTCAACGAAAATGGTAATTAGTTTTGCTGCAAGATAAGCATTTCTTTTGTTGAATTCCTCATAGTCGTCACCTGTCAATACAAGGGAGGCTGGGTTGCTAGAGCAGCCATGGATTTTGTAAATTTCTCCTATTTCCTGTGGGTTGGAAAAAAGTAACTCATTCTGCCCGATATATTTTTTGTAGTCAGGAAAGATTTGCTCAATAAACGTATCCCAGTTTGTTGTAATTACGCCATCTACATTGAGGGCAGATAAAAGTTCAACCTCATGGCTATATGGGGAATTTTTTGCCTTGCTCTGGTCCAGAGTAAATAAGTAGTTGCATATCTCAATACGGAGTGCTGATGTTTTATCTGCGACCTTGGCTTTGTATCGTTCAACGCTCTGTTTGTAATCTGCACTACTCCACCAATGCTCATTGAAGTCTGAAGCCAAAAGACCAGCGGCCGCTGGGAAATTTCCATCGGCCGCTGCTTTATAATATTCGAATGGCTTCCCCATGACACAATAGCGGCCAAGTAATCCAGCCCAATCTTCCAAACCAAGATATCGACGAGAGAAGCCAGAGCCGACAAATAGGAAAGGCCCTGCCGCTCTGGATTTAAATATATCTACGAGTTGTTCTTTGATACGCATGACCATTTCCTTGACAATAAAATTTACAAATTATTAATCATTGAATTAGCCATTGAACTGCAGGCTTATCACTAACTTCGGAGAGTCAAGTGCATTGTGCTTGCAGATTCAATGCCTTACCATTTCGCATTAGTACACACTCGTAGAAGGTACATACTTGGTGAGTTCGTTGAGTGGTGGGTCGGATTTGGATCAGGGCAATCGCACCTTCTTGTCATAAGCAAACAGACTTGCCAACCCACCCAGACTTGAGGTGAACTCCCAGGTTTTACCGGTGCGGGATGGGAACGTTGATGGAACATTTGGCCGAGGTGCCCGAGCCGAGGACCGGGCGCTACATCGCCCATCCGCTGGACGAAATTCTGGTGATTGCCGTGTGCGCCATCTTCGCGGGGGCGGAGAGCTTTGTGGAGGCGGTCGAGTGGGCTGAGGTTAAGGAAGCTTGGCTGCGGCGCTTCCTGCCGTTGAAGAATGGCATTCCTTCTCACGATACCGTCAACCGCGTGTTCCGACTGCTGGATCCCAAGCAGTTCGAGAACGCCTTCCGCAGCTGGACGCAAGGACTGCTGGGCTCGTTCCAGCAGATCGCCATCGATGGCAAATGCCTGCGCGGCACCGCTCGCGGCGCGCACAGCCCGGTGCACATGGTCAGCGCCTTCGCCACCGAACTGGGCTTGGCGCTGGGGCAGGAGAAAGTCGCCGACAAAAGCAATGAAATCACTGCGATTCCGGCGTTGCTGGCCGCACTGGATGTGGAGGGCTGTCTGGTCAGCCTGGATGCGATGGGCTGCCAGAAAGAGGTTGCCAAGACCATCGTGGCGCGTAAAGCGGACTATTTGCTGGCGGTGAAGGAGAACCAGCCCAAGCTACGTCAGGCCGTAGCGTGCGCGCTGCATGACCATCCCACCGAGCGAGTGGCCAGCGCGCAAAAAGGGCATGGCCGCACGGTGTTGCAACATGTGGTGACAGCCCGGGCGGACGGCATTGTCGACGCTCAGGCCTGGCCCGGCTGCCAAACAGTGGGTCGCGTGGATTCGGTGCGGCTGGATGGTCGCGGACAATCGGCGCTGGAGCAGCGCTATTATTTGTCGTCGCGCGCGTTGAGCGCGGAAGAGCTGGCGCAGGCGGTGCGCCGTCATTGGGCGATCGAAAACGGCCTGCATTGGTGTCTGGATGTGATTTTTCGGGAAGATAACTGCCCATTGCGCGAAGATCATGGACCGCAGAATTTTGCGCTGCTGCTGAAATTCGCGCTCAACCTGCTGCGTAGTTCGCCGTATCAGGCCAAGAAAAGCATGCGGGTGCGACGCAAGCGTGCCGGCTGGGATGATGAGGCCTTGGCTGAGTTGCTGGGCATGTCGCCTTTATGACGTGAAGGTGCGATTGCCCTGGATTTGGATGCATCTACCTTAAAATTTTCTAGCAAGTAAACACACCAACACGTCTTCATCGGATGTAGGCTTGCATCTTGGAAGAAGACCTTAGCTGAAGTGTCGACCCTACGGGGGATGCGTAGAGAATTAACTATCTAAATTGAGTAAGCAATACTTTAGCAGTAGTCAACTGATAGGTAAAACTGAGGTGAGTGGACTGTCTGAAATTCTGTGTAAACGGGTCATTGTTCAAGACATGCTGAACGACGGCCATGGTAGAAGAGTGGTCGCAGGATCTCACTATGATTTGCCCATTGCTCTAGATCTGGTCCAACCATCCGTTAGAATCGCTGACAACCCAGTCCGCCAGCAATGAAAAAGCCCGCGCTCATTAAGAGACGCGGGCTTTTGTCTGTGCAAGACAATACAGTGGATCAAAACGGAATGTCGTCGTCCATGTCGTCCATGCGCGGAGCGGCTTTCGGCTCCTGGCGGCGCGGGGCGGCCGGGGCTTCCTGGCGCGGGGCCGGGGCGCTGTAGCCGTAACCGTCGTCCATGCCGCCACTCATGCCGCCGCCGGAGGAGGCGCCCATTTCGCTGCGGCCGCCTTGCAGGCTCAGTTCGTTGACGCGCACGTCCGGGGAGACGCGCTTGTTGCCGTCCTTGTCCTGCCATTCGCGCAGGGTCAGTTGGCCATACACGGTCACTTGTTGGCCTTTGGCCAGGTAGTTTTTCAGCGATTCACCGCGCTTGCCCCATACCTGGCAGCTGAACCAGTTGGTGGTTTTGCGTTCGCCGAAGCCGATGTCGCTGGCCACGCGGAACGACAGGACGGGTTCGCCGCTCGGGGTGTAGCGCAGTTCGGCGTCGGCGGCCAGGCGGCCGTCAAAGGTGATGCTGTTCATTCAATTCTCCGGATAAGTTCAAACTGCTGGGCCTGCGTCGCGTGGGCGACCCGGCGCGGGGCCATGGCGGCGGCGCCAGGGCTTGTGGCGATGGTAGCCAAGCCGGCGCGCGGCTTAGGGAGGCGGCGCGCCGAAAGGCCAGATCCGGCTCCGCAGGGCGGGGCGGACGCGGGCCGAACGAATGGGCGCTATTATACACGGCAAACGCGCCGGCTTTGGTAGCGGCGGGCTGGATTGTGGTTTGCCGCGCAGGCGGGGCGGCGGCAATCTGGATATTCTGGGTGTGAGACGCATGCCGGGGTGAACCGATGGGCGCCTGGCTGGTCTGTCTGAGTCTGTTTGAAAGGATGAAGCATGAATAAGAATGCAGTGGTTGCCGCGCTGGTCGCGGCTAGCTTGGCCGGCCTTTCCGGTTGCGCCAATATGAGCGATACGCAAAAAGGCGTGGGCGGCGGCGCGGCCATCGGCGCCGGCTTGGGCGCGGCGATAGGCGCCCTGACGGCGGGCGGCCACACCGGCCGCAGCGCGGCCACCGGCGCGGCCATTGGCGGCTTGCTTGGCGCGGGCGGCGGCTATCTGTGGTCGCAGCACATGCAAAAGCAGAAGGAGGCGATGGAGCAGGCCACGCGTGGCACCGGCATCGGCGTGAGCCAGACTGCCGACAACCGGCTGAAGATCAACATCCCCAGCGACGCCTCGTTCGCCACCAACAGCTACGCGCTGCGTCCCAGCCTGAAGCCGGTATTGGACAAGCTGGCCACCACCTTGCAGCAAAACCCGGTGACTTCGGTCAACATCATCGGCCATACCGACAACACCGGCAGCGACGCGATCAACAACCCGCTGTCCGTCAATCGCGCCAGGGCGACGCAAAGCTATCTGGTCTCGCGCGGCGTCGACATCAACCGCATCGGCATAGACGGCCGCGGCTCGCGCGAGCCGGTGGCGGACAATGGCACGGCATCCGGCCGCGCGATGAACCGTCGCGTGGAAATCTACGTGGCGGAGCCGGCGCAGAAATAAGCGTCTTTGCCAAAGCGCAAGGGCGGCCCCGCGTGAGTGCGGGGCCGCCCTTGTCGCGTGATGCGGGAGGGGATCAGAACGTGGCGTCTATCAGCCGCTGCACTTCCGTCTCGTCCCATTGTTGCTGGGAAACCTTCAGGTAGGCCACACGGTCGGCCAGCACCACGACGGCCTCATGCACGCCGGCCACGCCGGCCAGCTCGTTCGACAACGCGTCCGCGTCGCCGCTCCAGGCTTCGCCGATGTGGAACATCACCGAACGCACGGCCTTGGGCGGCTGCATGCTCAGCGACCAGATCAGCCAGGACAGCATCAGCACGGTGGTGAAGCCAAACACGCCGGCCGGGCCGAAGTGGGTGTACAGCCAGCCGCCGGCCGCCGCGCCCAGGAACAGGCCAAAGGACTGCGAGGTGTTGTACACGCCTATGGCGGTGCCCTTGGCGTCCGCCGGGGCGATCTTGGAGATCAGCGAGGGCAGGGTGGCTTCCAGGATGTTGAAGGCGATGAAATACAGCGTCAGCCAGGCCGCGATCAGCCAGAAGCTGTCCAGCGCCAGCGCCATGCCCAGCTGGGCGGCGGTCATCAGCGCGATGGCGCCGACGAACACTTGCTTCAGTTTGGCCTTTTTCTCGCCGTAGATGATGGCCGGCACCATCAGGAAGAAGCCTATCACCGTCACCGGCAGATACACCTCCCAGTGCTGGGATTTGTCCAGGTGGGCGGTCTTGATCAGCGCGAACGGAATGGTGACGAACATAGCCATCTGTGCCGCATGCAGCGCGAAGATGCCGTAATTGAGGCGCAGCAGCTGGCCGTTTTTCAGAACGGACGGCAGGCGCTTGGCGTTGGCCTCGGTATCAGAGTGGAAGCGCGATTGCGCGGGGTCCGGGATGATCAGCCACACGCCCAGCAATGCCGCCAGCGACAGGAAGCCGGTGAGGGCGAAGATGCCGTTGACGCCTATGTATTTGGCCAGGATGGGACCGACGACCAGGCTGACGGCGAAGGTGGTGCCGATGGACATGCCTATCATCGCCATGGCCTTGGTACGGTTCTCCTCGCGCGTCAGGTCGGCCAGCAGGGCGGTGATGGCGGCGGAAATGGCGCCGGCGCCCTGGATCACGCGGCCAACGGTCAACGTGGCGATGTCATGTGCGCCGGCGGCGACGAAGCTGCCGATGGCGAACAGGAGCAGGCCGCCGTAGATCACTTTCTTGCGGCCTATGCGGTCGGACAGCATGCCCAGCGGCAGCTGCAATATGGCCTGTGTCAGGCCGTAGCTGCCCAGGGCGATGCCGATCAGGGTGTGGTTGTCCGCGCCTTGCAGGGTCTTGGCGTAGATCGCGAACACGGGAAGGATTAGGAACATGCCCAGCATGCGCAGGGCGTAGATACCAGCCAGCCCCAGGCTGGCGCGCAGTTCGGTGGCATTCATGCGGTGGGTTTTCGGATTTTTCGACATGCTGAAGTTAACGACCGCGCCGGGCAAATGGATGACGCGTTTACATTGGACATTGCACGGACGAGTGGAGCCAGCCCGGCCAAGTCGGGTATATTAACAGGTTCCCTGACCGACGGTGAGTTACAGCTTTTTATGGACAGCATACGCATCCGTGGCGCCCGCACCCACAATCTGAAAAACGTCAACCTGGATTTGCCGCGCAACCAGTTGATCGTGATCACCGGCTTGTCCGGCTCCGGCAAGTCCTCGCTGGCCTTCGATACCTTGTACGCCGAGGGGCAGCGCCGCTACGTGGAGAGCCTGTCGGCTTACGCGCGCCAGTTCTTGCAATTGATGGAAAAGCCGGACGTGGACCTGATAGAGGGGCTGAGCCCGGCCATCTCCATCGAGCAAAAAGCCACCAGCCACAATCCGCGCTCCACCGTCGGCACCGTCACGGAAATCCACGACTACCTGCGGCTCTTATTCGCCCGCGTGGGCGACCCGCATTGCCCGGAGCATGGGGTGCCGCTGTCCAGCCAGACCGTCAGCCAGATGGTGGACCACGTGCTGGCGCTGCCGGAGGAAACGCGGGTCATGATCCTGGCGCCGGTGATCGTGGGCCGCAAGGGCGAGAATCTTGATCTGTTCGACGACCTGCGCGCGCAGGGCTTCGTCCGCGTGCGGGTGGACGGCGAGGTGTACGAGCTGGACGCGGTGCCCAAGCTGGACAAGAACAAGAAGCACACCGTCGAGGTGGTGATAGACCGGCTGAAAGTGCGCGCCGACATGCAGCAGCGGCTGGCCGAGAGCTTCGAGACCGCGCTGCGCCACGCCGAGGGCCGCGCCATCGCCGTGGAAATGGATAGCGCCAAGGAGCACTGGTTTTCCGCCAAGTTCGCCTGTCCGGTGTGCAGCTACAGCCTGCCCGAGCTGGAGCCGCGGCTGTTCTCGTTCAACAACCCGATGGGCGCCTGCCCCAAGTGCGACGGCCTGGGCGAAATCACCTTCTTCGACCCCAAGCGCGTGGTGGCGCACCCGGAGCTTTCCCTCGCTTCCGGCGCGATCAAGGGCTGGGACAAGCGCAACCAGTTCTACTATCAGATGCTGCTGGCGCTGGGCGAGCACTATGGTTTCTCGGTCAACGACCTGGCCTTCGACGACTTGCCGGAGAAGGTCAAGCACGTGGTGCTGCACGGGTCCGGCCGCGACAGCATCGAATTCAGCTATATGTCGGAGAAGGGCACCAAGTTCAGCCGCGCCCATCCGTTTGAAGGCATCATCCCGAACCTGGAGCGCCGCTACCGCGAAACCGACTCCATGGCGGTGCGCGAGGAGCTGGCCAAGTATCAAAACAACCAGGCCTGCCCGCATTGCAGCGGCTCCCGGCTGCGGCTGGAGGCGCGCCACGTGTTCATCGGCAAGCGCACCCTGCACGAAATCAACCAACTGCCGCTGAAAGAAACGGCCGATTTCTTTGAGACGCTGGAATTCACCGGCCAGAAGCAGGCGGTGGCGGAAAAAATCGTCAAGGAAATCCGCGAGCGGGTGTCCTTCCTCAACAACGTGGGTCTGGACTACCTGAACCTGTCCCGCTCCGCGGATACCCTGTCCGGCGGCGAGGCGCAGCGCATCCGGCTGGCCAGCCAGATCGGCTCCGGCCTGACCGGCGTGATGTATGTGCTGGACGAGCCGTCCATCGGCCTGCATCAGCGCGACAACGACCGCCTGCTGGGCACGCTGAAGCGCCTGCGCGATCTGGGCAATAGCGTGATCGTGGTGGAGCACGACGAAGACGCCATCCGCGAGGCCGATTATCTGGTGGACATGGGCCCCGGCGCCGGCGAGCACGGCGGCGAAGTCCTGGTGTCCGGCACGCCGGCCGAGGTGGCGGCGTGCGAGCACTCCGTCACCGGCGCCTTCCTGTCCGGCCGCCGCAAGATCGCGCTGCCAGGCGGCCGCCGCGAACTCTCCGAAGAGCGCATGCTGCAGCTGATCGGCGCCAGCGGCAACAACCTGAAGGACGTGACGCTGAACCTGCCGCTGGGCGGCCTGGTGTGCATCACCGGGGTGTCCGGCTCCGGCAAGTCCACGCTGATCAATGACACGCTGTACAAGATCGCCGCGCGCGATTTGAACGGCGCCAGCGAGGAGCCGTCGCCGTATCGCGAGATCAAGGGCCTGGACCAGCTGGACAAGGTGATCAACGTCGATCAAAGCCCGATCGGCCGCACGCCGCGCTCCAATCCGGCCACCTACACCGGCCTGTTCACGCCGATACGCGAGCTGTTCTCCGGCGTGCCGCTGGCGCGCGAGCGCGGCTACGGCCCGGGGCGCTTCTCCTTCAACGTCAAGGGCGGCCGCTGCGAGGCCTGCCAGGGCGACGGCGTGATCAAGGTGGAGATGCACTTCCTGCCGGACATCTACGTGCCTTGCGATGTCTGCCACGGCAAGCGCTACAACCGCGAGACGCTGGAAGTGCAGTACAAGGGCAAGAGCATCCAGGAAGTGCTGGAAATGACGGTGGAGCAGGCGCTGGAGTTCTTCGCCGTGGTGCCGCCGGTGGCGCGCAAGCTCAAAACCTTGATGGACGTGGGCCTGGGTTACATCCGCCTGGGCCAGAGCGCCACCACGCTGTCCGGCGGCGAAGCGCAGCGCGTCAAGCTGGGCCTGGAACTCTCCAAGCGCGACACCGGCCGAACGCTGTATATTCTGGACGAGCCGACCACCGGCCTGCACTTCCACGACATCGACCTGCTGTTGCAGGTGCTGCACCGCCTGCGCGAGAGCGGCAATACGGTGGTGGTGATCGAACACAATCTGGACGTGGTGAAGACTGCGGACTGGCTGATCGATCTGGGGCCGGAAGGCGGCGCCGGCGGCGGCCAGATCATCGCCAGCGGCACGCCGGAACAAGTGGCGGCCAACCCGCTTAGCCATACCGGCCGCTACCTGGCGCCGCTGCTGGAGCGGGACAAGCAGTCAGCGTTGTAAGCGCCGAATGACACGGGAAAATCGATAGGCCCCAAGAACGCATTGGCCCGGAAAGCACAAAAGAGCACGAAACTAAAGGGCTTCGAAATGAGGCTTTTGGCGCCGCTGACAAGCCCTTGTTAGCGTTTGCGCCGGCGGCGCCGACGCAAACCTTTCGTGTCGTTTCGTGGATTTTGTGGCCAATCAAAGTTTTTAGATATAACCGACGCCGGCTCGACCGGCGCCAAACCATCGCACACAAGAGGCAGGCATGCTGAGCTTAGGCAAAATCGACCACATCCACATCCGCGTCAAGGACGTGGCCATCGCCCTGAAATGGTACCAGCGCGTGCTGGGCCTGGCCCCGGACGCACGCTACAAGACGGACGGCGAGCACAACGCCGCCATGCTGGCCAACGCCAGCGGCAATGTGCGGCTGGCCATCAGCGAGGACGCCGACGCCGCGCCATCGAGCGCGCAGGGCGCCGTAGCCTTTGTCGTCAGCGGCCAGGAGTTCGTGGAATGGATAGACCAGTTGGCCGGCGAGCGCGTGGTCAATCGCGAGGGCCAAACCATCGCCCGGGACTCGGTGCGCGACCACCGCTTCTTCTGCGCGCTGTCTTTCGTCGATCCGTTCGGCAACCCGTTCGAAATCGTCAGCTACGACCACACCTGGCTGGTGGGCAAGCTGAAGCTGAGCGGGCGGCTGGCCGTCTGATCGCCATCATTCCCGACACCCGCCGCGAGCGGGTGTTTTTGTTTGGAGAGCATCATGAGCCATTATCTGGCTGACAATCCCGCCCCCGAAGACGTGGCGGCGCTGCCGGGGCTGACCTTGCTGGAGTTTGGCGTGGACTGGTGTCCGCATTGCCAGGCCGCGCAGCCCTGGTTGGCGCAGTTTCTAGCCGCGCGGCCACAGCTGCGCCATTTGGCGGCGGAGGACGGCAAGGGCCG
Source organism: Chromobacterium paludis (assembly GCF_008275125.1). Taxonomy (NCBI): domain Bacteria; kingdom Pseudomonadati; phylum Pseudomonadota; class Betaproteobacteria; order Neisseriales; family Chromobacteriaceae; genus Chromobacterium; species Chromobacterium paludis. The sequence continues at coordinate 1,026,608 of NZ_CP043473.1, forward strand.
GCGCTTGGGGCGGCTGTACGGCGTCAAGCTATGGCCCAGCTTCATTCTGCTGCGCGACGGCGTGGAGATCGGCCGCGCGGTGAGGCCGCAGCGCCTGGCCGAGCTGGAGGCCATGGTCTCGGGCTGGCTCTGAGGTGGCCTGCAATCCGTCCATTCCATTGCCATTGAAATGACGTTTGCGTAACAATGTCAGGAAAATGTCAGCTAGGACGGAGTGTCGGGATGGGTGGGTTCGATCAAGGGGTGGATGCTTGGGCGCTATGCATGCGCAATGTGCGCAAGCGTTTTGACCGGCCGGTGATAGACGGGCTGGACCTGCGCGTGCGGCGCGGCGAGTTTTACACCTTGCTGGGCGCCAACGGCGCCGGCAAGACCACCACGCTGCGCATGGCCGTGGGCCTGCTGGCGCCGGATGGCGGCGATATCGCCGTGCTGGGGCGCGATGCGCGGACGGAGGCCGTCGAGGTCAAGCGGCGGGTGGCCTATCTGCCGGACGAGCCCTTGCTGTACGACAGGCTCAAGCCCTACGAATACCTGGAGTTCGTCTCCGGGTTGTGGGGCGTGCCGCCAAACGAGGCGCGCGGCCGGGCGGAGCGGCTGCTGAGCATGCTGGGCCTGGCCGATCACGCGGAGGAGCTGGTGGAAGGCTTTTCCCGCGGCATGCGGCAAAAGCTGTCGCTGGCCGGCGCGCTGATCCACGAGCCGGAATTGATCGTGCTGGACGAGCCGCTGACCGGCTTGGACGCCGCCGCGTCGCGGCTGGTGAAGGACTTGCTGCTGCGGCACGTGGCCGACGGCGGCACGGTGATCCTGAGCACCCACATCATGGAAGTGGCGGAACGGCTGGCGCAGCGCATAGGGATTTTGTGCGGCGGCCGGCTGGTGGCAGAAGGCACGCTGGATGAGTTGCGGACCCGCGCGGGCAGCGAGGATGCCACGCTGGAGCAGCTGTTCCTTTCCATGACGGAGGCGGCGGTATGAGCTCAGCCTTCGCGCCGGGCGGCGCGGCCTGGCTGGTCTGGCAGGAGTGCCGCTTTCAGTTGCTGTCCAGTTGCCGCGTGATCCGGCGAGAAGGGCGGCTCAGGCGGGTGCCGCCGCTGCGCTGGCCGTCTCTGATTCTGCTGTTGCTGTTGGCGCATGGCTTCGCCTGGATGATGCTGAGCCTGTCGCCGGCGGGCCATTTCTCCCGGCCGGCGCTGGCGATGACTTTGTTTGCCGCCTGGTTGCTGATGAGCATGCAAGCGACGCTGCGCGCCATCAATGCGCTGGCCGGTCGCGGCGATCTGGAGCTGCTGCGCATGGCGCCGCTGCAGCCCGGCGTCGCGTTGCGCGCGCGGTTGTGCGGCATTGCCGCCGCGGTGTCGGCCAGCTGGCTGATGTTTCTCGTCTCTCTGATTGACGTCGGGCTGTTTCGGGGGAGTTGGCATTGGCTGGCCTTGCTGCCGGCGGTCCTGGCCTCCGCCTTGCTGGCCGCCGCCCTGGCCTTGCTGCGCGGCTTGGGCGCGGCGCGTTTGCTGCGCTTTGGCAGGGTGATGGCCATGGTGCTGGGCATGCTGGTATTTCTGGCCACGCAATTGCCGTCCCGCGTGCCGGCCGTTGAAAAGTGGCTGAGCGGCATCATGAGTGACGCATTGGGACCCTGGGCAGAGCTGGCCAGCCGCTTGGGGTTCTTTGGCGGCGTGCTGCAGGGCGAGCCGCTGGCGTTGGCGGCCTGGGTGGCGCTGGCGGCGCTTGGTTTCATGCTGGCTGGCCTTGGCTTGGCCGGCTCTTTCGGCTCGGCCTCTCTGGCGGTAAGCGGCCATGGCGCCCTGTCGTATCGGAACGCCGCTGCCGGCATCCGGCGCTTTCATGGCGGCATGCGGGCGCTGGTGTTCAAGGAGTGGCGCTTGCTGCGGCGCAGCCCGCAGGCGCTGGCGCAGTCCGTTTTGGAAATGTTCTATCTGCTGCCTGCCTCGATGGGCTTGTTCAATCATGCGGCTTTGATTGTTCCCGGCCTGGCTGGCTTGCTGACGTTCGCTGTCTGCCATTTGGCGGGCGATGTGTGCGGCAAGCTCTACCATCTGGACCAGGCGGCGGATTTGCTGGCGCTGGCGCCGCAGCCTGACTCGCGCTGGAAGCTGGCGCGCGCGATGGCCTGCTGTCTGCCCTTGCAGCTGCTGGCTCTGCCGGGCGCGTGCTGGCTGCTGTGGCGGGATCCGCTGAGCGGCGTGGCGGCGCTGGCGGCCTTGTTGCTGGGCGCGCCGCTCAGTTGCCGGATAGGCATGACGCTGGGCACGCCCACTGCCAGCAAGCGGGAGGACAGGCTGGGCAATATGGGCTGGCAGGCTGGCGTGGCGGAGTTTTTGCACGCCCTATTGTGGGCCGGAACGGTGTTTGGCCTGGCGGCGCGGAATGTTGTCTAGGCGCGGCGCTATCGGATGGGCGCGAGGGGATGAGGCGGAGCGGGTCTGGGGGCGAGGAATGCGAGGCCGGCTGTCTGGCGGAGAGCCGGCCTGGGCTGGGGCGCCTACTTCAGCTTGATGCCCCAGTTGTCTTCTACGCAGCGTTGATAATTGCCGGCCTGCAGCGCGCTATACGGCGTTTGATAGCTGACCAGCTGGCATTGGTAGTCGTGCTGCCAGCGCCAGTCTTTTTCCCAATAAATATTGTAGGAGGCGGAGCTGGCCGATGTGAAGCGCTGCATATTGGCGCAGGACAGCTGTTCGCTGCCGTAGTCCCAGCCCAGGTCGTGGGCGAATTGCTTGTAGTAGTCGATGCGGTTCTGCGCGGACTGGCGCTCGGTGCCGCCGCCGCACTCGGCGTTGATGATCATGATGGTGGTGGCGAAGTTGTTGCCGGCGCCGGCGGCCTTGTCCGCGGCGTTGGGCACCCAGGTGCCGTCTATCACGTGCAGCATGGATGGCTTGGGCGGCTGCGGATAGACGAAGAAGAAGGTGGCGGAGGCGAGGTTGAGCCAGGTGCTGGCCACCAGATCCGGGTTTTGCAGCAGCACGGATTGATCGCCGTTGTTCATCGCTTGGGAGAAGGGGCCGTAATTGTAGTTGTATGACAGCTGCTTGGCGCCGCGGCCGAAGTATTTCTTCCAGCTGCCGTCGGCGTTCTTGCCGCAGGTCCACACCTTGTTGAACACCGGATCGTCGCATTCGATGTTGTAGCCGCAGCCGGGGCCGGTTTCGGTGCAGCCCATTTCGCGCAGATAGGCCAGGCCCTGGCGCCATTGCGGGATGCTGTCGCTGGCGTCGTGGTTGCCGGTTTCCTGGCCGAAATGGGCGAACATGGTGGCCAGGCTGTGGCGGCAGATGGCGTCGGCGTCGCGGCCGTCCGAGTAGTCGTCGCAGACGGCTGGAAACTTGGCTACGGCTTGCAGGAAGCGGGTGTAGGTGTAGCTGGCGTCGCGGCGCGGGAAATAGTAATCCCACTTGGCGGCGGGCAGCAGCCGCTCCACGCGGCGCACGTTGAGCGGGTTGGCTGCCCGTCCCGGCGTCACTTGTTCCACCTGATCGTTGGGCAGGGTGCGGATGGAAGCCTTGACCGTGCGGAAGAAGCTGTTGTCGGTCAGGTCGGCCTCGTGCTGCAGGGCTTGCTGCAGCGTGGGGATGGAGGGGGCGACGTCATCGAGCCTGCGCAGCGCGCCGCCGACATGGGCGATCCACGTGCCCTTGGGGTTGATGCCGGGCGCCTCGCCGCGGCTGGGCCATTTGGCCTGCCAGTCGCGGCCCTGCCATTGCACGACTTGACCCTTCTGGTAGGCGGTTGCGGCGTTCCAGGGGGCGGCCAGCGCGGGGCCGGCTAGCAAAAGCAGGGCGAGTGTGGCGATTGGTTTCATATTGGTCCTCCTGTGGCGGGGCTGTGCCGGGCGGCACGTAATACCACTATGGAACCAATATGAAATATGTCAAATGCAAATTTATTCGTTCATGATTTCATGAACGCGATGCTTAGCGGCGGTGATGCGAAGGGCGCGGGCCGGCGCCGGGATTGGCGGTCGGGTGGCGGAAATTGATGCGGCCCTTGCTCAGGTCATACGGCGACATTTCCACGGTGACGCGGTCGCCCAGCAGCACGCGGATGCGGTGCATCTTCATTTTGCCGGAGCCGTAGGCCAGGATTTCCATATTGTTGTCCAGTCTCACGCGAAAGCGCGATTCCGGCAGCATTTCAATGACGACGCCTTCAAGTTCGATCATGTCTTCCTTGGACATGGACTTCCTTTCTGTTTTGTTGATACGGGCAATGCAATGGCCGCGCCGGCGGTCTGCTGCGACTGTAGCGGGCGGGCGATGGAGCTTCGATTTCGGTAACCCAGCGGGCCGGGCTTTTCCCGGGAGGCAAGGCGCCGCGTCTGGCCGAGCCGGCGCGAGCGAGAAGTAGAGGCTCCTTTATTTTACCGCTAAAGCCCCGCGGCGTCAGCCGTTAATTTCATGAGGCGCGCCGAGTCAGCGCGCGGCGCGCGCCAATTGATCGCAAGCCAGCTGTCCCACACGTACCAGCGCCGCCAGATAACGCTCGTCCAGCGGGTAGCAGCAGGACAGACGCAGGGCGTTGCGGTAACGGCCGCCGGGTGAGCTGAGCGGGCCGGGAATCAGGCTGATCTTCTCCGCCATGGCGGCGTGGAACAGCGCCACGCTGTCGCAATGCTCCGGCAATTCCAGCCAGATCAAAAAGCCGCCTTGCGGCTGGGTGGCGCGCGTGCCGGGCGGGAAGTGGCGCGCGATCAGGCCGCGCACTTTTTCCACGTGGGCGGCGTAGCGCCGCTTCAGCGTGCGCAGATGATGGTCGTAGCCGCCGGACTCCAGGAAGGCGCCCAGGGTTTCAGCCAGCACCGCCGGCTGCGCCACCGAGGAGGCGAACTTCAGCTTGCGCAGCGCCGCGTCGAAGCGGCCGCCCTCCATCCAGCCGATGCGGAAATCCGGCGCCAGGGTCTTGGTGTAGCTGGCGCAGACGATGATCCAGCCGTCCTCGTCGAAAGCCTTGACCGCCGGCGCCAACGTGTCGGCGAATTGCAGCTCGGCATACAGCGCGTCTTCTATCAGCGGCACCTGGTGCCGGTTCACCAGCCGGGCCAGGCGCTTCTTGTTCTCCAGCGGCATGCAGCAGCCCAGCGGATTGTGGACATTGGGCATGGCCACCAGCGCCTGGATGCGCTTTTCCGCCAGCAACACCTCCACCGCGTCTATCGACAGCCCGGTTTGCGGGTCGGTGGGGATTTCCACCGCCTTGAGTCCCAGGCTGGCCAAGAGCGGCAGCAGGTTGAAGTAGGTGGGCGACTCCAGGCCCACGGCGTCGCCGTGATGGGTGACGGCGCGCAGCGCCAGCTGCAGCGCCTCCATGCAGCCGTGAGTGAGGATGATGTTGTCCGGCTGCAGCGTCATGCCCAGGTCCATGCCGCGGCGCGCGATCTGGGTGCGCAGCCGCTCCGAACCCGGCGGCAGCGCGTAAGTGCTGACCATGCCGGGCTGGCGGCGCAGGATCTGCCCCATCAGCCGCGCCAGCTTGTTGCCGGGGTAGAAGTCGCCGCCGCGCGGGCAGGCCAGGGCCAGGTCGATGAAGCCCTCGCTTTGCTGCGCTTGCAATACGGTGCCTATCAGGTCCAGCACCGCGTGTTTGGTGGGCGAGGCCGGGCCGCTCTCGGTGCTGGTCTGGCGCGCCGGGGACGGCAGCCGCGCGCGCACGTAGTACCCGGACTGCGGCCGCGCCTCTATCAGCCCGCGGTCCTCCAGCACGCGATAGGCGCTGACCACGGTGTTCAGGCTGAGCTGGCGGCTGTGCGCGGCGCGGCGCACCGAGGGCAGCCGCGAGCCTGGCGGCAAGGTGCCGCGGCTGATGGCCAGCGACAGGTCATCGGCCAATTGCTGGTAGAGGGTGGCGGCGCTGTTCTGCATGGCGGGCTTTCTGGCGGGAGGGGCACAACGCCTATCATAGAGCAAGGTGACAGTTACTGAAAATACCAATCTGTAACCATATCAATAGCAAATTTCTGAATCTGTATCCTTCAGCCAGGCCGACCTAGCATGGTGGGACGGGCAAGGGCATGTCGCCGCTTGCCGTTTTGCGGGAGTCTCGCCATGCCGGAATTCGCCTTGTTGTCCTATATCGCCCTGATGTCCATCACGCCGGGGCCCAATAATCTGATGCTGGCTTCGTCCGGCGTGAACTTCGGCTTTCGCCGCACCTTGCCGCACCTGTTGGGGATCAGCCTGGGCTGCGCGCTGCAGGTGTTCATCGTCGCCGCCTTGTTGGCGCAGGCGCTGAGCTGGGTGGCGTCGTGGCGCTTGCCGCTGGCGGTGGCCGGCTGCCTGTATTTGTTGTGGCTGTCGTGGAAGATTGCCCGCGCCGCGCAGCCGCGGGTGCGGGAGCAGGCCAGGCCGCTCGGTTTCGTCGGCGCGGCGTTGTTTCAGTGGCTGAATCCCAAGGCCTGGGTCATGGTGCTGAACGCGTCCATCCTGTTCATGCCGGCCGGGCAGGGCGGACGTTTGGCCGCCGCCTTTTTGTTGGCGCTGGCCTTCGCGGTGGTCAATCTGCCCTGCATCAGCGTGTGGGCCTGGGGCGGCGAACGCCTGCGCCGTTGGCTGGCCTCGCCGCGCGCGCTGCTGTGGTACAACCTGGCTATGGGCGGATTGATGGCGGCCACCGCGCTATGGCTGCTGTGCGACGAGCTGAAGCCTGTTCTGACCAAGCTGGCATGATGTCCGTTTTTGGCAGGCGCTTGTCCGGGAGCAGCCTTCTGCCATGGCTAGGGACGGTCTAGCATGGCGTCCATATTCCCACTCGCCAAGGAGAGGCAAGATGCAAGACAGCGCGCTGCTGGTCATTGATGTTCAGGATTCTTTTCTTCACCGGCCCTACTGGGATGAGGCCGAACTACCGGCCTATCGCGAGGCGCAGCTCAGGCTGATCGCCGGCGCGGAGGCGCGCGGCGCGCCGGTGATCAACATCCTGCATACCGATGGCGACGAGCCTTTCCGCATGGAGTCCGGGCTGGTGAGGCCGCAAGCCTGGTTGACGCATAGGCCGGCGGCCACCTTCGTCAAGCAAGTGCACAACGCGCTGACCGATTCAGGCCTCAAGCCATGGCTGGAGCGGCGCGGTATTCGCCGGCTGATCATTTCCGGCATCCGCACCGAGCAATGCTGCGAAACCACGGCGCGCGTGGCGTCGGATTTGGGTTACGAGGTGGACTTCGTCAGCGAGGCGACGCTGACTTTCGCCATGACGCATCCGGTCAGCGGCCGCCTCTTCCGTCCGGCAGAGATCCGCGAGCGCACGGAGCTGGTGCTGGACGGCCGCTTCGCCGCCGTGGTCAGCGTGGACGAGGCCTTGCGGCGCTTGGATGCTTGAGCGTCAGTTGGGATGGGAGCGGTGAGCGCCGCCGGCCCCTTGCGGCTTGCCATTCGCATGCCATAAGGTGTGGTCATTCAGCTTGTCGGAATCAGGAGAAAACATGCCATATGCTGCATCGAACCCCCCGCCGGACGGCCTGCCGGCCTACCGGTTGCTGACCGGGCCTGACGATTCGGCCTTCTGCAAACGCGTCAGCGAGGCGCTGGCCCTGGGCTACCGGCTCTATGGCTCGCCGGCCGCCACCTTCAACGGCGAGCGAGTCATCGTGGCGCAGGCCGTGCTTTGGCCGGGGGCCGATCATGCCGCCGATTGACGTGGCCCAGGCGCTGGCCATCGTTTTGGCCTGGGGCGTCAACTTCGTGGTGATCAAGTGGGGCGTGGCCGGCGTGCCGCCGTTGTTGCTGGGCGCGCTGCGCTTCACGCTGGTGGCCTTGCCGGCGGTGTTCATCGTCAAGCGTCCGGCCGTGCCTTGGCGCTGGCTGGCGCTGTACGGATTGACCATGGGCGTGGGGCAGTTTGGCTGCCTGTTCAGCGCGATCAAGCTGGGCATGCCGGCCGGCCTCGCCTCGGTGGTGCTGCAGTCGCAAGCCTTCTTCACCTTGCTGCTGGCGCGGCTGTTCCTGGGCGAGCGTTGGCAGGCCAGCCAGCTGGCAGGTTTGGCGCTGGCCCTGGGCGGCCTGGCGCTGATCGGCATGGGCAAGGGCGGCGACATGACGGTCCTGGGCTTTTGCCTGACCATCGTCGCGGCCAGCAGCTGGGCGGCGTCCAATATCGTGGTGCGCGCCATCGGCCGCGCCGGCCATCAAGTGGCGCCGCTGGGCCTGGTGATCTGGTCCAGCCTGGTGCCGCCGCTGCCATTTCTGCTGCTGTCCTGGCTGTTGGAGGGCGGCGGCAGCGTGCTGGCGGCGCTGCGCGGTTTCGATTTGCAATCGCTGTTCGCCGTGGTCTACCTGGCCGTGGTGGCCACCATGTTCGGCTATGGCTTGTGGAGCCGGCTGTTGACGCGCCACGCGGCGGCCAAAGTGGCGCCGTTTTCCTTGCTGGTGCCGGTGGTGGGGCTGGCGGCCTCGCATCTCTTGCTGGGCGAGAGCCTGACCCCGGCGCAATTGGCCGGCAGCGGCCTCTTGTTGGCGGGCCTGGTGGTGTCGGTATTCGGCGGGCGGGCGCTGTCGGTCGCGCTGGCGGGGAGGGCGGGGCGTGCTTGAGGTGGTTTTTGTGTTGCCGCCCGATGCCTTGCTGCTGGACCTGGCTGGTCCGGCCGAGGCTTTCCGGCTGGCGGGGGCGTTCGGCGGCGAGGTCCGGCTGCGCTTCGTCAGCCCGACGGGCAGGGCGGATACGTCCTTGGGCTTGAGTTTCGATGGCTTGCCGCCCCTGCCGGACGCCTTGCCGCCTGGCGCCATGGTGTTGCTGCCAGGCGCGGAGCCATCTTTGACGGCGTTCGCCAAGCCGGAGGCCCGCCGCATCGTGGCCTGGATGGCCGCGCATCGGGATCGGGCGGACTTGCGCTGGGTGGGCGTGTGTTCCGGCAGCTTGTTGATGGCCGAGGCGGGCTTGCTGGACGGGCGGGCCTGCACCAGCCATCACACCCTGCTGGATCGCATGCGCGCCTTGGCGCCGAAAGCGCGGGTGCAGGAAAACCGCGTGTTCGTGCAGGACGGCTCCTGCTATAGCAGCGCGGGCATCACCGCCGGCATAGACCTGGCGCTGCACCTGATAGGAGAGCTGCTGGATCCGGCCGTGGCGAGGGCGGTGGCGCGGGAGATGGTGGTGTATTTCCGCCGCTCGCCGCAGGATCCGGAATTGTCGCCATGGCTGGCGTGCCGCAACCATCTGCATCCGGCGCTGCATCGCGCGCAGGATTTGATCTGCGCGGACCCGGTGCGCGACTGGCCCTTGCAAGAGCTGGCCGACCGCGCCCACGTCAGCGCGCGCCACCTGTCGCGGCTGTTCCGCGAACATGCCGGCATCAGCGCGCACGATTATCACCAGTCGCTGCGGCTAGCCTTGGCCGGTCAATGGCGAGCCGCCGGATTGGGCAAGGAAAAAGCCGCGCTGGCGGCGGGCTTCTCGTCCGCGCGGCAGATGAGCCGGGCCCAGTCCGGCCGCGATTGATTGCTTGCCGGCGCTCAAGTTTCATCGGCAACGGCCGATATTCCGGGTTGACGAGTTCCGAGAATGGTTCATACCATTCCATCACTATCTACCGGTAATTGCCATGAAAACTGTCCGCAGCCTGACCTGTCTCCTGCCCCTGGCACTGTTGACATCGCTGACCGCCTGCTCGGTGATGTCGGCGCCGCAGAAAATGGCGGCGCCCATGGCGGCCAAGCCCAGCGGCATGGTGCCGTCCGGCGTCGGCTATGTCGGCCCTGGCGACGAGGGCAATAGCGGCGAGGAAGTGAAAGTGGTGGTCAAGGAGATCAATCCCTTCCAGCCCATCGTGATCCGCGTCACCGGCAGCGGCGCCGCGCCTTACACCAACAGCCTGACGCCGTCGCAACGCAAGCTGCTGGCGATGCGAGCGGCGCGGCTGGATGCCTTCCGCTCCATCGCCGAGCAAGTGCAGGGCATGAAGCTGGTGGGCAATAGCACGGTGTCCAATATGATCGCCAATAGCGATAGCTTCCGCACCTATGTGGACGCGTACCTGCGCGGCGTCAGCATTGTTTCCACCACGATGAAGCCGGACGGCACCAGCGAGGCGGTGGCGGAGATCACGCTGGATCAGGACTTCTATAAGCAATTCAAGAACTCGTTGGACAAGACCGGCAGCGTGATGCGCTCGGCCCAGGAAACCAATGTGGTGGGCGCGCAATGTCCGGAGGGCAACTGCGGCGCCACCCGCGTGGTGCCGGCGGCCATGCCGGCCATGAGCGTGGCGCCGGCGCGTTACAGCAGCAACTTCTACGTGAACCAATGACGATGCGTCTGCGCTTGACTGCTGCCGCCCTTGTGGCGGCATTTGTTTTGACCGCGCCAGCCAGCGCGGCGGTATTGAGCGCGGAAGGCGTGGCGCCGCTGGACAATGGCGCGCTGGCCGCGCGCGACATGGCCATCCGCGACGCGATGCGGCTGATCTCCATCGGCCAGGGCGCGCGGGTGGAGTCGGTGCAGGTGCTGGAAAACGGCAGGCCGGCCGAGTCCGCCACCCTGACGGCCAGCGGCGCGGTGCAGGGCAAGGTGCGGGTGGTCAACGAATATCAGCAGGGCAAGCTCTACCACGTCAAGATCGAGGTGGACACGGATGGCATTGAGGCGGGCGCGCCGGCGCGCAGCCGCGACCCCTCCTGCGCCATGCCGCCGGGGCGCTCATTGCGGCGCAAGCTGGTGACCACGTATTTCAATGTGGACCGCCCGGCCGAGGCGTCTGACCTGGCGGACCTGGCGACGGCGTTGCCGACCGAGCTGGCGCGCCGGCTGGCGCGCAACCCGCTATTGAAGGTGCGCGACGCCAATACCGTGTCGGTATTGGCCGACAGCCGCATCGCCGAGCCGGCGGCGGGCCGCGATATCGCCAGTCAGCTGGGCCTGCGCCAAAACGTGCAATTTGTCGTGGCGGGGAGGGTGCTGTCGACCTCGGTCACGGAAAACAGCCTGCGACCGTCCTTTTTCGAATCGAACAATACCAGCGATCAGAGCGCCATTTATAACGGGCCGTTTTCCGGCCTGTTTGGCGGCGGCGCCAAATACCGGCCCATTCAGCGCCAGTTTGATATGGAAATATGGGTCTACGACGGCCTGACCGGCTCCCTGCTGGCCGACGAGCGCGTGGGCGGTCTGGCCAAGGGCGAGGTGGTGCCCAAGCTGCCCAAGCCCTTCGCCTCCGCCGGATTCTGGAGTACAGATTATGGCCGGCTGGTGGACAAGCTGATGGACAAGGCGGCGCAGCGCGTGGACGACATCGTGTCCTGCATCCCGTTCTCCGCGCGCGTGGTGCGCAAGGAGGGCAACCGCGTGTACATCAACGCGGGCTTGCTGGACGGCATGGCGGTGGGCGACAAGCTGCTGCTGTACAAGCGCTCATCCGGGCAGCCGGTGCGCGACCTGATCTCCGGCGCGGATCTGGGCATGCCGGAAAGCCTGAACGGCGATGTCTCGCTGATCCAGGTGCAGCCCAATTTCTCCATCGGCGTGATGCAGAGCAATAGCCAGCCGGTGGCGGAAGGCGATTACGTCCGCTTCGTGCCCTCGCGCTGAGCGCCAAGCATGCGAGCTCGCCTTCGCCCGCCATGTTGCGGGTTGGCGATAAGACGCGGCCTGCATGCGCCTTTCCTATGCGGGATGAAAGAAGGCTGACTGAGAGAGGGAAGACGGCCGTTTGCTGGCGCCGCCGCGCGGCGCTGAAGTTGACACTTCCCAGTCAAACTGCGACCCTTCCGGCTTTCATTTATTCGCCAGTTCCCGCCATGAAAATCACCGCCAACACAGCTGTCACGCTGAGAATGAAAGTCACCGACAGCCAAGGCCAGGTCTACGACGACGGCAAGCATCCGGTCTCCTATCTGCATGGCGATTACGACAATATCTTCGCCAAGCTGGAAGCCGCGCTGGAAGGCCAGGAAGCGGGCTTCCAAACCACGGTGGCGCTGTCGGCCGAGGACGCCTTCGGCGAGCGCGACGAAGCGCTGGTCACCACCATGCCCAAGGCCGACTTCCCGCCCGGCGTGAAGGTGGGCGGGCAGCTCCAGCGCATGGGTCCGGACGGCCAGCCGCGCTACTACTTCGTCACCAAGATCAAGGGCCCGACCGTTTTGCTGGACGGCAATCACCCGCTGTGCGGCAAGGCCTTGCGCTTCGCCATCAAGGTGTTGGACGTGCGCGCGGCTACCGCCGAGGAAATCGCCCACCAGCATGTGCATGGCGAGCACGGGCATCAGCACTGATCGCATCCCGGCTGCGCAGGCAAAGCCCTCCCCATTCGGGAGGGCTTTTTGCATCATGGACCTCGCGGCAGGACCCGGTAGTTGAGTAAGGCCGCGTTTACAAAATGGCATTGATACTTATTATCATTTAATGCTACGGTGCTCCCCGCACTTCGCTCCATACCAAAACAGGGGATACACCTTGAAGCAGCAAATGATGATGGCCGCCGTTCTGGCGGCGCTGGCCGGCCAGGCGCTGGCCGAGGACGTGGTGGTTTACAGCGCGCGCGCCGAGCAGTTGCTGAAGCCGCTGGCCGACGCCTATCAGAAGGAAACCGGCGTCACGGTGAAGCTGGTGTCGGACAAGGAAGGCCCGCTGATGGAGCGCATGCGCGCCGAGGGGCGCAATAGCCCGGCCGACCTGCTGCTGACGGTGGACGCCGGCAATCTGTGGCAGGCCGAGCAAATGGGCCTGCTGCGCGCCGTCAAGTCGCCGACGCTGGACGCCAATATCCCGGCGCATCTGCGCGATCCGGGCGGCCAATGGTACGGACTGTCCATCCGCGCCCGCACCATTTTCTACAACACCCAAAAAGTGAAGCCGGCCCAGCTGTCCAGTTACGCCGACCTGGCCGATCCCAAGTGGAAGGGCAAGCTGTGCCTGCGCACGTCTAAAAAGGTTTATAACCAGTCCCTGGTCGGCATGATGCTGAGCGAGCTGGGGCCGGCCAAGACCGAACAGACGGTCAAGGGCTGGGTGGCCAATCTGGCGACGGCGCCTTTCCCGGACGACACCAAGCTGCTGGAGGCCATCGCCGCCGGCCAATGCGAGGTGGGCATCGCCAATACCTATTATTACGGCCGCCTGATGGAGAAATCGCCCAAGCTGCCGCTGGGCATCTTCTGGGCCGACCAGGCCGGCAAGGGCGCGCACGTCAATATTTCCGGCGCCGGCGTCGCCCGCCATGCCAAGAACGAGAAGGGCGCGGTGAAGTTCCTGGAATGGCTGAGCTCGGCCAAGGCGCAAAACCTATTCGCCGACGTCAATCTGGAATACCCGGTCAATCCCAAGGTGAAGCCGGACGCGCGCGTCGCCGCCTGGGGCGATTTCAAGCACAACTACATCAATGTCTCCCATGCCGGCGCGCGGCAGGCCGAGGCGGTCAAGCTGATGGACCGGGCCGGCTACAAGTAAGCCTATCAATCTTCTGTATCGTCATGCGTCCCGCCGCGGCGGGACGCGCCGCTGGATAGTCCCCATGTTTGTTTCCTTTTCCCGCTGGCGCGCGGCGGCCGCGGCGGTCAGCCTGCTGACGCTGATTCCGCTGGCGGTGGTCGCGTTGGGCTTTTTAGAGCCGGACGCCGAGGTTTGGCGCCACCTGGCCGAGCATGCGCTGCCCGAGTTATGGCGGAACACCGCCGTTCTGTTACTGGGCGTCGGCGCCGGCGTATTGCTGCTGGGCGTGCCGCTGGCCTGGCTGACCGCCGTGCATGATTTTCCCGGCCGCCGCGTGTTTGCCTGGGCGCTGATGCTGCCGCTGGCCATGCCGGCCTATGTGATGGCCTTTTCCCAGTTGGGGCTGTTCGAGTACGCCGGCCCGCTGCAAAGCTGGCTGCGGCAAACCTTGGGCGAGGCTGCCCGGCTGCCGGACATACGCTCGACGCCAGGCGTGGTCGCGGTGCTGTCGCTGGCCTTCTATCCCTATGTCTATCTCTTGGCGCGCAACGCCTTCGCCAGCATGGGGCGGCGCGCGCTGGAGGTGGGGCAATCGCTGGGTTTGCATCCGCTGGCAGCCTTCCGCCGCGTGGCGTTGCCCATGGCCAGGCCGTGGATACTGTCCGGGCTGAGCCTGGCGCTGATGGAGACGCTGGCCGACTTCGGCACCGTCGCCGTATTCAATTTCGACGCCTTCACCTCGGCCATCTACAAAGCCTGGTTCAGCCTGTTTTCCTTGCCTGCGGCCAAGCAATTGGCGTCCTTGCTGGTGCTGCTGGTCCTGGGGCTGCTGTGGCTGGAGCAGCGGGCGCGCGGCGCGCGCGCTTACGGCGCGACAGGCCGGGCGTCGCCGCCGCCGCGCATGCGCTTGAACGGCGCGCGCGGCTGGCTGGCTTGCGCCTGCTGTTCCCTGGTTTTATTGCTGGCCTTTGTTCTGCCGTTCGGCCAGATAGCCTTTTGGGCCGCGCGGCAGGCGGCGGAGGACTGGGGCGATTTGCTGGAGCCGCTGCGTAACTCCCTGCTGCTGTCGGCGCTGGCCGCCGCGCTGGTGTCGGCATTGGCCTTGCTGTTGGCCTTCGCCGCGCGGCGCGATCCGCGCTGCCGGCCGTGGACGCGCCTGGCTACGCTGGGCTACGCGGTGCCGGGCACGGTATTGGCGGTCGGCATATTCGCGCCGGTGGCGGCATTGGACAATCTGCTGCTGGATCATTTCAGCGCCTGGCTGCCGGAAGGCGCCGCGGCGGTGTTCAAAGGCAGCCTGCTGGTGATGTTGCTGGCGTATGGCTCGCGTTTTTTGGCGGTGGGGCATGCGTCGGTCGACGCGGGGATGCTGCGGATAGGGCGCAGCCAGGAAGAGGCGGCGCAAAGCCTGGGCCTCAGCGGCTGGCGGCTGGCGTGGCGGTTGCATCTGCCTTTGCTGCGCGGCGGCTTGGCCAGCGCGCTGCTGATGGTGTTTGTCGATGTGATGAAGGAAATGCCGATCACGCTGATGACGCGGCCTTTCGGCTGGGACACCCTGGCGGTGCGCATTTTCAATCTGACCAGCGAGGGAGAATGGCAGCGCGCGGCGTTGCCTTCGATCGCCATCGTGCTGGCCGGCCTGGCGCCGGTGTGGCTGTTGTCGCGGCAGGACAAGGGAGGCTGATATGGAAATCTTATTGGATTTCGACCAGGTGGGGCTGGCTTACGGCGAGGCGCCGGTGCTGGACGGCATGAGCTTTGCTTTGCGTGCCGGCGAGATCGCCTGCCTGCTGGGCGCGTCCGGCTGCGGCAAGACCAGCGCCTTGCGCTGCATCGCCGGTTTTGAAACGCCGACATCGGGCGCCATCCGCCTGGGCGGCGAGACGGTGGCCGGCGATGGCGCGCTTGTCCCGGCGCATCGCCGCCGCGTGGGCATGGTGTTTCAGGATCACGCGCTGTTTCCGCACCTGACGGCGGCGGGCAATGTGGCTTTTGGCCTGTCCGCCCTGCGCCGCGCAGGGCGCCGCGAACGGGTGGCGGAGATATTGAGTCTGGTGGGGCTGGCCGGGGAGGGCGAGCGTTATCCGCATCAGTTGTCCGGCGGGCAGCAGCAGCGGGTGGCACTGGCGCGCGCGCTGGCGCCGCTGCCGCGGCTGTTATTGCTGGACGAGCCATTTTCCAACCTGGACGCCGACTTGCGCGAACGCCTGGCGCGCGAGGTCAGGGCCATGCTGAAGTCGCGCGGCGTGGCCGCGCTGATGAGTCGCGCGGCGTGGCCGCGCTGATGGTGACGCATGACCAGCACGAGGCCTTCGCCTTCGCCGATCAAGTGGGCGTGATGCACGGCGGCCGCTTGCGGCAGTGGGGCGAGCCGGAGGCGCTATACCATGCGCCGGCCGACCGCTATGTGGCCGGTTTCATCGGCCAGGGCGCTTTCCTGCCCGGACGGATGGCGGCCGGCCGCAGCGTGCTGCTGGAAACCGGAGAGCTATGGGGCGACGAGGCCTTGCCCTTCGACGAAGGCGCGGCCGTGGAGGTCTTGCTGCGGCCGGATGAGGTGAAGCTGGAGCCGGGCAGCGCGATCCGGGCGCGCGTGGCGGAGCGCCTGCCGCGCGGCGGCGTTTGCCACTATGCGCTGGAGCTGCTGTCCGGACGCCGGCTGTGGGCGGAATGGCGCCATGACTCCGCCCTGGCGCCGGGCGACAATGTCGGAATCCGCCTGCAGCCAAGACGGCTGCTGGCGTATCCGGCCTGAGTCAGTCGAAGGCCTGGCAGACGTCCACCCACTGGCCGGCCGTCACTTCGCCCAGCTGGCGCGGGCTGATGCGCACCGCGCTATGCACCGCGCCGGCGGCCGGCAGCACCTCGTCGTAGGTCTGCATCGATACATCCAGGTAGATGGGCAGCTCGCGGGCCAGGCCGAAGGGGCAGACGCCGCCGACCGGGTGGCCGGTGATGGCTTCCACCTCGTCCAGCGGCAGCATCTTGCCCTTGCCGAAGGCGTCTTTGAACTTGCGGTTGTCTATGCGGGCGTCGCCGCGCGCCACCAGGATCACTTCGCGGCCGTCGGACAGGCGGAAGGCCAGGGTCTTGGCGATGCGGCCGGCCTCCACCCCGTGCGCGGCGGCAGCCTCCGCCACGGTGGCGGTGCTGACCGCCAATTCTATGATCTCGATATCCAGCTGGCGGCTGGCGAAAAACTGGCGGACCGATTCCAGGCTCATGGCGGCTTCCGGTTGGGCAAAGGTTCAAACTATCCTATCCGGAACGGCGCGGCCAGTCTTGCTCTTAGTGCGCCTGGACGATTTCCGTCAGCTTGTCTGCGATGTCCTGCGCGGTGGCGGCCTGTTGCTCCGCCGCGTTGGCGATGTGCGCCACGAAGTCGCGCATAACGTTAGGCGTCTAGAGACGGAACGGTGTCTGCGAGCTTGGTCAGCCGCTTGTTATCGTTGGCGCGGCCAGGGGGGGGCGCCGACGGACGGCCAGGCGCATGCGCTGCCTGTTCGCGAGACTGTCTTTCTCCATGAAAAGTATTTCTACTGGGGTTGCACCCCGATTATGCAAGGTCCTGGGACTTAGCTGTCGTGCAGGGGCAGGGCCAGCGTTTCTTTGACCTCTTCCATCACCACATAGCTCTTGGATTCCTTGGCGGAGGGCAGTTGCAGCAGGATGTCGCCCAGGAGCTTGCGGTACATGGACATGTCGGGGATGCGCGCCTTGATCAGGTAGTCGAAGTCTCCCGATACCAGATGGCATTCCAGGATTTCCGGGATGCTCAGGATCTCGCGGCGGAAGGCGTCGAAAATATTGCCGGACTTGGCCTCCAGCTTGATCTCGACGAAAACCAGCAGCGAGCCGCCCAGCGCGTGCGGATTCAGCCGCGCGTAATAGCCCTCGATGATGCCGTCGCGCTCCATGCGGCGCACGCGTTCGGTGCAGGGCGTGGTGGACAGGCCCACTTTCTCCGCTAGCTCGGTCATGGCGATGCGGCCGTTTTTCTGCAGCAGGCGCAGGATTTTTCTATCCATTTTGTCCAGCGTCTTGCCGGAGGGAGTGACTGTCTTCATTTTTTCACTGCTTATCTGGAAAATTCTTGCTAGTCATCTATTGATTCTCGTCAATTTCAGTGAAAAAAACCAGATATCAATGAATATACTAGCGGAATTCACTAGCTGTAGTGTCAAGGTTACAAACGGAGACGGGAACATGAAGGTAATCGTGCTGGGTGGCGGCGTTTTGGGCGTGTCCACCGCGTGGTATCTGGCCAAAGCGGGCTGCCAGGTGACGGTGCTGGAACGCCAGGACGGCGTGGCGCTGGAAACCAGTTTCGGCAACGCCGGCCAAATTTCCCCTGGCTACTCCGCCCCGTGGGCGGCCCCCGGCATTCCGTTGAAAGCCGTCAAGTGGATGTTCCAGCGCCACGCGCCGCTGGCCATCAGCCCGGACGGCAGCCTGTACCAGCTGCAGTGGATCGCCAAGATGCTGGCCAACTGCAATGAGAAAGCCTATGCGGTCAACAAGGGCCGCATGATGCGCCTGGCCGAATACAGCCGCGACAAGATCAAGGAATTGCGCGCCGAAACCGGCCTGGATTACGAAGGCCGCCAGGGCGGCACGCTGCAGCTGTTCCGCAGCCAGGCCCAGGTGGACGGCATGGCCAAGGACATCGCCGTGCTGCGCGAGTGCGGCGTGGACTTCAATGTGCTGGATCCGGACGGCTGCGCCCGCGTGGAGCCGGCGCTGGCGGCGGTCAAGCACAAGCTGACCGGCGGCCTGCAGCTGCCAAACGACGAAACCGGCGACTGCAATCTGTTCACCAGCCGCCTGGCCGAACTGGCCAAGGGCCTGGGCGTGGACTTCCGCTTCGGCGTGACGGTGGACGCCATCCTGAATGACGGCAAGCGCGTGACCGGCGTGCGCGTGGGCGGCGAAACGCTGACCGCTGACCACTTTGTCGTGGCCATGGGCAGCTACTCGCGCGACATGGTCAAGGCGCTGGGCATAGACATCCCGGTGTATCCGGTCAAGGGCTACTCGCTGACCGTGCCCATCACCAACCCGGCCATGGCCCCGGTGTCCACCATTCTGGACGAAACCTACAAGGTGGCGATCACCCGTTTCGACGACCGCATCCGCGTCGGCGGCATGGCGGAGCTGTCCGGCTACAACCTGGAATTGAACCCGCGCCGCCGCGAAACGCTGGAAATGGTGGTGGGCGATCTGTACCCGCAAGGCGGCGACATCCCGGCGGCCAGCTTCTGGACCGGCCTGCGCCCGATGACCCCGGACGGCACGCCCATCATCGGCGGCACGCGCTTCGCCAATCTGTCGCTGAACACCGGCCACGGCACCCTGGGCTGGACCATGTGCGCCGGCTCCGGCAAGGTGCTGGCCGACCTGATCACCGGCGTCAAGCCGGAAATCAGCGTGGATGGCCTGTCCATGCAGCGCTACGCCAAGCAGGGCGAAACCCTGGTGGTGCCGGTGATGCGCCCGGCTGTGCAAGGGGCCTGAACCATGCGCCCCTTGATCGCGGAGATCCGGCTGGACCATCTGCGCCATAACTATCAAGCCGCGCGCGCCGCCCATGGCGACAAGACGCTGGCGGTGCTGAAAGCCAACGCCTATGGCCACGGCGCGGTGCGCTGCGCCCAGGCGCTGGCGGACATCGCCGACGGTTTCGCCGTGGCCTGCCTGGAGGAGGCGCTGGAACTGCGCGCCGCCGGCATCGCGTTGCCCATCCTGCTGCTGGAGGGCGTGTTCGACGCCGACGAACTGAAAGCGGTGGATGAGCAAGACTTGTGGATGGCGGTCACCAGCGAGCAACAGCTGGCCATGGTGGAAGCATCCGCGCCGGCCAAGCCCTTCCATGTCTGGCTGATGCTGGATTCCGGCATGCACCGCGAGGGCTTCCTGCCGCAGGAGTATCATGCGGCCTGGCGGCGGCTGGAGGCCAGCGGCAAGGCGGGCAAGATCACCAAGATGACCCACTTCGCCCGCGCCGACGAGCCGGATGTGCCGATGACCTTCTCCCAGCTGGAAATGTTCGACGCCGCCGTGCGCGGCCTGCCGGCGGGCGATGAATCGGTGGCCAACTCGGCCGGCATCCTGTGCCATCCGCGCGCCCAGCGCAACTGGGGCCGCGTCGGCATCGCCCTGTACGGCGTCACGCCGCTGCCGGCGGGTTTCGAGCAGGACAAGGTCTTGCGGCCGGTGATGCGCTTCTCCAGCAAAGTGTTTGGCGTGCGCGAGCTGGGCATAGGCGAGCCGATAGGCTATGGCGACAACTTCGTCACCCATAGACCCACCCGCGTCGGCCTGGTGGCCTGCGGCTATGCCGACGGCTACCCGCGCCGCGCGTCAAGCGGCAGCCCGGTGCGGATAGACGGCGCGCCTTCGCAATTGATAGGCCGCGTATCCATGGACATGCTGACGGTGGATTTGACCGACCTGCCGGACGCCGGCGTCGGCAGCGAGGTGGAGCTGTGGGGCGACGCGGTATCGGTCAATGAGGTGGCGGCGCATGCCGGCACCATAGGCTACGAGCCGCTGTGCAACGTCAAGCGGGCGCGTTTCGTCTACCGCTGAGCCGTTTGTCGAATGAAAAAACGCCCGGACTTGAGCCGGGCGTTTTTTTGGCGTCTGCGGCTCAGTTTTTTTGCAATACAAGTTTTTCCACGCGTTGCGTCGCGTCGCGCGTGCGTTCGGCCAGTTTGCGCACCTCGTCCGCCACCACGGCGAAGCCGCGGCCGGTTTCGCCGGCGCGCGCCGCCTCGATGGCCGCGTTCAAGGCCAGCAGATTGGTTTGGTCAGCGATGGATTGGATGGTGCTGACGATGGCGGCGATCTCGCTCAGGCTTTTTTCCAGCTGCTGGCGCTGCTGGCTTTCGCTGCTCAAGGCCTCCGAACGCTTTTCCGCGTCTATGTCTATCAAGGCGCCCACCACGCGCAGCGGCGCGCCATCCGCCGCGCGCCGGGTCTGGCCGCGGGCGCGGAACCAGCGGTATTCGCCGTTCTTGCATTGCAGCCGGTATTCCAGGTCATAGGGCGTCTGGCCGCTGCGGTCGTTCAGATGGGCGGAGAAGGCGTTCAGCACCCGCTGCTTGTCTTCGGGGTGCAGGCGGTTGGACCAGCTCTCCAGCACGTCGGGAAATTCCTGCGCGCTTTCAAAGCCCAGCAAGCGGCGGAACTGATCCGACCACCAGAAGGCATTGTTGCCGCTGACTGGGTTGGCCGCGTCCACCTCCATGTCCCACAGGCCTTCGGACAACATGGCGCTGCCCAGCTCGAAGCGCGTCATGGTGCGTTCCAGCTGCTGGCGTTGTTCGCGCCGCTCCGTGATGTCGCTCAGGGAGCCGGCCACGCGCAGCGGCACGCCCTTGTCGTCGCGCAAGGTGGCGCCGCGGGCGCGGAACCAGCGGTAGTCGCCGTTCTTGCATTGCAGGCGGTATTCGATGTCGTAAGGCGTGATGCCGCTGCGGTCGTTCAGGTGGGCGCCGAAGGCGTCCAGCACGCGGTTCTTGTCATCCGGGTGCAGGCGGCCGGCCCAGCTGCCCAGCACATTGGGGAAGTCGCGCTCGTCGTGGAAGCCCAGCAGGGCGCGGAAAGTCTGCGACCACCAGAAGACATTGTTGGGGTTCAGCGGGTCGCCGGCCACCACCGACATGTCCCATAGCCCCTCGCTGGCGGCGCGGTTGACCAGATCGAAGCGCACATTGACCAGGCCCAGTTGTTGTTCAGCCTGAGCCAGCGCGCTTTGCAGCTGCGACAGCTGTTGATCGGCCGCCTGCTTTTCCGCCCCGACCTTGCTGATCTGCTGGTCGCGGTGCTCCCAGACGCGGGATAGCTTGTCGCCTAGCGCTCGCCATCGCTCATTGCCCTGAATCTGCCATTTCGGCGCTTCGCCGCGCAGCACCGCCTCGGCGGCGGCATCCAACTGGTTGATCATCTTGTCGCCCGCAAACCACATGGTATTTCTCCACAGTTGGTGATCACTTTTTAAGCATAGTCTTATGGCATGCGGCCGGAATGCGTAGAAATACGTGGCGGAGGGCGCGAGCGCGGCGGCAGGGTGGCGGCGGGAGGGGAAACTTGCGATATGATTAATCTTTGTTTGAATTAAACGTCCAATTTTCAATTTTTTGGGCATGAGGACTTGACTTGATCCATTTCAACGCGACCGGCGGCGTCGCGCCGAAACCACGGCGGCGCAATCGCGCTGTCTGGCACTGGCTGGCCGCCATGGGTTGTTTATGCGGTTTCTCGTCATCCTGGGCGGAAGCGCCTCCGGCTGACCCGCGGCTGGGCAATGATGACGCGCGGCGCCTGCTGCAGGATAGCAATCGCCGTTTCGACGAATTGATCCAGCAGCAAAGGCTGCGCCAGCTGCGCCATGGCGGCAGCGGCGCGCAGGCGGAAACGCCTGCCGAGCCTGAGGCGGGGCGCTGCCTGCCTGTGTCGGCCTTGCGCTTGAAGGGCATTCGCTTGCTGACGCATCAAGAGGTGTCGGCGCTGGGTCTGCCCAGCGGGGCCTGCCTGGATGTGGCGGAGCTGAACCGCTTCAGCCGCGCCCTGACCGCGCGCTACATCGAAAAAGGGTATATCGCGGCCAGAGTGCTGGCCGAGGGGCCGGATGCGCATGGCGTGCTGACCCTGAGCGTGGAGGAGGGCCGGGTGGCGGCCATCCTCAGCCAGGATCCAGGCTTGCGCCCAGGCAACCTGTTTCCGGACATGCAGGGCAAGCCGTTGAACGTGCATGATCTGGATCAGGGCCTGGACCAGGCCAACCGCCTGCGCTCCAATCATGTCGCCGTGGACGTGCTGCCCGGCGCGGCGGTAGGGGATACCGTGCTGCAGCTGAGCAATCGTCCGGATGGGCGCTTGAGCGGCGGCGTGTCGCTCGACAATACCGGACGCGAGTCCACCGGCCGGCTGCTGGCCGGCGCCAGCCTGACTTGGGACAATCCGACGGGCTGGAGCGACATGCTGAGCCTGTCGGCTCAGGCTACGACGGCCAATCCGGCCGTTCGGCACAGTCGCAGCGAATCGCTGTTCTATTCCTTGCCCTATGGCTACTGGACGGCCAGCGTCTTCGCCAGCCGCTCCGACTACCTGAATCCGCAAAGCCTGGCCTATAGCACGGTGCAGCTGTCCGGCACCACGGTGCAGGGCGGGATGAGGCTGGACCGCGTGTTGTCGCGCGACCAGTCCCAAGTGCTGACGGCCGATGTGCAACTGACGCAAAAGCGTGTGCGCAATCGTTTCCAGGATGTGGAGCTGGCCATCAGCAGCCCCAGCCTGACCGTGCTGGAGCTGGGCCTGTCGCAGATGCGTCTGATGCCTGGCGGCGTGCTGCAGCTGGATGGCGGCGTGCAGCGCGGCTTGCGCGGATTGGGCGCGGATGGGCGGGATGCGCGCATTCCGGACGCGCCGGACCCGCAGTTCCTCAAGATCAGATTCAGCGCAAGCTGGGGGATGGCGCTGTCCTGGCCGGGCGGGCCTTACCAGTGGCAGACGACCTTGGCCGGCCAGGCCAGCCGCAGCCATTTGCCGGGGGTGGAGCAGATGGACGTTGCCGATAGCGGCGCGGTGCGCGGGTTTCGTAATAACGCGCTGGCCAGCGAGACCGGCTGGTACTGGCGCAATACCCTGTCGCGACGCGGGGCAGTGGCGGGATTTGTCCTGACTCCGCGCCTGGGGCTGGATGGCGGGCGGGTGCTGCAGCGCGGCAGCAGCGAGGCCTGGCAAGACATCGCAGGGATGGCGGCCGGCTTGGGTCTGGCGCGGGGCGACTGGACGCTGGATCTGGACTACAGCCGGCCACTGCGCAAGCCGCAAGGCTGGGTGGCCGAGGGGCATATCCTGTTTGCGCGGCTGAACTGGCAGTGGTGAGGAGGTGTTGTAAATGCGAGGAAAAGTAATGAAATAGGATTGTGAATTTGTATTTCAATTGATTTGATTTAAAAAGTCCCTTAGATTGCAAACTAAACAGTTGTTTGAATGCGTCGCGGCCCAGGCGTCGCGGCCATGTAAACCTGGTCGAGGGGATGATGATGAAAAAAAGCAAATTCGATCTGTCCGTGAGCGGCAAAGTGGCGGCGGCGCTGACGCTGGCCTTCGTGTTGGCCGAAGCCGTCCAGGCTGGCGGCATCGTGGCGGCCGGCGGCAATGGCCAGCAGCCTCAGGTTTCCACCGCGGGCAACGGCGCGCAGGTGATCAATATCACCGCGCCCACGGCCGGCGGCGTGTCGGTCAATCAATATCAGGACTTCAACGTCGGCAAGCCCGGCGCGGTGTTCAACAATTCCTTGCAGGCGGGCCAATCGCAGCTGGCGGGCCAGCTGGGCGCCAATGCCCAGCTAGGCGGCAGCCAGGCCAGCGTGATCCTGAACGAAGTGGTCAGCCGCAATCCCTCGCTGTTGCTGGGCAAACAGGAAGTGTTCGGCAAGGCCGCAGACTATGTGCTGGCCAACCCCAACGGCATCGCCTGCAACGGCTGCGGCTTCATCAACATCCCCCGCGCCTCCCTGGTGGTGGGCAACGCCAATCTGCAAAACGGCGCCATCGGCTCGCTGCAGGCCGCCAATAACGGCAACGCGCTCAGCATCAATGGCGGCGGCGCGTCCGGCGCGAGCGTGCTGGACCTGATCGCGCCGCGCCTCGATATCCGGGCCAATGTTTCCGCCGCGGACGCCATCCGCGCGCGCGCCGGCTTCAATACCGTGGATTACGCCAGCGGCCAGATCACTGCCACCGCCGCCGCGCCGGACGGCGTGGGCAAGCTGGACAGCTATTTCCTGGGCGCGATGCAGGCGGGCCGCATCCATATCGTCAGCACCGCGGCCGGCGCCGGCGTCAACGTGGGCGGCAACCTCAACGGCGGCGATGCGTTGACGGTCAGCTCCGCCGGCGCGCTGGCGGTGCAGGCCGCCCAGCTCAAGGGCAAGCAGCTGGCGCTGAGCGGCGCCAGCGTGGACATCTCCGGCCGTGTGGACAGCGAAACCACGGGCGACAGCAAGCATGACGAAAGCTGGTTTATCTGGAAAACCGGCGAAAGCAACAGCACGTCCAGCAAGACAGACGCCAGCGTCAAGCGCGCATCTCTGCAAGGCGATGAGGTGTCGATCCGCGCCAGCGGCAACGCCCATGTGGGCGCGGCCGACATCCAGGGCCAGGATGTGAAGTTGACAGCCGGCAGCGTGAATCTGGATGGCCAATTGGCCGAGAGCCAGGCCAGCAGCAGCGACCACGCCTGGAAGAATTCCTGGTCCTACAACCAAGACAAAAGCAGCGCCACCCAGGAGCAATCGGTGGCGCGCATCAAGGCTGGCCACGACGCGGACATTTCCAGCACCGGCGGCGACATCGCTATCGCCGGCGCCAGCGTCCAGGCCGGCAACAACCTCAAACTGAACGCCGTGGGCGGCGTTCAATTGTCCTCGCTGATCGAAACCGATACCCGCAGCGATGTCGGAAACCGCAAGAACGACGGCGCGGCGCTGGAAACCGGTAGCTGGAACAATCGCAGCAGCCAACAGCGGCTGGTGCAGGCGCAACTGCGCGCCGGCAACGCGCTGGGCGTGAGCGCCAGCGGCGACATCAACGCCCAGGCCGCTGTGCTGCAGGCAGGCGGCGACGCCATCCTGTCCGCCCAGGGCAAGACCACGCTGGCGACGCAGACCAGCGCCAACAACAGCAGCGTGCAGAACGGCAAGACCTACTGGGGCGGCATTGGCGGCGGCGGCAGCCAGAACAATAGCAGCAGCGCCACCCTCAATACCGGCAGCGCGGTGAATGCCGGCGGCAAGCTGTTCCTCAACGGCGACGCCGGCATCGCCATCAACGGCAGCCAGGCCAAGGGCGCGCAGGGCGCGTATGCCAAGACCCAGTCCGGCGGCGTGGTGATAGACAGCGCGCTGGACCTGACGCAGACGCGCACGGATCAGCGCACCGGCACGGTTTTCAATATCACCAATAGCTCCAGCAAGGGCAGCAGCAGCCAGCAGACCGCGGTCGGCTCGGCGCTGAAGTCCGATGCGGATTTGCAGCTGATTTCCGCCGGCGACGTGGCGGTGACCGGCAGCCTGGTCAAGGCGGCGCAGGCGCTGGATATCCAGGCCGTGGGCGACATCCAGGTGGCCAGCCAAGCGGCGGAAACCCACAGCCAATCCAGCGACACCCAGCTGGCGCTGCGCGGCGTCGGCGCCGAAACCGGCGACAAGCAATACCGCGGCGGCGTGCGGCTGGAACATACCAGCACGGACCAGCAACTGGACCAGACCAGCCAGACCGGATCGCAGCTGTCCGGCGGCAGCGTCAAGCTGGCGGCCGGCAATGATCTGACGCTGACGGGATCCAAGCTGGAGAGCGCGGGCGACGCCAGCCTCAGCGGCCAGAACGTCAGCCTGAACGCGGCGCAGAACACAAGCCACAGCGACAAGGCCACCACCGTGACCGGCGGCGGCCTGTACCTGACCGGCGGACTGGACAAGGCCGGCGCCGGCATCGAGTTCGGCCAGAACAGCAACCGCGCCGTCAGCGACGGCAGCGCCGCCCAGACGACCGAAGTGAAGACCGGCGGCAAGCTGGACATCACCGCCGGCAACGGCATGGGCGGCGTGCAGAACCAGGGCAGCCAGATCCAGTCCGGCGGCGCGGTGAATATCGCCGCGGGCGACGTCAGCAATCAGGCGGCCGTGAATCAACAATCCACCCAGCAGACCAGCAGCCATTGGGGCGTGGATGTGGGCGTCAACGCGGAGTACAGCGGCGTCACCCGTCCGTTGGTCAACGCCGGAACCAGCGTGGCCAAGGGCGATGTGGCCGGCGCGGCGGCTCAGGCCGGCCAGTTGGGCGGACCCAATCTGGGCGTGGACGTCAGCGCCACGGGCGGCAGCGCCAAATCGCAAAGCCAGAGCAGCGCCGCGCAGGCCACCAGCATTGCCGGGGCGTCGGTCAATGTCACGGCCGGCGGCGCGCTGAAGGATCAGGCCACCCAGTACCAGGCGACGCAAGGCCAAGTCAGCATCCGCGCTGACAGCCACCAGATGACGGCGGCGGCCAATACCCAGAGCCAGAGCAGCCAAACCAGCGAGGGCGGCGCCACCGTGCGCGTCTATACCGCTACCGGCGAGGATGTGAACGTGAAGGGCAGCGGCCAGGGCAGCTACAGCCACAGCCAGAGCGCGGGGAGCCAGGCGGTGACCGGCTCCATCCAATCCGCCGGCGGCGTGAGCATTCAGGTGAGCAATGACGCCGGCTACCAGGGCGCGGCCATCAACGGCGGCAGCGGCCAGGTGGGCATCCAGGCGGGCGGCAAGCTGGCGCTGACCCAGGCTGACAACTCCAGCAGCAGCCAGCAGCATGCGGTGGGCGTGACGGCCGGCCTGAGCGTGGTGACCAGTCCGGTCGAGGGCGGCGGCAAGGCGGGCGGCAGCGGCAATCTGGCGGTGAGCAATCAGCAAAGCCAGGCAGCCAGCAGCCAGGCCGTCGTCGGCTCGGTGCAATCGGCAGGCGGCATCGCGCTGAGCTCGGGCAATGGCCTCACGGTGCAAGGCGGCAGTCTGCAGAGCGGCGGCGACGTCACGTTGAAGTCCGACGGCAAGGTCAGCCTGCAGGCTGCGACCGGCAGCGACAGCAAAACCGGCAGCGGCTGGGGTTTCAACGTCAATGCCGGCGGCAGCAACAGCAATGGCAAGGAGGCATCGGCCAAAGGCTTCAACGTGGGCGGCGGCGTGCAGCTGTCCAGCCAGAACGAAGTCAGCGCCAGCCAGACCGGCGCGCAGGTGGCGAGCGGCGGCGCCTTGAGCGTCAGCGCCGGCGCCACCGGCAATAACGCGGTTGCGCTGCAAGGCAGCCAGCTGTCGGGCAAGACGGTGAATCTGACGACGGATAATGGCGGCGTCAGCCTGCAATCGGCGCAGAACAGCAGCCAGAAGCATGACTGGAGTGCCGGCGCCAACCTGGGCGGCGGCGGCAACAACAGTGTGGCCAAGGAAAACGGCCAGCCAAAGGCCGACGGCGAAACCAAGACCTATCAGGCGAATGGCGGCTTCAACGTCAAGGTGGATCAACAGGACAAGCTTGCCAACGCCAATGCCACGGTCAAGGGCGATCAGGTCAATATCAAGACCGATGGCCAACTGACGCTGGCTGGCGGCAATATCGCCGGCGGCAAGGTGGAAGGCAGCGTCGGCGGCAAGGTGGTGGTGCAGAGCCAGCAGGATCGCGACAACAGCACTCATGTCGAAGTGGGTCTGAACGTCAACAGCTCCAACGCCAAGAACCCCAGCCTGGTGGATCAGGCGGCCAATCTGGCCGGCCCGCTGTCCGGCAAGGTGAAGGAAAAGGCGACCGAGGCGGTGAACAAGGCCGCCGACAAAGTGGAGGATAAGTACAACAGCTTCACCTTCAAGAACGGCCTCAAGGAAGACACTACCCAGCCGGTGGCGTTCAGCAAGGATGCGAACGGCGGCAGCGTGGCGCTGCCGGCGCAGCCGACCAGCGGCGAGGCCAAGTCCGGGGTGGTGGACAGCGCCTTGCGCAAGGGCGGCAACACCTTGAAGGACAAGCTGCTGAACCCGCAGGACAAGGGCACCCAGGTGTCGGGCGTGATCGACGTCAGCGTCAAGACCGACAACAGCGTGGGCAGCGTCAGCGCCATCAGCGGCGCGCAGGGCGTCAATCTGGCGGTGGGCGGCAAAGTGGAGCTGGCCGGCGGCCAGATCGCATCCAGCGCCGGCAAGGTGAGCCTGGGCGACGCCAAGGTGGAAACCAGCGCCATCCAGACCAATCGCTACAGCGGCGCCGGCGGCGTCAAGCTGGATGGCACGCCGGCGGCCATCATCCAGCAGGCGGTCAAGGATGTGACGTCCGGCAAGGCGCCGCTGCTGCATGTCGGCATTGACCAGCAGGCGCAGACGGTGAGCGGCGAGGTCAAGTCCGGCGGCTAAACGGCGGGTTCCGCCCGGCAATGAGAAACGGCAGCCTTGGGCTGCCGTTTTTGTTGGGATGGCTCGCAGTCAGAAGCGGCCTTCGCTGTAATCCTCTATCGCCTGCTGGATTTGCTCGCGGGTATTCATCACAAAAGGCCCCCACTGCACGATGGCTTCGCGCAACGGCTTGGCTGCCAGTACCAGCAACCGGCTTTCCTCGCTGCCATTGCTGATCGACACGCCGTCGCCGTCATTGTCCAGCACCGCCAGCTGGCGCGCGCCGACCACGCTGTCGGCGGCCTGGATCGCGCCCTGGTACAGGTAGAGAAAGGCGTGGTGCCCGGCCGGCAGCGGCAGCCACAGGCTGTTGCCGGCCGGCAGAGCGAGGTCCAGATAGAGCGGCTCGGTAACCGGGCGCTCGATGGCGCCGCGCTTGCCGTTCAATTGGCCGGCCAGCAGTTTCAGCGTATTGCCCGTCTCGTCTTGCCAGCTGGGAATGTCGGCGGCCTGGATGTCGCGATAGCCCGGCGCGGCCATTTTGTCGTCGGCCGGCAGGTTGATCCACAGCTGGAAGCCGTGCATCAGTCCGTCCTGCTGCTCCGGAATCTCCGAATGCACGATGCCGCGGCCGGCAGTCATCCACTGCATGCCGCCTGGCCCGAGCAGGCCCTCGTTGCCGGCGTTGTCGCGGTGGCGCATGCGGCCGTCCAGCATATAGGTCACGGTTTCGAAGCCGCGATGCGGGTGGCTGGGGAAGCCGGCGATGTAGTCGTCCGGGTTGTCGGAACGGAATTCGTCCAGCATCAGGAAAGGGTCCAGCCGACGCTGCAGCGATTGGCTCAGCACGCGTTGCAGACGCACGCCGGCCCCGTCCGAGACTTCGCGGCCGCTGACCACTTGTTCCACTTTTCTGCTCACGCCTCGCATGGTTTTTCCTTGGCTAAAGTTCAATACCGTCATTTTTACAGTGAAAAAACAGATGGAAAAGCGCAAAATTCAGCTTTTATTCATCTGAAAATCAAATATATGGCAGGGCCAAGAACCACGCTGGAGCAGTGGCAGGTGTTGCAGGCCATTGTGGAGGAGGGCGGTTTCGCCCAGGCGGCGGAGCGTTTGCACCGCAGTCAGTCTTCCGTCAGCTATATGATGGCGCGGCTGCGCGAGCAGCTGGGGGTGGAGCTGTTGCGGCCCGAGGGACGGCGCATGAAGCTGACGCCCGAGGGCGCGGTGCTGCTGCGCGAGGCGGCGGAGTTGCTGCGCGGTGCCGAAAAGCTGGAGCGTCGAGCCGGCAGCCTGGGACGAGGCTGGGAGCCGGAGTTGAAAGTGGCGCTGGATAGCTTGTTGCCGGCGGAGGTGATGCTGGCTGCCTGCGGCGATTTCGCCGGCCATTGCCGCGAGACGCGGCTGCAGCTGCACGAGGTGGTGATGTCGGGCGCGGACGACGCGCTGTATCAGGGCGATGCCGCCTTGGCCGTCGCCAGCCGGGTGCCGCAGGGTTTTTTGGGCGACTGGCTGCTGGACGCCGAGTTTGTGGCCTGCGCCGCGCCGGGGCATAGGCTGCATGAGCAGGGAGGCGAGCTGGATGGCTCGCAGCTGCGCGGCGAGGTGCAGGTGGTGCTGCGCGATTCCGGCATTCGCCAACCGCGCGACGAGGGCTGGCTGGGCGCGCATCAGCGCTGGACCGTGACGCAGCCCGAAACCGGCATCGCCATGGTGGAGGCGGGCTTGGCCTTCGGCTGGCTGGCGCGGCACCGCGTAGCGCGGCAGTTGCTGGAGGGCAGCCTCAAGCCCCTGCCGCTGGTGAGCGGCGCGGTGCGCAAGGCATCCTTGTACCTGGTGCTGGCGGAGCCGTCATCGGCCGGGCCGGCCTGCCTGTACCTGGCCGACGCGCTCAGGCGCGCCGCCGAGCGTTGGCGGCACGGCAAGGCTTAGCCGGGCTGCGCCAGGGCGCCGGCTCAAGACGGGATCCGTGGCGGGCGGGCCTCAGTGATTGGCTTGCTGGCCCTTCAAATAGCTTTCCAGCGCGTGGCCGGCGGACAGGATGTGGAAGCGCAGGAATTCTGCCGCCTCGTCGGCCTTGCCCTGGCGGCACAGCTCCAGCAGGCGGGTGTGCTCCTCGTGCGCGCGCTCCATGGTGCGGGTGAACAGGATCTGCATCCGGGTGTAGCGGTCGGTCTTGTTGTGCAGCTGCTCGATCAGCGCCAGCGTGTTGGGGCGGCGCGCGGCGCGATACAGCGCCAGGTGGTAGCGCGAGTTGATCTCGCCCCAGTGGCGCACGTCGTTATTGCGCAGCGCCACTTCGAACTCGCGCAAGGTTTGCTGCGCCGCGTCCAGATCGGCCGAGGTCTGGCAGGGAATGGCGGCCTTGAGCAGCGAGCACTCCAGCATGGCGCGGACTTCCAACAGCTCGAGAATGTCTTCCAGCGACAGCTTGGACACCAGGGCGCCCTTGTGGTCGATGATCTGGATCAGTCCTTCCGCCTCCAGCTGGCGCAGCGCTTCGCGCACCGGCACCCGGCTGACGCCGTATTCGTGGGACAGCGCCTCTTGGCGCAATTGTTGGCCGTCGGCGAACTCGCCGGACAGGATGCGGCGGCGCAAGGATTCGGTGACGGCGCTGGTAAGCGTCTGGCGCTTGATCGGCTGCAGGGTTGTCATGGTGGGAGTCGTTATCTGTCAGTCAATCGGATACATGCAAATGTATTCGATTATACGGAGCTTCACTATTCGGGCAAGCACCGAACTTGAATATTTTTGTCGCGAATCTGTAATTGGAGGGCTGGAATGTGAAAAAGCCCGACGCGAGGCCGGGCTTTTTAATTTTGGGGTGGATGATGGGACTCGAACCCACGACAGCCGGAATCACAATCCGGGACTCTACCAACTGAGCTACATCCACCGCCGAAGCAGTGAGACCGCGTCGATGCCGCAGTCTGGCTAATTTTTGGGGTGGATGATGGGACTCGAACCCACGACAGCCGGAATCACAATCCGGGACTCTACCAACTGAGCTACATCCACCGCCGAAACGGTAAGACTGCGGACATGCCGCAATCAGGCAAATTGTGGGGTGGATGATGGGACTCGAACCCACGACAGCCGGAATCACAATCCGGGACTCTACCAACTGAGCTACATCCACCACTGGGCACTGCATGTCTACAAGCATTTGGCGCGCCCGACAGGAATCGAACCTGTAACCCCCGGCTTAGAAGGCCGGTGCTCTATCCGGTTGAGCTACGGGCGCTCTATCGGGCTGCTTGTGTCTGGTCGGGGCGGCGGGATTCGAACTCGCGACCCCCTGATCCCAAATCAGGTGCGCTACCAGGCTGCGCTACGCCCCGAACAGAGACCGCAACTATACGGATGAGGCCTTGGGCTGTCAACGGCTTCATGCAAATAATTTCGTCTCGTTTTGGCGCAGTTTTGCAGGGTTTGGCAAGGGTGGAATTTTTCTCTTTATATATCTTGATCTTAAGAAAAATAAACCATGGCGCCGCTCTTACTGCACTGCGCAATTAGTGCGACAATAGCGCCCGTTATTTTTCTGCATCAAGATGGGATTCAGGCATGACGGCGCAATTGATTGACGGCAAGGCGGTGGCGGAGCGTTTGGTTGGCAAGGTAAAGGCGGGCGTGGAGGCGCGTTTGGCGCAGGGCAAGCGCGCGCCGGCGCTAGCTGTGGTGCTGGTGGGCAATGATCCGGCTTCCGCGGTGTATGTCGGCGCCAAGAAAAAAGGCTGCGAAAAGGCGGGCGTGCGTTCGGTGTCGCATGAATTGCCGGCAGAAACCAGCCAGCAGCAATTGCTGGAAATTATCGACCGGTTGAATGCCGACGACGGCATAGACGGCATTCTGGTGCAATTGCCGCTGCCCAAGCAGATTGATCCGCAGACGGTAATCGAACGCATTGATCCGAAAAAGGACGTGGACGGTTTCCATCCTTATAATGTCGGCCGCCTGGTCATCAAGATGCCGCTGATGCGGCCGTGCACGCCGCGCGGCGTGATGACGCTGCTGGAAGAGTACGGCATCGACCCCAAGGGGCAGAAAGTGGTGATCGTCGGCGCGTCCAATATCGTGGGCCGTCCGCAGGCGCTGGAAATGCTGATGGCGCGCGCCACGGTCACGGTGTGCCACAGCGCGACCAAGAATCTGGAAGCCGAAGTGGCCGCCGCCGACATCCTGGTGGTGGGCGTGGGCATTCCCAACTTCGTCAAGGGTGAGTGGATCAAGCCGGGCGCAGTGGTGATCGACGTCGGCGTCAACCGCCTCGATAACGGCAAGCTGTGCGGCGACGTCGAGTTCGCCGCCGCCAGCGAGCGCGCGGGCTACATCACGCCGGTCCCCGGCGGAGTGGGACCGATGACCATCGCCACCCTCTTGCAGAATACCCTGGATTCCGCCAATCTGAACGCCTGAGCCAGTCCGCCGCGCGCGGCGGGCCAGAGCACGTTCGCCACAGCGGCCGGTGCAGCCGGGCTGTGGCGATTTTTGTTTTGCAGACAGCCGCGCGCCGCTGTTTTAGTATTACGTAAAACTAATTTACGAATGAATGCGGATTTACCGATGAGTCACGACAAACACTCGGCCACGCTGCTGATCAGCGCGCCGGACAAGAAAGGCCTGGTAGCGGCCATCGCCAACTTCCTGATGACCTACAACGCCAACATCATGCATGCGGATCAGCATCAGGACACCAGTGAAAACCTGTTCCTGATGCGCGTGCAATGGGATCTGGACGGCTTTACCCTGCCGATGGACAGCTTTGCGGCCGCTTTCCAGCCCATCGCCGACGAGCATGGCATGAACTGGAAGGTGTCGCTGTCCACGCGCAAGCCGCGCATGGCCATCTTCGTCTCTCAATACGAGCACTGCCTGGTGGACCTGATGCACCGCTGGCGCATCGGCGAGCTGGGTTGCGACATCCCGCTGGTGATTTCCAATCACGAAACCTGCCGCCGCCTGGTGGAGTTCAACGGCATCCCCTTCCATGTGATCCCGGTCACCAAGGACAATAAGGCGGAAGCCGAGGCCGAACAGTTCCGTCTGCTGGAGGAGGCCGGCGTCGATTTCATCGTGTTGGCGCGCTATATGCAGATCCTGTCCGGCGAGTTCGTTAAGCGTTACCCGGACCGCGTCATCAACATCCACCACAGCTTCCTGCCGGCTTTCGACGGCGCCAAGCCCTATCACCGCGCCTTCGCGCGCGGCGTCAAGCTGATCGGCGCCACCAGCCACTATGTGACCGAGGATCTGGACGAGGGGCCGATCATCGAGCAGGAAGTCACTCGCATTTCTCACCGCGACATGGTGGAGGATCTGGTGGAGAAGGGCCGCGACCTGGAGAAGGTGGTATTGTCCCGCGCTGTGCGCTGGCATCTGGATAATCGCGTGCTGTCTTACAGCAACAAGACCGTGGTTTTTGACTGAGACCGTGATGCGCCTGCTGATTGATGATGTATTCGACCTGTTGCGCCTGCGGGTGAAGCCGCTGGCCGCCTATCAGTATCCCTTGTGGCAGCCGGCCCTGTTGCTGACCGTGCTGGGCCTGATTTCCAGCGGCGGCACGGCGGAGCTGGGCGGCAATATCGCCGGACGCATTGCCTATATGGTGCTGTTCACCTGGCTGGAAACCTGGTTCTTCACCCGTTTCATCACCTTCTGGCTGCGTCTGGGCAAGGGGGAGGTGGCGGGTTCTTTGTTCGGCCTGGTGGTGGTGGCCAGCGGCCTGCAGTTCATCGAGCCCTTGACCAGCTGGCTGCCGGAGGATGTGGCGGCGGGCGTGGATATGTTGCTGTCGCTGGTGGGCTTGGTGGTGCTGGTGAATGCCTTGTCCACTGTGTCGGGCGTGTCCAAGCTGCGCGTGCTGGCCGGCGTGGTGCTGTTTGCGCCCTTGGCGCTGGTGCTGTTGGCGGCTACCTTGTCCCTGGCGAATGCCCTGGGTTGGGTGGAATTGCCGGCCGACATGGTGGCCATGATGCAGGAGAAGGGCGTGGCCAGCGGCGGCGCCGCGGCGATCGCCAAATAGCCAGCATGCGCCGGCATGAAAAAAGACACGCCGCGGCGTGTCTTTTTTTGTTCCAAGGGACGGGCTTCAGTCCACCTTGGCGATGTAGCGCGCCAAGCCCAGCATGGCGCGCAGGGCCTGGCCCTTGGCGGTTTCCTCGTTGCGCAGCCGGGCGTAGCGGCGCAGGATGGCGCGGCCTTCGACGAACAGGTCCATGTCGGTGTCCGGCGACGACACCAGGGCGATGCGCTCGATTTCGTTCTGCGGTTTGGGCTGGCCCTGGGCGATGCACAGGTAGACCTTGTGCGCGTTGAAGGGCGTGATGTGGTCGAACAGGTACAGCATGGAGTTGATGCGCAGGCCGGTTTCCTCGCGGATCTCGCGGATCAGGGCCTGGGAGCGCAGTTCGCCGCGGTTGGCTTTGCCGCCAGGCAGGTTGTAGCGCCCGCCGCGGCTGGCGGTGACGAGGACGCCGTCGGGCAATTCAATGATGGCAGTGGCGCGCCTGGCCAAGTCATTGGGCAGGCGATCAGTCTTGTTTCGGTCTTCCAAGCTCATGCTTCCAAAAATAATTGAGGTGAGGGAGGTCGGTTTTGCCTCCGGGACAGTGATTCCAAAAAGCCGCAGCCCGGATCCACGCGTGTGGAGCCGGGCAGGGGGGATTGCCACTGATGGCATTAGTCTGGCGTGAGCCAGAATTCAATAAGTAGAATTACTGTCTATCGATATTCTATAGGATTGTCGGCGTAAGTCCAGACGATTAAAGCATTTTTGCAATCAGGCCGGCGATGCCGACCAGCAGGCAGTAAAAGCCGAAGGGGCGCAGCGACTCGATTTCCGTCTTCTTGAAGTAGCGCATCAGAAACCAGGTGCTGGCATAGGCGCAGAGTCCCGCCACCGCGCCGCAGGCCAGCAACAGGCCCCATTGGACGGAGCCCTGGCCGTGGTGGGCCAGCTTGGGGATTTCCAGCACGCCCGCCGCGGTGATGATGGGCGTGGCCAGCAGGAAGGAGAAGCGGGCGGAGGAGGCGTAATCGAGACCATGGGCCAGGCCGCTCACCAGGGTGGCGCCGGAGCGGGAGAAGCCCGGCAGCAGCGCCAGCGCCTGGCCGGCGCCGATCTTGAACGCGCCGGCGAAGCTGAGTTGGGACAGGTCGTGCGAGGCGGTTTTTTTCTTCATGCGGTCGCCCAGCAGCAGCAGCAGGCCGTTCAGCGTCAGGAAGACCAGCACTGCGGTGCTGCTGGTGAACAGCGCGCGCAGCTGCTTTTCCAGCAAGAGGCCCAACAGGCCGGCCGGAATCGTGCCGGCGATCACCAGCCACATCAGGCGCGCGTGCGGGTTGCTGGCGCGGCCGCCGGCCTTCAGCCAGCCGCCAATCAGCTCTATCCAGTCGCGGCGGAAATAGATCAGCAGCGCGGCGGCGGTGCCCAAGTGCAGCATGACCATGAAGGGCAGGAAGTCTGGGTGGGTGCGGTTGATGGACCAGTGCAGCCAGTCCGGAATCAGCACGCCGTGCCCCAGGCTGCTGACCGGAAACAGTTCGCTGACGCCCTGGATCACGGCGAACAGCAAGGCTTCGATTGGATTCATGAATACCCCTTGCAAATGGAGGAAGGCTGCCGGCGCATCAAGGCAGGTCGGCTGGCCTGGCGATGGTTAACTTGATGTTAACGCGCGGCCTCGCTTTTCGGTTTACCGTGGCGGGAATGTCAATGACGCGGATGCGGCTCCGAGTCCTGCTCTTCCTGCTCCAGCTGGCGGCGGATGGCGGCGAAGAAATCGTGGATGCCGTGCACGGACGGGGAGAGGGCGGCCAGCAATTCGGCGCGCGTTTCGGCGGAGATGCCGTCGACGAAGGGGCGCATCTCGGCGTCCGGGTGGCGCTCGAAGCCTAGCGCCATGATGGCTTCCAGCAGCGGCGCGTTGTCGGGCGAGTCGAACAGCAGCCCCCAGTCGTCATTCAGCAGCTCCATGCCGGATACGAAGCCTTCGCACCAGTCGTTGCCGCGGACCTCGCCGGCGGCGTCCGCTTCCAGCCAGGGCTGGAATTCGCCGTCGCGCAAGGCGTTGGCGATGTCTTGCCAGTGACCGCGCAGCAGGGAAACGAACTGCTCCAGCGACTTCTCGCTGGGAAAAGAGGCCTCGTCGTCGAAGGCTTCGCCCAGGATGATGGGCAGGCATTCCGCCGGACGGATGGCTTCCGGGCCGGCCAGCAGCGCGGCGAAGAAGCCGTCCAGCTGCTCCAGATTCATGCAGCCCTGGCCGGTGAAGCGCGCCAGGGTGGAGGACAGGCGTTGGTAGTCTTGTTCGCTGAGCGGCTTGTGCGACATGGGGAGTTTCCGTGTGGTTTAGGCGGCCATTATGCGTCAGCGCGAAACAAAACAAAACCGCCCGCGGAGGCGGGCGGCTTGTCTTGGCCGTGCGGTGCCCGGATGGGCGGCGTGGCTTAGTAGGTGGCCAGGACCAGGCCGGCGATCAGCGCGGACAGGATGCTGACCAGGGAGGAGCCGTAAACCAGCTTCAGGCCGAAACGGGACACCATATTGCCGCGCTCTTCGTTCAGGCCCTTCACCGCGCCGGCGATGATGCCGATGGAGCTGAAGTTGGCGAAGGACACCAGGAAGATGGACAGCACGCCGCGGGTGTAGCTGGACAGGTGCGCGGCTTGATTCTTCAGTTCCAGCATGGCGACGAATTCATTGGTCACCAGCTTGGTGGCCATGATGCTGCTGGCGGTCAGCGCTTCGTGCGTCGGCACGCCCATCAGCCAGGCGAACGGCCAGAACACATAGCCCAGCATGGTCTGGAAGTTGATGCCGAAGATGGCGGTGAAGATGAAGTTGACGCAGGAAATCAGGGCGATGAAACCCACCAGCATGGCGGCCACGATCACGGCGATCTTGAAGCCGGTCAGGATGTACTCGCCCAGCATTTCAAAGAAGGACACGCGATGCGCCTCGCTGCTGATCAGCTCGTCGTCGCCCAGGGCGCTGTCATAGGGATTGATCAGCGACAGGATGACGAAGGTGCTGAACAGGTTGAGCACCAGCGCGGTCACCACAAAGCGCGGCTCAATCATCTGCATATAGGAGCCGACGATGGACATGGACACGGTGGACATGGCGGTGGCGGCCAGCGTGTACATGCGTTTTTCGTCGAAGGTGTGGATGATGTTCTTGTAGGCGATGAAGTTCTCGGACTGGCCCACCATCATCGAGCTGATGGCGTTGAAGGACTCGATCTTGCCCATGCCGCTGACCTTGGACAGCACGAAGCCCACGGCGCGGATCACCACCGGCAGCACGCGGATGTGCTGCAGGATGCCGATCAGCACGGAGATGAACACGATGGGCATCAGCACCAGCAGGAAGAAGCTGAATTCGCCCTTGTTCAGGATGCCGCCGAAGGCGAAGTCGGTGCCATCCTTGGCAAAGTCCATCAACTTGGTGAAGACGCTGGAGATGCTGCCGACGATGGCCAGGCCATAGGGGGTGTTCAGCAGGAAGAAGGCCAAGGCGATCTCGACCACCAGCAGCTGGATGACGGAGCGGATCTTGATGTTCTTCCGGTCGCGCGCGACCAGTTGCGTCAGGGCCAGTACCACAACCAGGCCGATCAGGAATTGAACGATATGCATGATAAGTGTCGCTTTTGGGTTTCCCGTAGACGGGGCAAGTTACGAGCAAGGCAAGCTGCCGGCAGGGCCGGCGATGCCCATTGTTATTGGGGGTGCCATTCCGGACGGACCGGTTCAGCGCCACCCCTTGCCGCCATGCCCGATGGGTGGGCGGTTTCGGTGTGTGCACAATGCGCTGAAGTGAGGCGGAAAACTTTTCTTTAGATCAAACAATCTGTCTTTAGGTGAAGATAATTTAGCCCGGTTTGACCCATGGGTCAAAGCCGGGCTGCATTTCACGTTTGAGACGACGGGTCGGACTCGGGCTCGCGGCGGGCTTTTTCCGCGAAGTAATGCGCGCGGCGGGCTTCCTTGGCGGCGGCGCGTTCGGCCGCTTCCTGGGCCTTGCGCGCCTTCTCGGCGTTTTCCTCGGCCAGGCGCGCGGCCTTGGCGGCTTCGCGCTCGGCGGCTTCGATCGCCTCGATTTCCTCGACTTCCTTGCGCGTCTTGCACGGGCTGGTCTTTTCGAACCAGGCCACGGACTCCACGTGCGCGGTGTGCGGGAACATATTGATGATGCCGGCCGCTTTCAGCGTGTAGCCCTTGGTGTTGACCAGGATGCCGGCGTCGCGCGCCAGCGTGGCCGGGTTGCAGGACACGTAGACGATGCGCTTGGGCGCGGTTTCCTCGGTGATGGCCTTCAAGAGCTGCACCGCGCCGTCGCGCGGCGGGTCCACCAGCATCTTGTCGAACTGGCCCAGGGACGCGAACGATTCCTCGGTCACCTCAAACAGGTTGGCCATCTCGTAAGTGACGCGGTCCTGCAGCTGATTGTGGGTGGCGTTTTCCACCGCGCGCTTGACCAGCGCCTGGCTGCCTTCCATGCCGTGCACCACGGCGCCGGAGCGGGCGATGGGCAGGGTGAAGTTGCCGATGCCGCAGAACATGTCGGCGATGCGTTCGCCCGGCTGCGGGTCCAGGAATTTCAGCGCGCGTGCCACCATCACCGCGTTGATCTGCGGGTTCACCTGGGTGAATTCGGTGGGGTAGTAGGGCATCTCCACCGCGTACTCGGGCATGCTGTAGCTCAGCTTGGGCGCGTCCAGCGGATAGATGGGATAGCAGGTGTCCGGGCCCTTGGGCTGCAGCCAGATCTGCAGCGGGCGCTCAGCCGAGCCGTGCTGGTCGGAGAAGGCCTTCAGGATGGCGAAGTCGGCATCGGTGATGTCGTCCATATTGCGGAACACCAGGATGTCGACCTTGTCGCCCACGGCCACTTCCACCTGCGGCATGCGCTGGCTGATGGACAGCTTGGCGATCATTTCGCGCAGCGGCATGATCAGGTTGGAGATGTGCTGGGGCAGAATGTGGCACTCGCGCATCTCGGCGATATAGCTGGAGCTTTTCTCGTGGAAGCCCACCAGCACGCCGCCCTTCTTGGCCACCATGCGGGCGGACAGGCGGGCGCGATGGCGGTAGTGCCAGGCCGGTCCGGCGATGGGCGTGAGCACGCGCTCGGCCTTGACCTTGCCGATGCGCTTGAGGTTGTCTTCCAGCACGCGCTGCTTGATCGCCACCTGGGCGGTGAATTCCACGTGCTGCATGGAACAGCCGCCGCATACGCCGTAGTGCGGGCAGCGCGGATTGGCGCGCATGAAGCTTTCCTTCAATACGGCGCTGGTCTGGGCGTTTTCGTAGCTGGGCTTCTTGCGGTAGCTGCTGTAGATAACTTTTTCGTAGGGCAGGGCGCCATCGATGAAGATGGTCTTGCCGTCAACGTGGGCGACCCCCCGGCCTTCGTGATCCAGCGATTCGACCAGGGCAATAGTCTGTGGGTGCGTCATCGTCTTGCTTGCAAAATCAAACGGTAAGGGGCGGATTTTCTCAAAAATCGCCGGGGCGTGCTGGTTTTTTTACAATCCCGTGGCGCAAACGCTTTCTGTTAGAATCGCCTCATGAAGCAGAGCAAGGATGTAAGCAGTATGCGCAAGTGGTTTTGGCCGCTGATGCTGGGCTGGGCGCTGTCCCTTCCGGTTGTGGCGGCGATCATGCCGGTGCCGGATGTTGAGATCAATCCGATGGGCCGCCACTTGGTGCTGAATTTGCCGCAGGCGCGGTTGTTCCTATATGAGGACGGCAAGCTGAAGCGCATCTTCCCGGTGGCGGTGGGCAAGATGCTGACGCAGACGCCGATAGGCAGTTTCGACATCACCGGCATTTACCGCGACCCCAGCTGGCATGTGCCCAAGTCCATCCAGGATGAAATGCGGCGCAGCGGCAAGGAGGTGCAGACCGTGGTGCCGCCGGGGCCCAACAACCCCCTGGGGCCGGTGTTCGTGCGCTTTGGCGAAAGCAAGCTGGGGCTGGGTTTTCATGGCACCAACGCGCCGGCGTCCGTGCCCGGTTTTCGCAGCCACGGCTGCGTGCGCCTGCGCAACGACGATGCGCTGGCGCTGGCCAACACGGTCAGCCGCGGTGACGCCGTCACCGTGGCGTATCAAACCATACTGCTAAACGAGGACGAGGCCGGCCAGCTGTGGCTGACGGTTTATCGCAATCACTACAAGCAGGACGATCCGTCCATGCCGTACCTGGCCGATACCTTGCTGGCCTGGCAGCATCAGCATCAGGTGGCGCTGTACGGCCAGCGCGTGGATGCGGCCTTGAAGCAGCGCAACGGCACGCCAGTCTGCATCAGCTGCCAGAATGTCAAGGCGCAGGTCAGCGGCGGCCTGACGCCGCTGCCGTGGTTGTCGCGGATGAGTTTGCCGCAGCCCTTGCCGGCTACAGAGGAGCCTGCCCCGCATGAGCCGGGGCCGCCGCTCAGCCAGCGCGGCCGCGGCGCCGGCAAGGCAGGATAGCGCATAGATGGAGAGCGAGGGCCGCGCGATGCGGCCCTTGTTATTTATTGCGCCGCCGCTTTCAGCGCCTGGCTGATATCCGCCAGGATGTCGTCGATATGCTCGATGCCGATCGACAGCCGCACCAGCTCCGGCCGCACGCCGGCCTGCAGCTGCTCCTCCGGCGACAGTTGGCGATGGGTGGTGGTGGCGGGGTGGCAGGCCAAGGACTTGGCATCGCCGATATTGACCAGCCGCGTCACCAGTTGCAAGGCGTCGATGAAGCGGCCGCCAGCCTCCGCGCCACCCCGGATGCCGAAGGACAGGATGCCGGAGGCGCGGCCGCCGAGGTAGCGGTCGGCCAGGGGCTTGCTGGGGTGGTCCGGCAGGGCGGCGTATTCCACCCATTCCACCGCCGGACTGGCTTGCAGGAAGCGCGCCGCTGTCAAGGCGTTGTCGCAGATGCGGTCCATGCGCAGCGCCAGCGTCTCTATGCCCTGCAGGATCAGAAAGGCGTTGAACGGCGACAGCGCCGCGCCCATATTGCGCAGCGGCACCACCCGGGCGCGGGCGATGTAGGCGGCCTCGCCCAGCGCTTCCACGTAGTTGACGCCGTGGTAGCTGACGTCCGGCTCGTTCAGTCGCTTGAAGCGCGCCTGGTGTTGTCCCCATGGAAACTTGCCGGAATCGACGATGGCGCCGCCTATGCTGTTGCCGTGGCCGCCCAGGTATTTGGTCAGGCTGTGCACCACGATGTCGGCGCCATGCTCGAACGGCCGGCACAGATAGGGCGAAGGCACGGTGTTGTCGACGATCAGCGGCAGGCTATGTTTGTGCGCTTCTTCTGCGAAGGCGGCGAAGTCCACCACATTGCCCAGCGGGTTGCCGATCGACTCGCAGAACACGGCTTTGGTGCGCGCGTCCACCAGGCCGGCTATCGCGGCCGGGTCTTTGTAGTCGACGAAGCGCACTTCTATGCCTAGCTGCGGGAAGGTATGCGCGAACAAGTTATAGGTGCCGCCGTACAAGGTGCGGGTGGCGATGATGTTGTCGCCGGTCTCCGCGATGGTCTGGATGGCGTAGGCGATGGCGGCCATGCCCGACGCCACCGCCAGCGCGCCTATGCCGCCCTCCAGCGCCGCCAGCCTTTTCTCCAGCACGTCGGTCGTGGGGTTCATGATGCGGGTGTAGATATTGCCCTGCACCTTGAGATCGAACAAGTCCGCCCCGTGCTGGGTGCTGTCGAAGGCGTAGCTGGTGGTTTGATACAAGGGCACCGCCACGGCCTTGGTGGTGGGGTCCGGGCTGTAGCCGGCGTGGACGGCGAGCGTTTCCAGCTTCATGGGGCAATCCTCCGCATAGTCGATAGGGATGGCGATTGGCTTGAACTTATCCGTAATGTATTGCAAACGCAAAGAAATAAAATGCGTATTCCATATTGCGATTTTAAATATCAAGTTTTCGTCATGGCGTTTGGCAAGAGTCGGGTCGCCGCTGGCTTGTCCAGCTGTCACCTTGCCGGTGTTCATCACACGATAAGGAGCAGGATATGCAGGCTTTGGCGGGCAAGGTTGCCCTGGTGACGGGCGCAAGCTCCGGCATAGGCCGCGCGACGGCCAAGCTGTTTGCGCAAAACGGCGCGGCCTTGGTCTTGGTGGCGAGGCGGCGGCAGGCGCTGGGTGCCTTGATTGCGGAGCTGCCTGATCAAGGGGCCCGCGCGGCGGCGCTGTACTTGGCTTCCGATGCCTCCAGCTTCCCCACCGGCGCCGCGCTGCTGGCCGACGGCGGCGTGTCGGTCAGCCGGGGCTGATGGGCGTTTAACCGGCCAGCTCTCCCGCCAGTTCGCCCACCCGCGCCAGCGCGCGTTGGTAGGCTTCGTTCCAGGGGTAGCAGCAGGACAGGCGCAGGCAGTTGCGGTAGCGGCCCTTGGCCGAATACATCGCCCCGGGCACCACGGTGATGCGTTCGGCCAGCGCCGCTTGGAACAGCTGCATGGTGTCGGCGTGGCTGGGCAGCTCCACCCACAGCAGGCAGCCGCCCGAGGGCAGGGTGGCGCGGGTGCCGGCGGGGAAATGCTGCGCCACCGCGCCGCGCAGCCGCTCCATCTGGCTGTTGAAATGGCGGCGGATGACGCGCAGATGATGGTCGTAGCCGCCGCTTTCCAGATATTCGGCCAGGGTTTCCTCCAGCAGCGCCGGCTGGCCCAGGCTGCTGGAGAATTTCAGCCGCCTCACCTCGCTGAGAAAGCGGCCGGGCGCGATCCAGCCCAGGCGGAAGCCCGGCGCCAGCGTTTTGCTGTAGCTGGCGCATAGCAGCACCCAGCCGTCGCGGTCGTAGGCCTTGACCGCGTTTGGCGTCGCGGCGCCGTAGAACAGATCGGCATGCGGCACGTCTTCGATCAGCGGTACCTGGTAGTCGTTGACCAGCTGCGCCAAGCGTTGTTTGGCTTCCGGCGGCATGGTGCTGCCCAGCGGATTGTGCACGGTGGGCATGGCGACGATGGCGTTGAGCCGTTTTTCCGACAAGAGCAACTCCAGCGCGTCCAGCGCCAGCCCGCTGGTGGGATGGGTGGGAATCTCGATCACGCTCAATCCCAGATCCTTCAGCATGGGCAGCAGCGCGAAATAGGTGGGCGATTCCACGCCCACCGTGTCGCCAGGCTTGCAAGTGGCGCGCAGCGCCAATTGCAGCGCCTCGGTGCAGCCATTGCTGATCACCAGGTCGTCCGCCGCCAGCACGCAGCCCCAGCTCACCGCGCGCTGGGCGATCTGCCTGCGCAGCCGCTCAGAGCCGGGCGGGAAGGGGTAGTCGGTGGTCAGCTCGGGCTGTTGGCGCAGCAGCCGGCCCATGATGTGCTTGAAGCGGCTGGTGGGGTAGAAGTCGCTGCCGCGCGGGCTGGCCAGCGACAGGTCGATGAAGTCCGCCTGGCTCTGCG
Organism: Chromobacterium paludis; assembly: GCF_008275125.1. Lineage (NCBI taxonomy): Bacteria > Pseudomonadati > Pseudomonadota > Betaproteobacteria > Neisseriales > Chromobacteriaceae > Chromobacterium > Chromobacterium paludis. The sequence goes on from NZ_CP043473.1 coordinate 1,070,323, forward strand.
CGCCCATCACCGCCTCGATCTGGTCCACCACTTCGCCGGTGTGGTGGGCGGCGCTTTGCCGGCGCATGCGCGGCAGGGGCAGGGTGGCGGCCGACTTGACGTAGAAGCCGGACTGCGGCCGCGCCTCGATCAGGCCGCGGTCCTCCAGCGTGCGGTAGGTCAGCAGAATGGTGGACGGGCTGACCTTGTGCATGGCGCAAGCCTTGCGCACCGAAGGCAGGCGCTCGCCGGGCCGCACGGTGCCGTTCTGGATCAGCGCTATCCATTCATTGACCAGCTGCTGGTATAGCGGCTCCTGGCTCATTTCCGGCTCCTTGGCATGGGAACGGTACAGTTTCGAACGAAACCGACCATAACAGTTTTGCAACTGTAAAACTGTTATGGTCTCAATTGTATTTTTCTGAATCTGTAATTGTCCAGCCAGAAGACCTATCATGACGGCCTTGAGTCGGGGGTCTGCCCCGTGGATGCCGGCGCCTTGCCGGTTGCAGTCTGGGAATCGTCATGAATCTGCTCGCGCTTGTCACTTATCTCTTGGTGATGTCCATCACCCCTGGCCCCAATAATCTGGTGCTGGCTTCGTCCGGCGTCAATTTCGGTTTCTCCCGCACCCTGCCATCCTTGTTGGGCATGGGTCTGGGCCTATCGCTGCAGATAGGCTTGCTGACGGTGTTCCTGGGCGAGGTGATGGCCAGCATGGCCTCGCTGCAGTTGTATCTGGCCCTGGCCGGCTGCGGCTACTTGTTGTGGCTGTCCTGGGGCATGGCGCGCGCGGGCAGCGCCAAGAGCGTGGAGGCCGGCGCGCGGCCCATGGGCTTTGTCGGCGGCCTGATGTTCAACTGGCTCAACCCCAAAGTGTGGCTGATGGGCTTCAATCTGGTCATGGTGTTCCTGCCGGCGAATATGAATCCGTGGCATGCCGCGGCCTTGTTCACGCTGGTCACTTTCGCCACCAGTCTGCCGTGCATCGCGGTGTGGGCCGGTTCCGGCGTGGCCATCCGCCGCTTCCTGGACTCGCCGACGCGCTTGCGCCTGTTCAATGTCGCCATGGCGGCCCTGTTGGCGCTGACTGCGCTGTGGCTGCTGTCCGAGATGCTGCCGGCCAGACCGGTTCCCGGCATGATCTGATCCAATGAGGCCCGCAGGTTTGCGGGCTTTTTTGTTGGCGGCGTACAATAGCGGCCTTTAAGCGTATTTCTAGAGTCCAAGCCATCATGATCCGTACCCGTTTCGCTCCCAGCCCCACTGGCTATCTCCATATCGGCGGCGTGCGCACCGCGCTGTTTTCCTGGGCTTACGCCCGCAAGAATAACGGCGTGTTCGTGCTGCGCATCGAAGACACCGACCTGGAGCGCTCCACGCCGGAATCGGTGAAGGCGATCCTGGACGGCATGCACTGGGTGGGCCTGGACTATGACGAAGGTCCGTTCTACCAGACGCAACGTTTTGATCGTTACAAGGAAGTGATCCAGCAGCTGCTGGCCTCCGGCCACGCCTACCATTGCTATTGCAGCAAGGAAGAGCTGGAAGCGATGCGCGCCGAACAGGAAGCGCGCGGCGACAAGCCGCGCTACGACCGCCGCTGGCGTCCGGAAGCCGGCAAGACCCTGCCGGCCATCCCGGAAGGCGTGCAGCCGGTGGTGCGCTTCAAGACCCCGCTGTCCGGCGTGGTGGCCTGGGACGACGCGGTCAAGGGCCGCATCGAGATTTCCAATGAGGAACTGGACGACCTGATCATCGCCCGTCCGGACGGCAGCCCCACCTATAACTTCTGCGTGGTGGTGGACGACTGGGACATGCAGATCACGCACGTGATCCGCGGCGACGACCACGTCAACAACACCCCGCGCCAGATCAACATCCTGCAGGCGCTGAACGCGCCGCTGCCGGTGTACGGCCACCTGCCGATGATCCTGAATGAAGACGGCCAGAAGATGTCCAAGCGCCGCGATGCGGTCAGCGTGGTGGACTACGCCGACAAGGGCATCCTGCCGGAAGCGCTGCTGAACTATCTGGCGCGCCTGGGCTGGGGCCACGGCGACGACGAATTCTTCTCCATGGAGCAGTTCGTCGAATGGTTCAGCCTGGAGGCGGTGAGCCCGTCGGCCAGCCGCTTCAACCATGAAAAATTCATGTGGCTGAACGCGCAGCACATCAAGGCCGCCGACAATGGCCGTCTGGCCGAGCTGATCGCGCCGCGCCTGGCCGCAGCCAATGTCGATACCGCCAGCGGTCCGGCCGTAGTCGACGTGCTGGCGCTGGTCAAGGAGCGGGTGCAGGACCTGAACGCGCTGGCGCTGGAAGTGGATTACTTCTACAAGAAGCGCGAGCCGGCCGCCGCCGACGTGGAAAAGCACCTGGCCGGCGACGCCGTGGCGCGCATGGGCCGTTTCGCCGACCGTCTGGCCGAGCTGGAAGCCTGGACCGCTGAGTCTATCCACGAGCTGTTCAAGCCGTTCTGCGCCGAGGAAGGCATCAAGATGGGCCAGCTGGGCATGCCGCTGCGCGTGCTGGTGTGCGGCACCACGCAGACGCCGTCGGTGGACGCCGTGCTGGCCTTGATCGGCAAGGACGAAGTGCTGCGCCGCATCCGCGGCTGATGGCTTGATTCGGCTTGCCGCATGACAAACGCCCCGCAAGGACTTGCGGGGCGTTTGTCATGGTGAGGGTGCCTGCGCTCAGGGCAGGGCGGCGGCGATTTCTCGCGCGGTGGCGTAATAGGCCTGGAAGTGGGTCAGGTCTGCCTGGGCGCGCGAGGCGTCGTGGCGGGAGATGAAGTCCGCCAGCGCGGCGGCGTGGTGGACGCAGGGGATCAGTCCGGCGCCGCCTTCGACGAAGTCCAGCATGGCGTCCAGCTGCGGCCCCCATTCGCTGGCAAGCTGCTGGACGCAGTCCGCCAGTTCGCCGTCGTATTCGGCCAGCATGGCCAGCACATGGCTGCCGCGCGAATCTGGCTCCGGTTGCAGATTGGGCGAGGCGCGATCCAACAGCAAGAGCCGCGCGAAATGCATGACGCCCATCAGATCCAGCGCGCGGTTCAGCGTGGCCTGGCTGGCTTGTATCGTCTGCAGCAATTGTTCGGGTTCGGCGTCTTGCCGCAGGGGCAGCATCAGGGTGAGCGGGGTGGCCATGGCGCCTCCGGTTGGCTAGGGTCTGAACTTGACCATAGGCCAGCCGGCGCGTTGCGTCACATGGGGGAATTACTTAACATCAGGCGGCGCTGATTTTCATCAGCGGCGCAGCAGCTGCCAGCTGGCGATCCCCGCCATGGTCATCAGCAGTGAGCCGCTGACATGCACGGCGATGGCGGTCAGCGCCGGTATTAATTGGCCCTGGCGCAGCAAGTCCACCACTTCGGCAGAGAAGGTGGAAAACGTGGTCAGGCCGCCGCAGAAGCCGGTCACGATCAACAGCCGCCACAGCGGGGACAGGCTGGGCAAATCGGCGAAGAAGGCCACGGCCAGGCCGATGAGGTAGCCGCCCAACAGGTTGGCGGCCAGCGTGCCGGGCGGCAGGGCGGGAAACAGGCTATTGAGGCGCAGGCCCAGGAACCAGCGCAGCACGGCGCCGCCGGCGGCGCCGATGGCGATGGCCAGGATGGATTTCCACATGATGGCGGGTCAAAAAGCAGCTAAATGCGCATTTTGCCCGGCCGCGCCGCCGGCGTACAGCCCCGCGCTTTCACAGGATTTCAGCGATGGATTTGGCCGCGCGCTTGGCGTCCAGGAAGATCAGGCCCAGTTTGGCTTCCTTGCGCGCGATCACCGCCAGCACGGCGTCGCGGCTGGCGTGGCTCATCAGGATGTAACCATTGTCGCCCTTGACCATGACCTGCTCCAGCTCGCCGCGCGCCAGTTCGCGCGCGGTGCGCTCGCCCAGCGACAGCATGGCGGCGGCCATGGCGCCCACCCGGTCCTCGTCCACGTCCTGCGGCAGCAGCGCCGCCATGGTCAGGCCGTCGGCCGAAATGATGGCGGAGGCCTCGATGTCGGCGGAGGCGCCGTTGAGGTCCTTCAGTATGGATTTGAGCATTTGTTCACGCATGGTGCATTCTCCGGGGTTTAGGCGTAGCGACGCGCCAGCAGCTCCACCAGCGTCACGAAGTGCTGGTCTTGCAGCCGAGGCGCGCCGCCTATGATCAGGACGAAAGACTGCTGGCCGATGTAGAGCGGGTAGAAGGCCAGCTCGCTGGCGCCGGCTGGATTGGCCACTGCCCAGGCCGAGCTGCCCAGCTGCAGGTGTTGTTGCAGCAGCAGGGCGTGGCGACGGCCCAGGCTGGCGATGTCGCCGGCCAGCGCGGCCACTTCTTCCGCGGTTTCGTGGTGGAAGCCCGCCGCGGCGTAGTAGAGGCCGTTGTCGTCGGCCAGCATGGCGCGGCCGCAATCAGACAGGGCGGCCAGCACCGGCGGCAGCTGGCTTTCCAGATTGCCGCCCAGCGGCGGGCGCGGCGCTTCGGTTCCATGGACAAAGTCCAGCCGCTGCAAGCGGTAGAGGGCGTCCAGGGCGGCTTCCGCGTCGCCGTCGCACCACTCGGCCAATAGGTCCCGCGTCAAGGGCACGCTGTGTCCCAGGCGCAGGATTTGCGACAACAGCCGGCGGGCCAGGGTCTTCTCCTGGCTAGCCACGGCAAAGTAAGCGCCGGCCGGCGTCGCCATCGGGTACAGGCTGTCGTTGAGTTTCAGCGTCTCGTCCATCTCATGCCTCCAGGCCTGGGTCGACGCAATACAGCAGCGCCAGCACCAGCTGCTTGATGTCCTCGCGGCGGCGGCAGTCCACTTCGAATACCGGCGGGCGCAGGCCGAAGCGCGCCAGCAGCAAGGCATAAGATTCGGCGTCCGGCGCGGGCTGCAGGTCGGTCTTGCTCAGGCCCACCACCAGCGGCGCCCGGCTCAGCAGTGGCTGGAACGCTTTCAGGAAGAACTGCAAGTCCTTGGCTGGGTTGGGGCGGGTATTGTCCAGCAGCAGCACCAGGCCGATGCCGCCGCAGCTGACGATGTCCCACATGAAGTTGAAGCGCTCCTGGCCGGGGGTGCCGTACAGGTGCACCTTGCAGTCCTGGTCCAGCCGCAGCACGCCGTAATCCAGCGCGACCGTGGTCTCGCCCTTGCGGCGCAGCGTCATGTCGGAGGCGGCGGCGTCGGTGCGCACCGGCTCGATGTCGCTGATCGCCGCGATGGCGGTGGTTTTGCCGGCGCCAACCGGCCCGGCGAAGATGATCTTGTTGTCGTGGCTTGGCATGGGGTAAGGGTCCTGAAGGCTCACAGGCCGGTAATCTTGCGCAGCAGGCGCGACAGCAGGCCTGCGCTCTCTGGGGCGGGCGCGACGGCGGGCGGGCGCGGAGGCCTCCGGATGGGAGCGGAGGACATGATGCGCAAAGTCTCTTCGCCGCGGATTTCCAGCGCGCCTATGCAATAGGCGGCGGCGAGGAAGTCGAACAGCTTGGTCGGGGGCACGCGCAGCAGGCGGGCGATGAGACGCAGGTTGACCGGCGTGCGGGCCAGCAGCGCGCTGATGCGGCAGGCATCCGCAATCGGCGCCAGGCGGGTGAGGTTGGGCCAGTAGCGCAGGCGCAAGGCGGTATCGGCCTGAATCTGACGCAGCAAGCGCCCGCGCGAGGTCCAGATCGCCAGCTGCCACAACAGCGGTTTCAGCGGACGGGGCGGCGTGGCCTGAGGCAACGGCGCCAGCGTTTGCGGCTGGATGGCGATGGTTTCCTCTTGACACAGTTCGCGCAGCCTGTCCTCGGTGCAGAGCAGGCGCGCCAGGCCCTGGCTGCCCTCGATGGCCAGCACGGGCGCGCCGTCTGCCAGGATCAGCGCGTCCTGGCCTTGCCGTTGCAGCAGGCAGGCCTGGCCCAGCAAGCCGTTCGCGGCGTCAAAGCGCTCGATGCGGGAGGGGGCGGCGCGCGGCGGCGCGGCCGGCGCGGAGGCGCTTGGCGGCGGGGTCCAGTCGCGCGGCGCGCCGCTTGGGGCATGGCGCAGCTCGCTCAACAGCGGGAACAGCTTTTCCATGCGCAGCGGCTTCAGCAGGATGGGCGCGGGCGCCTGTTCGGGGGCGCTGATGGTGACGATGGCGGCCGGCAGCCGGGGGTGCGCCTGGCGGAAGCGTTGCCAGGCGGGCCAGCCTTCTCCGTCTATGTCCACCAAGGCGAGCTGCGGCTCGGCGTCGGGGCTGTCGGCGGCCAGCCGATAGCGCAAGGCGCCGTGCATTTTGAAGGCGAGCCTGAGCAGGGCCTGCTTGCGTTCGTCCATGCCGGCGGTCAGCACGGTGATGGGGGTGTCGACGGGGCGCAGCAGGCGGGTGGCGTCAAGCGGCAAGTCCACGGTGCCGGCGTCCTTGCATGGATTGGACAAATGCGCTCAAGGTCAGCGTGATCTCACCGGGCGGCTGCCGGCCGTCTTCTTCCATTCGGCGTAGCAGCCAGGTGAAACGCGGCAGATCGTCCTGCTTCTCATACAGCTCCAGCAGGAGCGGATACAGCGTGGCGTCTTCGGGCGAGGCCAGAATCGCCAGCTCCAGCGTCTTGCAGGCCTGATCGGTTTGCCCGTATTCGAGATAGCGTTCGGCCTCGCGCAATGGGTCGGGCTGGTCGTCTGTTGCCGCTGTGGCGGTGGGTTCCACCAGGCGAAGCCGCGTTTTGGCGGCGCGGACGGCGGCGGGCGGGGCATAGCCGGCTTGGCGGCCGATTCTTTCCAGTTCGGGCCGGTCCGGTCGGCCTGCCAGCTGTTTCAGCACTGGATGGCTTCCCATCACCAGGCCGGCATGCACCAGCTGTTCCTTCAGCCGCGCGCCGTAAGGCCCGAGCGCCACGTGGAAGTGCCAGAGCGTGCGGCAATAGCCGTCCAGGTCTCGTTGCTGGTAGTGCACGTAAAGCGCGTCCAGCCGGTGCGATAGCGAGCCGGGACGCAGTTGCAGGATGCCCTCCAGCACCGGCAGCGCATGGCGGAAGTCTCGACAGGACAACAGGATGCGCGCTTGCCGCTCGCTGGGCAGCAGGCTGGAGACGACTTCGCGCTCGATGCGGCTGAGCGCGTCCAGGGGCCGAGAGCCTTCGACCAGCGCGGCCAGGGTGAGCGGCGCGCCGCGACTGGCCAACGTTGGCGCTGGCGCCGACGCGCTCTCCGGCGGGGCGTCCGCCGCGGGCGGCAGGACGATGGTTTCAATCGCATCGCCCAGCAGGTTTGCCAGCTCCAGCATGCCCAGGCCCAGGCGCTGCTCGGCCAGCAGCCGCAGGTCCAGATTGTTGAAGTCCTGGCGCAGGCCCTGCAGCACGGCTTCTTCCAGCTGGGCCCGGTCCAGCAAGGCCTGATCGTGCAGGCTGGCCAGGGTGTCGGCGTAGTCGTGGATCTGCCCCAGCTGCAAATAGAGTTCCGCCAGCCGCTGCAAATGCTTGCGCGAGTGGCTGGCGTATTGTTCGACATAGGCGCGCAAGGCTTGGGCGGCATTCTCCAGCTGGCCGAATTCGACGAACACTTCCACCTCGGTCAGGGCGTCCACCGCGTCGACTTCATAGTTCAGGGTTTCCGCCAGGCCGGCGGCGAGCGGTGCTTGCGGCGCTTCGGCCGCGGGGCGGACCGGGGGGGCGGCTGGGCCGCAGGCGCGCGCTGCAGGCCGGCGCAAGCGGGACAGCATGGCGAGCCAAGCGGCGAGGCCGCCGGTCAGCGCCGCCAGCGTCAGCCAGCCGGCGCGGGCGTGGGCGAAGACCAGATCGCTCCAGGAGGCGGCGTTCATGGCTGCAGTTCGTGCTTTTGGCGCAGCGCGTAGTCGTCGCTGCTCATGAGGTCGGTGCCGCACTCCAGCCGCTCGAACCAGTCCAGGAATCGGCCCACCATTTCCTTGCCTTGGTAGGAGCCGCCGTGCTGCGGCACCAGCCATTCCACGTCCAGCTGGCGCACCATGTTCACCCACAGCCGGCAGGCCTTGTTGTTGGTCATGTAGCGGCGATGGAAGCCTTCCATGTGGCTGTCGCGCAGGTGGCGGTCAAAGTCCGTCACCGGCAGGCCCGCCTCCTTGCCATCCATCAGGGAGGCGCCGATGTCGCCGGAGAACAGGATTTTGCTGATGGGGTCGTAGATCTGGAAAAACCCCACCGTGTGCAGATAATGCGCCGGCACGATGCGCAGTTCGCTGCCGCCCAGATTCAGCAGCATGCCCGGTGGCGGGATGGGGATCAGTCTGCCGTCGGTGGCGCCGCGCACGCAGAAGTGGGGCAGAAAGCGCACCCATTCCTCGGCGATGATGATTTTGGCATCGGTGATCAGCAGCCAGCCATTGGCCGAGGCGACGATGTCCGGGTCCTGGTGCGAGGCGAAAATGTAACGGGTGCGCGAGGGCAGGAAGTATTCCGCCATTTCCGCCAGCAGGTGCTTGTAGGTCAGGTTGCCGCCCGGATCGAGCAGGATGCCTTCGCCCTGGTCGATGATGGCGAACTGGTTGGACTGGATGCCTTCGCCTTGCACCAGTTCGGTGAAGGCGATGCACTTGTGGTTACCGTCGTCGTAAAGCACCTGCGCCATGATGATCTTTCGTTCAGCAAAACGGGATGTCTCGCGGTGCGCGAGTGTGACAACGGGATATTAAGAGGAGGCGGCGGCGGGGGTGTTGATGGAAATCAACTTGTCATATCTGGCGGGGCGAAAAAAAAAAGAGCCCCAGGGGGGCTCTGAATTGCACCTTCGCTCAGGTGACCGAATCGCGCGCCGCAATGGCCGCCATTCGATCGCGTCCGGCTCGCTGGCTCCAAGAGTTTCGCGAACTGACCAGGGCATTATGCTGCTGTGCCAAACCGGGCTGTAGCGTGATTGTTATAGGCTTTTGTGACGGCATGTAATGGAATGCCGGTCAAATTAACACTTTAGAAAACATTGCGCTCAGAATGGCCGCTGCGGCTTGATTGGCCGGGGGTTGTGTTTATCATGTCAATGTTTATGACATGAGGAGGACGACGTGACGACGCAGTTTCCGATAATCGACCGCAAGACCATCGCCATGCGTTGGGGCGACATGGACGCAGTGGGGCATTTGAACAATACCTATTACTTCCGCTATTTGGAGCAGGTGCGGGTGGAGTGGCTGCAGTCCTTGGGTTACGGCATCGACCCGGATGCCGTCGGCCCGGTGCTGGCCAGCACCGCTTGCACTTATCGCAAGCAATTGACTTATCCGGCGACGCTGGAAATCACCATCGAGCTGGAAAAGCTGGGGCGCAGCAGCCTGAAGCTGCGCCACCACTTTTACAAGCAGGGCGACCCCGACACGGTTTACGCCAGCGCGGAAGTCACCCTGGTCTGGGTGGATTACAAGGCGGAAAAGTCTGTGCCGATTCCGGACCCTATCCGGGACGCCATCCTGAAGGCTGCGCCCGCGGCCTGATTCATGGCGCGTCCGGGTCCAACTTGCGGCGGATCAGGTCGCGCAGCAGAAAGCGGCTGGGGTGGATGGCCTGCATCAGGTCGGACGGCAAGGGCGCCGGTTCGCCCTCCAGCAAGGCGGCCAGTATTTCGCCGGACAAGGGCGCCGTGATCATGCCGCGCGAGCCATGGGCGGCGTTGACGTACAGCCCCTCCATCCAAGGGCAGGCGGTTTGCGGCTGCAAGCTGGCGTCGCGGGCCAGTTCCCGGTAGGCCGACACGAAATCGCGCCTGGCCGCCACGGGACCGATCAGCGGCAAATAGTCAGGACTGGTGCAGCGGAAGGCGGCGCGGCCGCCGGCGACGCGCGGCGCCTCGCCCAGCGCCTGGCGGAAAGCCGGCGCCAGCTCCGCCAGCATGGCCAGGTTCTCCTCATGCTCCTCGTCGCGCACTTCCAGCCCGTCATCGTCGAACTTGAACGTCGCGCCCAGGCAGTGGTGCTGCCGGCGGACGGGCGAGACATAGCCTTCCCCGCACAGCACGGTGCGCAGAGCGACGCTGGCCGGCGTGGCCTCCACCTCGCTGATCTGGCCGCGGATTTTCTTCAGGGGCAGATGGCGGGTGGCATCGAACTGGGCGGTTTCCGCCGCCGCGGCCAGCACGACGACGGACGCCACCGCCAGCGGGCCGGTTTCGTCGCAGGCCAGCCAGCTGCCGTCTGATGGGTTGTGGCTCAGCTCCAGCACGCTGCGTCCGGCCCGGCGCGCGATATTGGGATGATCGGCCAGGGCGCGGACCAGGGCCGGCGGATGCACCCAGCCGCCCTGCGGGAAGAACAGGCCGCCTTGCGGCAGCGGCAGGCCAGCCAGGTCTGAGGCGTCCCTTGCGTCCAGGCGGCGCATCACCTGCGGCGCCAGGCCCAGCGCCGCCAGCTCGGCCTGCTTGTTTGCTTCCTTGCCGTCATGCGCCAGTTGCAGCACGCCGCAACGCTGCCAATCGTCGCCGTTTTCCGGCAACAGCGCGGCCAGCGTGCGCAGGCTGTAGGCATAGCCGGACAACACCAACTGGGTCAGCGGCGTCATGTGCGGCGACAGTTTGGTGTACAGCACGCCTTGCGGATTGCCCGACGCGGCGGCAGCCAGTTGCGGCAAGCGCTCGATCAGCGTCACCTGCCAGCCGCGCAGCGCCAGGCTGCGCGCAGTGGCCGCGCCCGCCACGCCGCCGCCCACCACGATGGCGCTGCGCTCACGCCAGCTTTGCCGCGGCCGCTGATGCCAGGGCGCTTGCCAGCCGCCAGCCGGAGGCTGGGCTATCCAGCCGTGGCTGATATGGCGTTTCTGGCCGTGTCCGGGCGCCTTTTTCACTTCGAATCCCGCTGCCGCCAGGCCGCGCCGCACCATGCCCGCGCTGGTGAAGGTGGCGAAGCTGGCGCCGGGAGCGGATAGCCGCGCCATTTGGTCGAACAAGCTTTGCTGCCACATGTCAGGGTTCTTGGACGGCGCAAAGCCATCCAGGAACCAGGCATCCACGCGGGCATCCAGTCGTGGCAGCACGTCCAGCACATCGCCCACCAGCAGCGTCAGCGTCACTCGGCCGTCGGCCAGCAGGAAGCGGTGCCAGCCCGGCGTGAGGGTGTCGTACTGCGCCAGCAACGGGGCCGCCCAGGGCGCCAGCTCCGGCCACAGCGCCAGCGCTTGGGCAAGGTCGGTTGGCGTCAGCGGGTATTTTTCCGCGCTGACGAAGTGCAGGCGGGCATTGGCAGGAGCCTGCGTCTCGAAGCATTGCCAGGCGCACAGGAAGTTCAGGCCGGTGCCAAAGCCGGTTTCGGCTATGGTGAAAGCGCCGTCGGACGGCAGGGCGGCGAAGCGCTCCGCCAGCTGATTGTGCCGTAGAAATACGTGGCGCGTTTCATCCAGGCCGGCGTCGCGGGAGAAATACACGTCGCCGAAAACGACGGAAAACGGTTGGCCCTCGTGCCAATCCAGTTGGGCCGGGCCGGTGTCGCCGGCGCGAGGTGTGCGTGTCATGCTTGGCGGCCGCCTGGGGGCGGCAAAGGTGGATCAGGGGCGGAATTGTCGCATGGCGAATACACTGCCGCCAGTCGACGGCGGATAATTTGACGGCTGGCGGCGCGGCATGTCATTGAATGGAAATGATATGCCTGCGCGCGACAGGCTTCCCGCCAGCGCGCTGGGCATTCACAGGCCGGGCGCATGTAATAAGATGAACAGACGGCTGCGAAATGGGGCCGCCTCATAAGACCAGCCCGTTCCCGTCACGGCGGGGCGGCGCAAAGCATGACTCCCGGGCCAACTGGCCGGCGGGGTCGGGGGAGCGGTAATGAAGCGAGCAATGAGCATTGGCGGCCGCCTGGTGTTGACCCAGACGCTGCTGATGGTGGTGGTGGCCTGCGCCATCATGTATCCCTTGTATCTGTTCAGCCAGAAGCTGCTGCTGGAACGCACGCAAAAAGTACAGAGCCAGCTGCTGGCGCAGTCCTTGAACATGGTGGACGGCTTCAACGAGTCGCTGAAGATCTCTACGCGCCAATTCGAGAAAGTGTTCCTGGCCGAATTTCCCAGCGGCTTCAGCCTGAAGCCGGAACAGAAAGTGAGCGTGGCCGGCACCGTCACGCCGGCTTTGCTGATGGGCAATACCGTGCTCAACGGCAACAACCAGATGGTGGACCACTTTTCCGTGATCAGCGGCAACGTCGCCTCCATTTATGTGCGCGACGGCGACGATTTTGTCCGCATCGCCACCACGCTGTTGATGGAAAACGGCAATCGCGCCATGGGCAGCAAGCTGGAGCATGCCAGTCTGGCTTATGACAAGCTGAAGTCAGGCGAGAGCTATATCGGCCTGGCCAATCTGTATGGCAAGGACTACGTCACCAGCTACAGCCCGATCAAGAACGGCGAGGGCAAGGTGATAGGCGCCACTTTCGTCGGCGTGGGGGCCACCGAGGGTGTCGCCAGCCTGTTGGTGCGGCTGGCCAAGGTCAAGCTGGAGGAGAGCGGCCATATCGACGTGATAGACATCAACCCCGCCTCGCCCAATTACGGCCGCTACCTGTTGCATCCCAAGCTGAGTGGACGCGCCATAGACAAATCCGTGGACGCGGATGGCAAGCCCTACCTGCGCGATATCCTCAAGTCGGGCAGCGGCAGCTTCGCCGTGCGGTTGCCGGCGGAGAAGGGCAGCGCCGTGCACATGCTGTCTTATGCCACCTTCGCCCCCTGGAACTGGCTGCTGGTCAGCGATGAGGCCGAGGCCGAGCTGCAGCGGGAAAACCGCATGCTGATCCTGTGGCTGGCGGCGGGCTGCGGCGTGTTGCTGCTGGTGCTGGCGCTGGGGTCGTGGGTGGTGACGCGCGTGCTGGTGACGCGTCCAGTGCGCCGCCTGGTGGGCGAAGTGGCATCCATCCAGGATAACCGCGACCTGCAGCGGCGTCTGCCGGTGAGCCGTCGCGACGAGATGGGCGAAATGGCCCATGCTTTGAATGATTTGCTGGACAGCTTCCAGCAGGCGCTGAATCGCACCGGCCAGCATGCGGAAAACCTGGATCAGGCGGCGCAGGACCTGTCGCAAAAGGCTAGCGCGGCGGCAGCCTCGTCCGGCGAGCAGCGCAGCAGCGCCCAGCAGATGGCGCAGAGCGCGGATCAGTTGATCGTCGGCGTGCAGCAGATCGAACAGGTGGCGGCTCAGGCCAGCGAGGTGGCGCAGGCCTCCAGCGAGGCGGCGCGCAACGGCAGCGCCAGCCTGGTGGCTGCGGTGGATGAGGTCAATCGCATCTCCGCCACCCTGGACAACGCGGCCGACAGCCTGCAGGCGCTGGAGAACAACGCGCGTCAGATCAGCGACATCGTCAACGTGATCCACGATATCGCGGACCAAACCAATCTGTTGGCCCTGAACGCCGCGATCGAAGCCGCGCGCGCCGGCGAGATGGGGCGCGGTTTCGCCGTGGTGGCGGACGAAGTGCGGAAGCTGGCGGAACGCACCAGCCAGTCCACGCGGCAGATCGGCGAAATGATCACCGCGATGCAGCAGGCGACGGCGCAGGCGGTGCAGGCGATGCGACAGTCGGTCAGCTGCGCGTCGGAAGGCGCGTCCATCACGGCCAGCGCGCGCCAAGCCATGGCCTCCATCGTCAGCGACGCGGAGCGCTCCATGGCCGTGGTCGAATCCATCCATCAGGAACTGGCGGCGCAGCGGCAGACAGTGGCGGACATCGCCGAGCAGATCGCCCAAGTGGCGCGGTTGGCGGAAACCAATAATGAAGCCGCTGAGCGCTCCGCGGATACCGCGGGTGAAATGACCAAACTGGCAGACTCGCTGAAGCAGGAGGTGAGCGTGTTCCGCACTTGATGCTGTGTCGCGCAAATCTTGATGCCGCACTCTTGAAATGGTTATCGCCGTCCCCAAAATGAAGGACATCGACAAGTTTTCAGGGAGGCGCAGATCATGCGATTCGACAAGCTGACCACCAAGTTCCAGCAGGCGCTGGGGGATGCCCAGAGCCTTGCGGTAGCCAATGACAACCCTTATATCGAGCCGCAGCACCTGTTGCTGGCCATGCTGGACGACGCCGAGGCCGGCGTGGGCGGGCTGCTGGCGCGCGCCGGCGTCAATGTGCCGGCGCTGAAGACCAGCCTGAAGCAAGCCATCGAGCGTTTGCCGCGCGTGCAGGGCCATGGCGGCGAGATCACGGTGTCGCGCGATCTGGCCAATCTGCTCAACGTCACCGACAAGATCGCGATGAAGCTGGGAGACGAGTTCATCGCCAGCGAGCTGTTCCTGTCCGCGCTGTCGCAGGACAAGGGCGAGACTGGCCGCCTGCTGAAAGAGCACGGCGGCAGCCATGCCTCCATCCAGGCGGCGATAGACGCGGTGCGCGGCGGCGAGAGCGTCAACAGCGCCGATGCCGAAGGCCAGCGCGAAGCCCTGAAGAAATACACGATGGACCTGACCGAACGCGCGCGCCAGGGCAAGCTGGACCCGGTCATCGGCCGCGACGACGAAATCCGCCGCGCCATCCAGGTGCTGCAGCGCCGCACCAAGAACAACCCGGTGCTGATAGGCGAGCCGGGCGTGGGCAAGACCGCCATCGTCGAAGGCCTGGCGCAGCGCATCGTCAACGGCGAAGTGCCGGAAAGCCTGAAGGGCAAGCGCCTGTTGGTGCTGGACCTGGCGGCCTTGATCGCCGGCGCCAAATACCGGGGCGAATTCGAAGAGCGGCTGAAGGCGGTGCTCAATGATCTGGCCAAGGACGACGGCCAGACCCTGATCTTCATCGACGAAATCCACACCCTGGTGGGCGCCGGCAAGGCCGATGGCGCGATGGACGCCGGCAATATGCTGAAGCCGGCGCTGGCGCGCGGTGAGCTGCATTGCATCGGCGCCACCACCTTGGACGAATACCGCAAGTACATCGAGAAGGATGCCGCGCTGGAGCGCCGCTTCCAGAAGGTGCTGGTGGGCGAGCCGTCGGTAGAAGACACCATCGCCATCCTGCGCGGCCTGCAGGAAAAGTACGAGATTCACCATGGCGTGGATATCACCGACCCGGCCATCGTCGCCGCGGCGGAGCTTTCCCAGCGCTACATCACCGACCGTTTCCTGCCGGACAAGGCCATCGACCTGATAGACGAGGCCGCCAGCCGCATCAAGATGGAGCTGGACTCCAAGCCCGAAGCGATGGACAAGCTGGACCGCCGCCTGATCCAGCTGAAGATCGAGCGCGAGGCAGTGAGAAAGGAAAGCGACGAGGCCTCTCAAAAGCGCTTGAAGCTGATTGAGGACGAGATCGCCGAACTGTCGCGCGAGTACGCCGACCTGGAGGAAATCTGGAAAGCGGAAAAAGCCGCGCAACAGGGTTCGCAAAGCATCAAGGAGGAAATCGACCGCCTCAAGGTGGACATGGAGGACCTCAAGCGCAAGGGCGACTGGCAGAAGCTGGCCGAATTGCAGTACGGCAAGCTGCCGCAGCTGGAGGCGCGGCTGAGAGAGGCCGAGGCCGCCGGCGGCCAGGGCGAGGCCAAGCCCAACCGACTGCTGCGCACCCAAGTGGGCGCCGAGGAGATCGCCGAAGTGATCAGCCGCGCCACCGGCATTCCGGTGTCCAAGATGCTGACCGGCGAGCGCGAAAAGCTGCTCAAAATGGAAGAGGTGCTGCACCAGCGCGTGGTGGGGCAGGACGAGGCGGTGACCGCGGTGGCCGACGCCATCCGCCGTTCGCGCTCCGGCCTGGCCGACCCGAACAAGCCGTATGGATCGTTCCTGTTCCTGGGGCCGACCGGCGTCGGCAAGACCGAGCTGTGCAAAACGCTGGCCAGCTTCCTGTTCGACAGCGAAGATCATCTGATCCGCATCGACATGTCCGAGTACATGGAGAAGCACTCCGTCGCGCGCTTGATCGGCGCGCCGCCGGGCTACGTCGGCTACGAGGAGGGCGGCTACCTGACCGAGCAGGTGCGCCGCAAGCCCTACAGCGTGATCCTGCTGGACGAAGTGGAGAAGGCGCATCCGGACGTGTTCAACGTGCTGCTGCAAGTGCTGGATGACGGCCGGCTGACCGACGGCCAGGGCCGCACCGTGGACTTCAAGAACACGGTGATCGTGATGACGTCCAATATCGGCAGCCAGCAGATCCAGGCGATGGCGACCGACGACTATCAGGTGATCAAGCTCGCCGTGATGGCTGAGGTGAAGAGCCAGTTCCGGCCGGAGTTCATCAACCGCATCGACGAGGTGGTGGTGTTCCATGGCTTGGACGAGAAGCACATCCAGTCCATCGCGCGCATCCAGCTGAAGAGCCTGGAAAACCGGCTGGCCAAGCTGGAGTTGAATCTGCAGCTCAGCGACGAGGCGCTGGCGCTGCTGTCCGAGGCTGGTTTCGATCCGGTGTACGGCGCGCGGCCGCTGAAGCGCGCGATCCAGGCCGAGCTGGAAAACCCGTTGGCCAAGGCCATCCTGGCTGGCAAATATCCGCCCAAGTCCACGGTGATGGTGGAGGCGCGCAACGGACAACTGGCGTTCGACTGAGTCGTCATCCGCGGGGCGTCAAAAAACGGCCGCTTCATTTGAAGCGGCCGTTTTTCATGCGCGGCTCGGTAGCGACGGCCCTAGCCGGCCGCGGCCGGATGAAGGTAGCAGCCGGGCAGGTGGTCATTGACCACGCCGCAAGCCTGCAGGTAGGCGTAAATGACCGTGCTGCCGACGAAGTTCATGCCGGCTTTTTTCAATTCCTTGCTGATGCGGTCGGACAGCTCGGTGCTGGCTGGAACACGGCCATCGTCGCGAGGCCGCACGATGGGTTGATCTTCCACGTGGGCCCATAGCCAGGTGGCGAAGCTGCCATGCTCGCGCTGCATCTGCAGGAACACCTTGGCGTTGCGGATGGCGCTGCGGATTTTCAGCCGGTTGCGCACGATGCCAGGGTCCAGCATCAGCCGCTCGGCGTCTTCATCGCTCATCTCCGCCACCTTGGCCGGGTCGAAGTTGTGGAAAGCCGCGCGGTAGCCCTCGCGCTTGCGCAAAATGGTGATCCAGGACAGCCCGGCCTGGGCGCCTTCCAGAATCAGCATCTCGAACAGCTTGCGGTCATCCCGTTCCGGGCGGCCCCATTCCTCGTCGTGATAGGCGACGTAGAGCGGATCGTCGCCGCACCACCGACAGCGTTGTGTCTGGCTCATCAGCTATGCAGCAGGATGTCTATCTTCAAGCCGGTCTTCTGGATGCCCAGACGCGAAGACAGGCTGATCACCAGCGGATTGCACAGATTGGCCTGCAGCTGGCCCAGTGCCGGATGGGCGTCTCGCTCCAGGTCCAGCGGGCGGTAAAGCATCAGCAGGATGGCCGCATCTTGCGGGTCCTGCAGCTGCAAGGTGGCCACCTCCTCCGCGTTCAGCTCGATTTCGAAACGCACGCCCAGGCGTTCGGGCAAGGCCAGACTGAAGGTGATGCCGGGATCGTCCAGCGACTGCAGCCAGAACATATTGGGCTGCGGATGGGTGGCGTCGTGGAACAGCTTGAAGTGGGTGCAGTTCTCCAGCGCGGGTATGCCTTGCGGAAAAGTGATGACGGTGCTTTCGTCCACTTCGACGGCGCCGAGCTGATTGGAGTCGAAACGCATGGAAACCTCCTGAGCGGGATCGGAAAGCCATCATAGCAGATGGGAGCGCAAGGCATGGGGCGGCTTGTGCAGTCTGTCATATCCGCCTATACATGGAAGTGCGCACGCCAGGATACGCGATTGTCGTAGCGCTGAAATGCGGCAGGAGAGGTGCGCATCGCTCGGCCTCTTCGGGGCAACCCGTGATAAGGCTGGGAGTTACCCGGCACGCACTGCCGGACTGCATCGGCTCTGCCGGGGAGGGGGGGTGGATGGAGCGGAAACCCAAGCGGTTCCTGATACTGGACGATCAGTTGGTGCTACGCAAGCTGATCTCGCGCCAGGCCAGTTTTTTCAGCCGCTTCGCGGTGGAAATCGACGAATTCAGCGATCCTGCGGAGGCGCTCAGAAGCATAGCTGAAGGCGGTTATCACCTGGTCATCACCGATATCGGCATGCCGGGCATGAACGGCATAGACTTCATCAAGAATGTGGCGCGGCTGGGCTACCATTCCGCCTTGTTGATCATCTCCGGCTACGATGGCAAGACCTTGCAAACCATCGCCGACATGTCCACGGCCCTTGGCATCGCCTGCACCCGCTTTCTGTCCAAACCCTATTCTGCCGATGCCTTTCTGGGCATGCTCAACAGCATTT
The DNA here is from genome assembly GCF_008275125.1 of Chromobacterium paludis. Classification (NCBI taxonomy): domain Bacteria; kingdom Pseudomonadati; phylum Pseudomonadota; class Betaproteobacteria; order Neisseriales; family Chromobacteriaceae; genus Chromobacterium; species Chromobacterium paludis. Next base: position 1,088,446 of record NZ_CP043473.1, read on the forward strand.
TCAATGAAATGGAGCGGATGGCCCCGCCCATGCAGGTGGATGTCGAACGTTTGCTCAAGCACCTCGGCGGCGATGACTACCGGTTGGAGTTTTCGCCCATCTTCACGCTGGTGGACGGCGCGCTTTGCGGCTTCAGACTCTGTTCGCTGGTGCTGGGCGATGGCACGCGCCTGCCGCTGGAGCAGCTGTTGGCCTTGCTCGCCGGCAGGCGGATGGCCTCGGCCATTGCGCTGGAAACGCTGGTGGAGCGAATGGCCGGCTTGCTGCTCGATATCTCGCGGCATAGCGATTTCGATGAATGTCCCATCAGCGTGAGAATCGACGAGGCCTGCCTGTCCGCGGACAACGTGTTCGATCATTGCTACACCGTTTTATTGCAATACGGGGTGCAGCCGCGACGGATAGGGTTTGAATTGACGGATGGCCTGGGGCGGGGCGCGGACGCGATTTGCTTCGAGAATATCGCCAAGGTCAGGTACCTGGGTTTTAGGTTGCAGGTAGGCGAATTTGGCCAAGGCGATCTGAGCGTGAGCAATCTGTTCAAGTTTCCGTTTGACCAACTCAATGTGCCCATGGAAACGCTGCGCTGGATGCAGGCCTTGCTGGGCGAGGATGCCAGCGCATTTCGCCTGCTGCGTTATTTTGGCTTGCCGCAGGCCGCGGTCTGCGCCACGAAGATCGACGCCAGCGAGGATCTTGAACTGGCGATGGCGCTGGGCTGCATCAGCGGCATCGGCGATTTGCTGGGAGCGGTCGTGCCGGAGCATGAGTTGGTTGAGGTCGCAAAAAAATATTGGGGAAGTGAATCCGCTACGGGTGGCGATGAAACCGCCATTTGAGGAGACGCGATGATATCGGTCGATTTGGTGCGTTTGCGCATCTTGATCGTGGATGACCAGACATTGGTGCGCAGCTTGATTTCCCAGGCGCTGCAGAGCATGGGTATGCGTCAGGAGCATATTTTTCAGGCTGCGGATGGCACGGCGGCGATGCGCTTGCTCGATATCCGCATGGTCGACATCGTGCTGTGCGATGTGCAGATGCAACCGATGAACGGCATGGATCTATTGAAGGAGCTGCGTTGCGGCCATACCGCCAATGTGTCGAATCTGCCCTTTGTCTTCTTGTCGGGCCATGCGGACCGGAATAATGTCGTGCTGGCCAGCCAGCTGCATGCCGATGGTTTCGTGGTGAAGCCGCCGAAGCCCGCCGATGTGGAAAAGGCCATCCAGGCCGCGATGCAGCGCACGCGGCCGGAGATAGACCCGTTCAGCTATTACCATATCTCCACCGGGACAGAGTATGACAAAAAGGTATTTGGACGCTTGTTCGAGACCAGGGCCCCGGCGGAGCGGGACGAGCCGGAGGAGCGCTGCCTGTCATTGGAAGGGGTCAAGCCAGGCTCGCGCTTGACGCGTGACTTGCGCAGCAAGGCCGGCCACCTGCTCTTGCCGCGCGGCGCCACCATTTCCGCCAACCAATTGTCGGTGTTGAGGGATTACAGCGCTCGCTATGGCGTGGCGCAGATTTATGTGTTGGAAAATCCTGAACCCGCGGTGAATCCGGTCGCGAGACATTGAGCATGACTCCTAAAAGGGTCGGACATAGCCAGGCTGTGGCTATCGGTCGCACGGTGCTGGTCATGGTGTTGCTATTGGGCGCCTTGGGCGTGGGCATCATGCTGCGCCTGCAGCTGGCGACATGGGAGCAATATCGGCAGGCGAATGATCTGGCCGAATGGAGTCGAGACACGGACGCCTTGTACCGCTTGGTTCAGGTCCAGCAGCGCGAAAGCGGCCAGATGCGATTGTTCCTGTTGGGCGCGCAGCCGGACGCCGAGCGGATCAGCAAGCTGGACCGGCTGGGCAGGCAGGTGGATGAAGCCTATTTCACGCTGGCCGCATCCTTGCATCGCAGGCAAGATGCGCGCCTAGAAGAGAAGCTGATTCGGTTGCAGCAGTCGCTGAAGCAGTTCCAACAATTGCGTGGCGAGGCGGGAGATGTCTGGCGCAGTCGCTCAGGGCCGAATCAGGCATTGACGACGCGTTTGTATGAGATGACCCGCGAAGTGCAGGAACAGGCTCAGCACATCCTCGATTACGCCGTGGTTTCGATGGCGGGCAGCAAGGATACCCGGTTCAACAACCTGCTCTGGCTGCGGCAGGACCTGGGCCTGTCTGAATTCTGGTTGCTGTCCAACGCCCAGGCGTTGCCGCTGCGGGAGAGGGTGGGGCATCGCCTGGATCGACGCGTGGAGGAGGACCTGGCGCGGCGGCTGGCGGCGGGGATGCTGACTTTGTCCAAGCTGCGGCCCAGAGTCGACAGCGTGCACGACGCTCAGTTGTCTGAGCAATTCTCCAGGCTGGTCATGATGGCGGACAAGCTGCAGTTGTTGGTTCAACTGCAGCTGGAACAGATGGATGGCAAGCTGAAGTTTTCACAGGCCACGGATTTTGAGGCCAATCTGGACCAATTGACTGCCGTCTTCACCCTCGTGTCGCAGAGTGTGTCAGATCATGCCGCCTTGGCCGCGAAGGAGAGCCAAGACGATGCGCAGCGGGAATGGATGCGCGAGAGCGCGCTAGGCCTGGCCGAAATCATCCTGCTGGCCTTCCTGCTTTACGTCATGGTGCGCAAGGTCTTCAAGCCGCTGGATTTTCTGCAACGCATGCTCGATGTGTCGGGTGATGCGATGCTGGCGGTCAATGCCAGCGGCGCCATCGAAATGGCAAACGAGGGCGCGGCCAGGATGTTCGGCTACCCCATGAGTATGTTGATCGGCATGCCGGCCAGGCAATTGTTCGTGATGAACGAGGAGCTGCATGCCGTGCTTGCCGCGCTGGAAATCCAGGAGGGCAGATCCATGCCGGTGGACGGCATGGGCAGCGGGGGCGAGCATTTCCACGCCATGTTGACCATCAATCGCTTTCAGGAGGATGGCCGCCGCCCCATGCATATCCTGATTGTGAGAGATGAGCATAAGCGCCGTCTGGCCGAGGCCTCGCTGGAGCGCAGCGTGGCGCTGCTGTCCGTGATTTCTGAGATCGAAACCATGCTGCTGTCGCGTTCGCCGCGGGAGGCGGTTTTCGAGCGCCTGCACGATACCTTCGTGGAGTTCACCCTGTCGGAACAATGCGTGCTGGTGGCCTGGTCGGAACAGAAAGCCGGCGAGGATGCCTTGCAGCTGCAAGCGGGGAGATGGCCAGAATTCCTGCCCTCCATCCAGCAGTTGTCTCAGGCTGAGGCGCCGCTGCCGGCCTTGTTTCGCAGCTTGTCCGCTCAGCCATCCTGGGTGTCCTTGCCGGTGATGCTGGCCGGCGAGGCGGCGGCGGCGGTCTGCCTGCTCCGGCCGACCTTGTCGCAGCTGGGCATCAGCATCCTTCCCTTGTTGGGCGCCTACGCCAACATTCTTGGCTATTACGCAGAGGAAGATCGCCGCAAGCTGTCGGAAGCGCAGTTGCGCGCCGTGCTGCAGGAGGAGGAGGCCGTGTACTCGGCCTCGCCGGTCGGTCTGCTGCGGCTGAACGAGCATTTCCAGATCACGCGCGCCAATCTGACGGCGGAAGGCATTTTCGACGTTGGCGATGAATATGGCCTGTCCGGAATGCATCTGATGGAGTTGCTAGCATCTGAACATGGTTGGTATGAGCTGGCGGAGCAGATGTCGAAAATGCAGCATGACAGTGCCCGCATCCATTGCGAACTGGAGTGCTTGACAGGAACCGGCAGGCCGATCTGGGTGCTGTTCGAAGGGCAGCTCCTGTTTCCCGATGCGACCGAGTCCGTGATCATCCTGGCGTGCCTGGACATCACGGAACGCAAGATGGCCGAGTTCGAACTCAGGATGGCGCGGGACCAGGCCAATGCCGCCAACCGGGCCAAGAGCGCTTTTCTTGCCACGATGAGCCACGAAATCCGCACGCCGATGAACGGCGTGCTGGGCATGCTGGAGCTGCTGGCCATGACGCGGCTGGACGCTGAGCAGCGCGACACGGTTTTAACCATTCAGGATTCGGCCAATACCCTGCTGAGGCTCATAGACGACATTCTGGACTTCTCCAAAATCGAAGCCGACAGGATGGAGATCGTCCCGGCGCGCACCGCCGTCCGGCCGTTCATGGACAGCGTGCGCAGCCTCTACCAGGAAAACGCCAACAAGAAAGGCCTGGCGCTGAACTTGACGCTGGACGAAAGGCTGGCGCCCACCCTGGTCATGGATCCGTTGCGCGTGCGGCAGATCCTGCAGAACTTCATCAGCAATGCCATCAAGTTCACCTCCAGCGGTCAGGTAAACATCCGGGTCAGGGTGATGGACACGGTGGCCAATTATCAGGTGCTGGCCTTCGAAGTAGAGGATACCGGCATTGGCATGTCGCAGGAGCAGCTGAGCAAGCTGTTCCAGCCATTTACCCAGGCAGATTCCGAAACTACGCGCCGCTTTGGCGGCACCGGGCTTGGGTTGGCCATCTGCAGGCGGCTGGCGGGCCTGATGGGCGGCCATGTGGAAATGGAGAGCGAACCTGGCAAGGGAAGCTGCGCCAGGCTGTTGCTGGAGTTGGAGTGGCTGGCGGAGCAAGTGGAGCCCATCGTGTTGCCCGAGCAACGGGTGCCGCTTGAGCAGGCTTGCCCCTCCAGTAGCGGGGCGGAGCCAGGCGGCCAGGAAAGCAAATACCCCATTCTGTTTGCCGAAGACAATCCGACCAATCGCAAGCTGACCTTGAAACAACTGGAGAAGCTGGGCTTTCCCGCCGATTGGGCCGAGGATGGCGATCGGGCCTTCAGCAAATGGCTATCCGGCCGTTACTCCTTGATCCTGACCGATTGCCACATGCCGGGCATAGACGGCTACCAATTGGCCAGGCTGGTGCGCGCGCATGAGGCATCGCATCCGGAGCGGGAGCGCATACCCATCATCGCCTGCACCGCGAATGCCGCCAAAGAGGAGGTGGACAAGACGCGCGATGCCGGCATGGACGACTTCCTGACCAAGCCCTTGTCCATCCATGCCCTGGAAGCCACGTTGCGCAAATGGATGTCCGCGGCGAATGCCGGGGTGTCCGCCCCCGCGCAGCTGGATGGCCCTTCCGGCGTGGACGACGTGGTGCAGGTGGGCGACGAGGAAATCCCGATTGATCGCAGCGTGCTGGAGGTCTACAGCAATGGCGAGTTAAGCGTGGAGCTGGAGATCTTGCGCGAGTTCCAGACGGGCAATGTGGAAGATGTGGCCATGTTGCGCGAGGCTTTGCGGGTGGGGGAGGCGGAGAAAATCGGTTTCGCCGCCCACCGGATAAAGGGCGCCAGCCGCATGGTGGGCGCCAATGATATGGGCGTGGCCGCCGAAGCGGTGGAGAAGGCTGGCAAGGAGCAGGATGTCGATGCCGCGCGCCAGGCCATGGCCAGGCTTGACGAGCAATTGGAACGCTTTGATCGCTGGCTGGCGGCGCAAACCGAGACGGTGGCGTGATGCGGGCTTGGCCTGGGTCTTGTTGCCGCTTAAAATCCGCGGCATGAATTCATGCTCCTCATCGCTATATCCCTTGCTTGAGCAGGCCTTGTTGTGCCGCGAGGTCGAGGTCAAGCTCCAGCTGGCCGAGCGTCTATTTCTCGACTGGCGCGCCGGCCGTCTGCCCAGGCTGGCGGCGCCCGGTCCTTACGCGCTGCATGAGGCCGGCCGCCCCGAGCGGCCGCCCTTGGTGCACCCGGCCAAGGTGCCGCGCCGGGGCCTGTCCACGCCTCAGGGACATGGCGCGCTGTTGCATGCCATTGCTCATATTGAATTCAATGCCGTCAATCTGGCCTTGGATGCCGCCTGGCGCTTCCGCGACATGCCCGATGCCTTTGTCGACGACTGGCTGCGGGTGGCGGCGGAAGAAGCCGGTCATTTCCGTCTGCTGAAGGGGCGGCTGGCTGAGTTGGATTTCGTCTATGGCGATTTCCCGGCGCATGACGGCCTATGGGCCATGACGCGCAAGACCGACCACGACCCGCTGACGCGCATGGCGCTGGTGCCCAGGGTGCTGGAGGCGAGGGGGCTGGATGTGACGCCGGGGATTCAGAAGCGGCTGGCGGCCATCGGCGACGAGGCCAGCGTCGCCGTGTTGGACATCATTTTGCGCGATGAGATCGGCCATGTGCGAATCGGCAATCATTGGTTCTGTGAGCTCTGCCGCCAGCGGGGACTGGAACCTCAGTCCACTTTCCGGCGTCTACTCGACGAATACGCGATGCAATTGCACCCCGGTGAATATAATCTGGCGGCGCGCGAAGCGGCCGGATTCTTCGCCGATGAACTAGTGGCGCTGGCCCGTTTGGGCGAGTCGTCCGTCGATGCCTGACTCCATCATCCTGGATTGCTGAATGAAGAACTTGATTACCCGCCTGCGCGGCAACCGCAAGCTGAGCCTGACCGTCCTCATCGCCTCCACCCTGCTGTTCATGGCCATGTCCGTGCTATGGCGCGGCGGCCAGGTTGAAAGTGTGCTGTTGAGGCTGTTTTGCCCCGTGCTGCTGCTATTGGCCATGGGCGGGCAGCTGCTGTCCCTGTTAGCCCTGCTGCAAAAACCACGAAAATAAAACGGCTTTTAAAAACAGCGATTTAAAGTGCGGCTGAGGCGTGGGATGGGCTTGACGCTGACTGTCGCGCCGCGCATAATCGCGGCCGAATATGATCGAAACAGGCTCCGCTATGGTGTGGAGCCTGTCGTTTTTTGCACTGCGGAGTGTCTGCATCATGGAGCACCAGGTATTCCTGCGTCAGCTGGAAACCAATGCGCTGCCAGCATCGGATTTCAACCATCAAGCCCACTTGTACGCGGCTTGGGGATACCGGCGGGAATATCCAGCCGCGGAGGCCGCTGCGCGCTGCGCGCACGCCTTGTCCCGTTACGCCATGGCCAATGGCGCGGCGACCAAGTACAACCATACGCTGACGATGGCCCTGCTGGCCATCGCCTATAGTCGCGTCGACTCCCAGCCGGAACTGGTGCAGGACTGGCCGGCTTTTCTGGATCGTTGCCATGACCTGCTGCGGGATGCCCCCAGCGTCTTGGCGCAATACTATTCATCGGAGAAGCTGCAGACCGACTCCGCGCGCAAGGCTTTCGTCAAGCCGGACCGGCAGCCGCTGCCGGTTGCCTGCCTGCTCAACTGAACCATCGAGACTTCCCCAAGCAATGATCAAAGCCCCCGAACTGCTATTGCCGGCCGGCACGCTGGACAAGATGCGCGCTGCCTATGATTTCGGCGCCGACGCCGTGTACGCCGGCCAGCCGCGCTACAGCCTGCGCGCCCGCAACAACGACTTTAAGCTGGAAGAGCTGAAGCAGGGCATAGACGAGGCCCATGCCCGCGGCAAGTTGTTTTTCGTCGCCAGCAACATCCTGCCGCACAACAGCAAGATCAAGACCTATATGGCCGATATGGAGCCGGTGATCGCGATGAAGCCGGACGCGCTGATCATGGCCGATCCGGGCCTGATCATGATGGTGCGCGAGAAGTGGCCGGAAGTGCCCATCCACCTGTCGGTGCAGGCCAATACCGTCAACTACATGGGCGTCAAGTTCTGGCAGAAGCTGGGCGTGTCGCGCATCATCCTGTCGCGCGAGCTGTCCCTGGACGAGATTGCGGAAATCCGCCAGGAATGCCCCGACATCGAGCTGGAAGTGTTCGTTCATGGTGCATTGTGCATCGCCTATTCCGGCCGCTGCCTACTGTCGGGCTACTTCAACCACCGCGATCCGAATCAGGGCACCTGCACCAATGCCTGTCGCTGGGACTACAAAGTGCACGATACCCAGGGCGACGATGCCGGCGACGTGCAGGTGATCCAGTTCGACTTCAACAAGGCGCTGGAGGAGGCGAATCAGAACTTCTCGTCCTGCGGTAGCCAACAGCGCCATCCGCTGGCCGACAAAACCTATCTGATCGAAGAGGGCAGCCGCCCGGGCGAGCTGATGCCCATCATCGAGGATGAGCACGGCACCTATATCATGAACTCCAAGGACCTGCGCGCCGTGGAGCAGGTGGAGAAGCTGGCCAAGATAGGCGTGGATTCGCTGAAGATAGAAGGCCGCACCAAGAGCCTGTACTACGTGGCGCGCGCGGCCCAGGTCTACCGCAAGGCCATCGACGACGCCGTAGCCGGCCGTCCATTCGACCTCAGCCTGCTGTCCGACCTGGATGGCCTGGCCAACCGCGGCTACACGCCGGGCTTCCTGGAGCGCCACCAGAGCCAGGATTACCAGAACTACCTGACCGGCCATTCCAAGGCCAAGCAAAGCCAGTACGTAGGCGATGTGATCGAGGTGGATGGCGAAGGCTGGGCCTTGATCGAGGTGAAGAATCGTTTCGCTGTCGGCGACAAGTTGGAAGTGATTCATCCTTCGGGCAATCGCGTGATCGAGCTGGCCCAGATGACGCGCAATGGCGAGGCCGTGCAGGTGGCGCCAGGCAACGGCATGCAGGTGCGGATTCCCGGCCTGGCCGGTTATGACGCCAAGGCGCTGATTACCCGCTTGCTGTGATTTTCTGTTTCTTTTGTGAAAAAGGCTGCCGCTGGCAGCCTTTTTGCTTCATGGTGTGCGGTGTTGCATGGATGTCGCGCATTGCGGCGCAAGGTGTGAGGCAAGGAGGATTGGGTTCCAGTGCGAGACTGTCAATGATAATGTCCTGACTTGGGCCGCGCGTGTACCTAGAGAGGCAAGCGGCCAGCCCCAGATGCGTTGATGATCATAAACAGAAGTGACGAGATGCAACACCTGGTGTTGAATTTTTTGCCATTCCGCTGGCTTTTCTATTGCGGCAATCGGTAAATCTGATTAAAAAGTAATTACATAAAAAATATGGCGTCCATTTTATTAAACGCCTGAGTCGTATTTGGAGATTGAGAGAGGAAATCATGATGCAAATCGCCTGCCATTGGCCTGACTGTCCCGCGCCTTGTCGCGCCAGCTTGCTGGCATTCGCCCTTCATTCTCCTCCCCGCTTTCGGCATAGCCCGCCCGTCTCTTTCTGAACCGTTCCGTCGAGTCTTTCATTCCGGATGCAATCCGGGGTTGCATGCTGTAACGCTTGAGCATATTGCGCGCGTCTGTCCTGGGTGTATTTTGGCATTGACGCAGCCCTCGCTACGCCAGATTAGGACAAACACGCGCAGAAGAATGCAGTTCCTCGGGATCCCCCATTCTAATTTGGGGGTATTTGTGGTCGTGCTACTTAGGAAGCCTGTCATGAAGAAGAAACTGGTTCACCAAGCCCTAGCCTCCTTGCTGATGCTGCTGCCCGCCGCGGGCGCGCTGGCAGACGACAAGATGCTGAACGTTTACAACTGGTCCGACTATATCGCCAAGACCACGATTCCCGGCTTTGAAAAGCAAGCGGGCGTCAAGGTGAGGTACGACGTGTACGATAGCGACGACACCCTGCAGGCCAAGATGCTGACGGGGCGATCCGGCTACGACATCGTGGTGCCGACCTCCAACTACATGGCCAAGCAGATTGAGGCCGGCGTGTACATGAAGCTGGATAAGTCCAAGATTCCCAATCTGGCCAATCTGGACAAGACGCTGATGGCCAAGATCGCCGACGCCGATCCCGGCAACGCCCATGGCGTGCCCTGGGCCTATGGCACCGATGGCTACGGCTACAATCTGAACAAGGTCAAGGCCGCGCTGGGCGACAAGGCGCCGCTGGACAGCTGGGACATCCTGTTCAAGCCGGAGTACCTGTCCAAGCTCAAGGGCTGCGGCGTGTCGGTGCTGGATCAGGCCAACGATGTCTTCGCCGCCGCCCTGCATTACATGGGGAAAGACCCGAACAGCAAGAATCCCGCCGATTATCAGGCGGCCTTCGAGATGCTGAAGAAGGTTAGGCCGTATATCACCCAGTTCAATTCCTCCGGCTATATCAATGACCTGGCTAATGGCGACATCTGTTTCGCCTACGGATTCTCGGGCGACATCCATATCGCCAAGCACCGTGCGATGGAGGCGAAGCGCAGCTACCAGATTTCGTATGTGCTGCCCAAGGGCGGCGCGCCGGTCTGGTTCGACGTGATGGTGATTCCCAAGGACGCGCCGCATGCCCAGAACGCCCACAAATGGATCAACTATATCGAGACGCCGCAGGTGAACGCGGAGATCACCAACACCGTGTTCTATCCGACGGTCAACGCGGCGGCGCGCAAATACGTCAGGCCGGAAATCGCCAATGATCCGACGATCTACCCGCCGGCGTCGGTGATGAAAACCCTATTCCTGCTCAAGCCGCTGTCGCCGGAAATCCAGCGGATTCAAAACCGGCTGTGGACGCAGTTGAAGACGGGGCATTAATTGACGCAGGCCGGGCGCTGCCGCCCGGCCAGAGCGCGGCGCGCAAGGCGCCGCGCTTGTCCTGAAAGAGGTCGGCGCCGCCCGCGGGTCGACGGGATGTCATGTTCGGACGCCTAGCGCGTCGTGGTGATGCGATGAAACTACCGGATCTGAAACGCTGGACGCCATCAGGCAGGACCGCGGCGATCGCCGTGCCTTTCCTGTTCTTGTTCATATTCTTCCTGCTGCCCTTCCTGCTGGTTGTCGGCATCAGCTTCTCGCAGCAGCAATTGGGCATTCCGCCGTATACGCCGCTGACCAAGCTGGAGAACGATGTTTTCTCCATCGCCTTGGACATCGGCCACTATAAATTCATGCTGCAGGACGACCTGTATTTCGCCACCTATATCAGCTCGGTCAAGATGGCCTTCGTCTCCACCGTGCTCTGCCTGTTGATCGGCTACCCGATGGCCTATTACATCGCGCGGGCGGAGGGGGCGACGCGCAATACGCTGATGATGATGGTGATGCTGCCGTTCTGGACGTCCTATCTGATCCGGGTTTATGCCTGGATAGGCATCCTGAAGAATGATGGCTTTCTCAACCAGTTCCTGCTGTGGCTGGGCGTGATAGACAGCCCGCTGCACCTGTATCACACCAATTGGGCCGTTTACATCGGCATGGTGTTTTCCTATCTGCCCTTCATGATCATGCCGCTCTACGCTCATTTGGTGAAGATGGACCTGACCTTGCTGGAGGCGGCCTATGATTTGGGCGCCAAGCCCTGGCGGGCGTTCTGGCAGGTGACGCTGCCGCTGTCCAAGAACGGCATCATTGCCGGCAGCCTGCTGGTGTTCATACCGGCGGTGGGCGAGTACGTGATTCCTGAGCTTTTGGGCGGCGCGGACACGCTGATGATAGGCCGCGTGATGTGGGACGAGTTCTTCAATAATATGGACTGGCCGATGGCCGCCACGGTGACTTGCTGCATGGTGCTGCTGTTGCTGGTGCCGATGGCGCTGTTCCAGCATTACCAGGTCAAGAGCATGGAGAGCGCGCGATGATCAAGCCAAGCAAGCCTTTGTCTTTTCTGGTGCTGGGGTTGGGCTATGCCTTTCTCTATCTGCCCATCGTGTTGCTGGTGATTTACTCTTTCAACGAGTCCAAGCTGGTCACGGTTTGGTCCGGTTTCTCCACCAAATGGTATGTCGCCTTGCTCAGCGACGACGAGTTGATCGGCGCCGCCTGGCTGAGCTTGAAAATCGCCTTGATGACGGCCACGGCCTCGGTGGTGATCGGCACTTGGGCCGGCTTCGTGCTGGGACGATTCGGCCGCTTTCGCCTGTTTCCGCTGTTCACCGGCATGATCAACGCGCCGCTGGTGATTCCGGAAGTGATCCAGGGCATCTCGCTGTTGCTGCTGTTCGTGGCGATGGAGCAGAGCTTCGGCTGGCCGGCGGGGCGGGGCGTGTTCACGATCTGGATAGGCCATGTGATGCTGTGCGTGTCCTATGTCGCCGTGGTTGTGCAGTCCCGCGTCCGGGAGTTGAACCTGTCTCTGGAGGAGGCGGCGATGGACTTGGGCGCGCGGCCGCTGAAAGTGTTCTTCGTCATCACCTTGCCCTTGATTTCGCAGGCGCTGGTGTCGGGTTGGCTGCTGTCGTTCACGCTGTCGCTGGATGATCTGGTGCTGACCGCCTTCCTGTCCGGCCCCGGTTCCACCACTTTGCCGCTGGTGATTTTCTCGCGCGTGCGCTTGGGTTTGAATCCGGAAATGAACGCGCTGGCCACCTTGGTCGTGGTCGTGGTTTCGGTGGGCGTGGTGGCGGCGAACGCGTATATGAGCGCCCTGCATCGCAAGCGAGAGAAAGAAATGAGGCTGGCTTTCGCCGGCGCGTGATCCTTGGGATAATCCAGAATCCGGCTCAAGGCGGCGATGCGTATCGCCGCCTTTTTGCTTGTTCGGTTGGCGACGGAGAGGATGCCGCCTGGATGCCTTGGGTCAAGCGAATGCCATTTTGTGCGCTTCCCGCATGGATCAAGCATTGCCCGTGATGACGCAGGCGCATACAATCAAATACAAGTTAATTTTCAGAAGCGAAGACGCGTTTTCGTTTTCGCGGCAATTCGTGGGGCTATCCAATGACAATTCATCAACTGATCAACGAACGGGTACAGGCGGCGCTGGCGGCGGCCGGCGCGCCTGACGCGCCGGCCGTGGTCCAGCCGGCTTCCAAGCCGGAGTTCGGCGACTACCAGGCCAACGGCGTCATGGGCGCCGCCAAGGCGCTGAAGACCAACCCGCGCGCGCTGGCCGAAAAGGTCGTCGCCGCGCTGGATCTTGCCGGCATCGCCGACAAGGTGGAAATCGCCGGACCGGGTTTCATCAATATTCATCTAGCCCCTGAATATCTGGCCCGACGAAGCGAAGCCGCCCTGAAAGACGACAAGCTGGGCATCGCGCCGGTGAAGCCGCTGCGCGTGATGGTGGAGTATTCCTCGCCCAACCTGGCCAAGGAAATGCACGTCGGCCACCTGCGCTCGTCCATCATCGGCGACGCGCTGGCGCGCGTGATGGAATACGTGGGCCACGACGTGGTGCGCGCCAACCACGTGGGCGACTGGGGCACCCAGTTCGGCATGCTGGTGGCTTATCTGGTGGAAACCAGCCACGCCGGCGACGCCGACCTGCAGCTGTCCGACCTGGAAACCTTCTACCGCAACGCCAAGATCCGCTTCGACGAGAGCGAGGACTTCGCCAACACCGCGCGCGACTATGTGGTCAAGCTGCAAGGCGGCGACGAGGAGGTGCTGAAGCTGTGGCGCCGCTTCGTCGACGTGTCGCTGAAGCACTGCGAGGACGTGTACGAGAAGCTGAACGTCGGCCTCAAGCGCGAGCACGTGCGCGGCGAATCGTCGTATAACGACGACCTGCCGGTGATCGTCAAGGAGCTGCGCGAAAGCGGGCTGTTGACCGAGGATGACGGCGCGCAAGTGGTGTTCCTGGAGGAGTTCCGCACCCAGGAAGACAAGCCGATGGGCGTGATCGTCCAGAAGAAGGACGGCGGCTTCATCTACACCACCACCGACATCGGCGCGGTGCGCTATCGCCACCGCGAACTGAAGCTGGATCGCGTGATCTACGTGGTGGACGCGCGCCAGAGCCAGCACTTTGCCCAGATGTTCACCATCTGCCGCAAGGCTGGCTTCGCGCCGGAAGGCATGTCGCTGGAGCATGTCGGCTTCGGCGTGATGATGGGCGACGACGGCAAGCCGTTCAAGACCCGTTCCGGCGGCACGGTCAAGCTGATCGAGTTGCTGCACGAGGCCGAAGAGCGCGCTTACGCGCTGGTGTCCGAGAAGAACCCGGACCTGCCGGAAGCGCAGAAGCATGAAATCGCCAACGCGGTGGGCATTGGCGCGGTGAAATACGCCGACCTGTCCAAGAACCGGATGAGCGACTACATCTTCAACTGGGACACGATGCTGGCTTTCGAGGGCAATACGGCGCCGTACCTGCAATACGCCTACACCCGCGTGCAGAGCGTGTTCCGCAAGGCCGAGGACTACGACGCCAACGCCAAGATCGTGATCACCGAGCCGGCCGAAAAGCAGCTGGCCGCCGCGCTGGCGCAGTTCGAAGACACGTTGAACGCGGTGGTGGAAGGCTGCTACCCGCATTATCTGTCGCAGTACCTGTACCACATCGCCACGCTGTTCTCGCGCTTCTACGAAGCCTGCCCAATCCTGAAGAGCGAGGGCGAGGTTAGAGCCAGCCGCCTGCAACTGGCCGCGCTGACCGCGAAGACGCTGCGCACCGGTCTGGACCTCTTGGGCATCAAGGTGCTGGAGTCGATGTAAGCTGCCTTGCCGCTCGATCGCGCAGAAAAAACCCCGCCTGTTTGGCGGGGTTTTTGTTTAGATTGGCGCTTGGCCCAGCGTCTTCAGTCTTTCCCGAATGCTGGCCGGGTCTTGCCGCTCAGCGTCCCAATCCACGCGATGGTAGCGTCCGTGATCCAGCACGTCCGCGCCAAAGCAGTCGCAGCCCAGCAATTGCAGGGTAGCCGGCAGCGCAGCCTGCGCGGCGGCGAGCAAGGACTGCTCGGTTTCGGTGTCCAGCATCGGCAGCGCATCCCAGGCGCTTTCGTCTATCCAGCCCATTCTGCCCAATCCCGCTATCAGGCGCAGCCGTTTGGGATTCAGGCGGAAGAATGTGAAGTCCAGCGCCAGCCAGTCCTCGGCTTCCGGAGTGTAGCGCAACAGACGCTGGCGCACGCCGACGGAGGGTTCGAATCGCTCCGCGTCTCCCAATATCGTCATCCGCGCGGCCGACTGCGCGGCATCGTCGCCCGGCGCCAGCAAGGACAGGCTGACGCGCGGATCGGCCAGCAGGTTCTTGCTGTGCTCAGCCAAGGCGCTGGCTACGAATATGGGGCGATGGCGCTCATCGCAGCAAAACTGGATGGCAGTGGCGTAAGGATAGCCGGGGTATGGCTGAGACAGCGTGGCCAGGGCGGCGTGGCGGCATTGATGCAGCAGGCTGATGGCGAGGTGAGGCTTCATGCGCGTTCCGTAACGGTGCGGGAATGGCGTCTATTCTATGCGCCGCTGTCGCCGCGGCAAGCATGCGCATCAAGCATTAGGCTTACGGAGCAAAGAAAAACCCCGGCAATAAGCCGGGGTTTTCAGACTGAGCGCTTGTATCAGAAGCCGCTGTGGCTGTTGATGAAGCTGTTCAGATTGGCGACGTTCAGGCTGCCCCAACCGGTGGTGTAGTCCCAACCGGAAGTGGCCTTGTAGGCGCCGTTGCTGCCGCTGGTCACATCGTGACGCAAGGACGGGTTGGCCTTGAAGTATTGGTAGATGGCCGGGTTCGGCGATACCAGGCTGTTGCCGTGGGCGGACTGGATGCGGGCCCAGAAGCCGGTGAACAGCGGGGCCGCCAGGCTGGTGCCGCCGATCTGTTGGGTTTGGCCATTGACCAGAACCAGGGCGCCGCTGTTCGGGTCGGCATCGAAGGAGATGTCCGGCACGCCGCGCTTGGTCTTGGAGGTGGTCAGCACGCCGGCGGCGCTCTGCCAGGACGGCACCTTCTCGGTATAGCTGACGCCGCCGCCGGTGCCATTCCACACGGTTTCCGACGAATAGTTGGTGGTACCGCTGGTGTTCACCGTGGTGCCGCCAACCGCGATCACGTACGGGGAAACCGCCGGATAGCTTTGGCGAGCGGTGCGGCCGCCGCATTCGTAAGAGCCGGAGTCGCCGGTGGAGACGGAGAAGGTCTGACCTTGGGCGATGGCGGTCTGGAAGATTTGGTCGTCGGAAGCGGTCATGCCGTCGCTTTGGGCCGAGGTTTCGCATTCGCCCAGCGAAACGTTGATCACCTTGGCGGTGTTGTCGCTGACTGCGGCGTTGAAGGCGGCAGTGATGTCGGCATTGGTCATCGAGGTGGCGACGTAGAAGTTCATCTGCTGAACTTGGCCGCCGGCTGCCGCCAGGATGTCCTGGCTGTCCAGGTTCCATTCGCCCACGCCGTCGGTGTCGGTACCTTGGTCGCCGGCGTAGATGGTGTTGGTGCTGACGTCAGGATAGCCGGCGCCGTAGGTGAAGTCCTGCAGGTCGTACAGGGTTTGGCTGATGTCGCCTTCGGCGATGATGCCCACGGTGGTGTTGCTGGCCGGCGGCAGGCTGCTGGCATTGTAGATCAGCGGGAAGTCGGTCGGATTGTGGCCGATGACGCTGGCGGTCCTGACCGAGCCCATGGTTTTCATGCCCGCCTTCTGCATCATGGTGTGGAAGGTGCTGACGTTTTGCAGGCCATGCACGGCCAGCACGATATTGCCCAGCGATTGCGGCACTTGGGCGGCGGTCACGTTGGCGAAGGCGGCGCGGCCATTGTTGTTGAAGCGGTGCATGGTCACGTTGAAAGCGGTCTTGGCGGTGGCGGCGCTGCCGTCAGCCGTGATGAGCATGCGGTTGGCGGCAACCTTGATATTGCGGAAGCCGTTCTTTTGCAAGTGAGCCACGACTTTTTGCGCTTGGGCTTGGGTCGGGGCGAATTCAGCCATGAACTCGGCGTGGCTCAGCGTCTTGTGGCTGGTGCCGGCCAGCAGGCTGTTGGTCAGCGCATCCAGCTGGGCCTTGTTGCGGACTTTCAGCGTCACAGCGATATGCACGGATTGGCCGGCGGCCACTTCGCCGCTGCTTTGGGTGGAGGCGACCGAAGCGCTTGCCGCGCTCAGCGCGGAAGCTACCGGGTGGGCTTGGGTGGCGGTGTTGACCCAGGCTTCACCGGCTTGGGCGCCGGCAGCGAACAGGCCGGCAACGATCAGTGCGACAGCGTGCTGTTTTGCAAACATGCAAGTTTCTCCTCTTTGCAGTGAGTGGATTCAGGCGGGCGGTATGCCTTTTCCTGATATGGGCACGGTTTGTATTGCGAATTGTGTTCTGTCCGTTTACCCAGTGAGGGTCCCAGTGCTTCGGGGCCATGCCAGCAAATCATGCTGACCAAATATCCATAGCGCAGAGAAGAATTAAATGCCAATTGCATTTAATCAAAAGACATAAAATCGAGGTTAATTTACAAAATAGAAACAAATAATAAAAAACAGAAAAGACATTTGCAAAATGTGACTTTAAAAAGGAGTTTTTGCTCGATTTTTCATAAAAACGATGCAATACCACGGCTCATGCCATGTATGCGAAATGTTGATGGTTATCGAGATGTTGAATGTGGAGATTTTGTGAAATTCGCAACAGTTGCCCGATGTGCGGTGCGGAAATGCAACAAAGTTTAAACATTTGCAGAGGGTGTGCGCGCTTGTCTATTTGTTTAAATGTGACCAATTGTGACATGACATAAGGTTTGACTATGAATTTAAAGGGAAAATTTTATTTTTTAGTATGACGATCCGTGTTCTATTGGAAAGAATTTAGTCGCTTTCTTCATTGAATGTATCTGAAAAGTAAATGGCTGTTGACGGTGGTCATTACAAACTTTCACACTCGAATCACCTTCGCGGTATGACGAATACAAAGAGCCAGCCGCCCACGAGGCGAGCGGTCGACATATCTACAAAAGGGATTTGGAGAAATCATGAACTACAAGAGAAAGACACTGGTGGTGGCGCTGTCCCTGATCGGCAGCGTCGGCTACATGCCTTTTGCGCACGCTGACTCGGATAGCTCCGGCACGCTGGACCGCGTGGAAATCACCGGTTCCAACATTAAGCGTTCCATCAAGCAGGAATCCGCCATTCCGATGACCGTCGTCAAGACGGAAGATCTTGCCAAGCAAGGTCTGACCACGGTGGAGCAGGTCGTCAACAGCCTGTCGTCCAACCAATCCATCAACGGCGCTAGCGGGTCTATTGGTGCATCGACAGGCGGCGCCTCCTACGCCAGCCTGCGCGGTTTGGGGCAGCAGTACACCCTGGTGCTGCTGGATGGCCGTCGCATCGTGAATCAGCCGATGGATGGCACTGCCGTCGACTTGAATGCTATCCCGCTGTCAGCCATCGAACGCGTGGAAGTCGTGCGTGACGGCGCCTCCGCTATCTATGGTACTGACGCCATTGGAGGCGTGATCAACTTCATTACGAAAAAATCCGCCCAAGGCGTGACGATCGGCGGCGACTATCTGGTGCCGGATCGCAAGGGCGGGATTGAGCGGAGCGCTTCCATTTCTGCCGGCTATGGCAACTTGGGCAAGGATAATTTCAATGTATTCGGCGCCTACGAATACCATAAGACCTCCCAGATCATGGCTTCGCAGCGTGATTATGCTCACACGATCACGGATGATACCAATCAGAGCAGCAACACCTATCCCACGAACTACCAAACCAAGCATGGTAAGGTGAATAGTGGTCCGCATGACGCAAGTGGTGCGCCGTTGTGCAATCCGCCGTATTCTGTTCCTTATGGAAGCCAGTGTCTGGAATATTTCTCGCTCTTCCCTGCGATCCAGCCTGAAGTAGAGCAGCATACCGGGATGCTGAAAGGCACGGCTCGCTTTGGCGATCATGAGTTTTCCGCTCAATACGTAATCACGAAGACCACGAATACCGCTTGGTCTGCGCCCTTGCCGTTCGCGGGCGATGTCACCTCGCCCACCGCGCCGGGACAGAATCCGGCGGATGGTCCGTTCAAAGTCTATGGACGTTCGGTGCCTGCCGGGGACCGCGTGGATCAGAGCGATGCCACCACGCAACGTCTGCAGTTGAATCTGGAAGGCCTCTTGCTCGGTTGGGACTATCGTGCCGGTCTGGGCCATTCGGAAAGCCATGTGACTCACGATCTGGTGGCGGGTTATCTGAGCAAGAGCGGGCTGCAAGCTGGATTGAACAGCGGTTTTGATCCGGACACGCCGGATTCCGCTGCTTGGGCGCCTTTTGCATTGGGTGGTCGTATTGAACAGGCGAAGTCCAAGCAAGACATCGCCGACTTCAAGGCTAGCAAGGAAATCTTCCAACTGCCCGCGGGCATGCTGGCGGTAGCCTTGGGCGTGGAGGCTCGCCATGAGACGATCGAGCATACTTATAATCACACCATAGCAGTGGATGCGCTGAGTACGGGTCTGGATAAGACCACCGACGGTCACGGCTCGCGCAGCGTCAAGGCTCTGTATGGCGAAATGGACATCCCGGTGATCAAGCACCTGGATGCCAACTTGGCTGTGCGCTACGACAACTACAGTGATGCCGGCAGCTCTGTTAACCCCAAGGTGTCGCTGAAGTATCAGCCGATTCCGCAATTGTTGCTGCGCAGCTCCGCCAGCACCGGTTTCCGCGCACCGTCCCTGTATGACATCAACCATCCGCAAGAGCAGCAGCTGACTCAAACCGGTCATGTGGATCCTCTTTACTGCGTAAACGGCGTGCCTCAGCCTGGTGCGGGTCCGTCGGCATGCGATGCGAAGTCGCAGCGCTATATGCTGACTGGCGGCAGCAAAGACCTGAAGCCGGAAAAATCGTCTTCCTTGTCCTTCGGCATGGTGCTGGAACCGAATAAGAACCTGACGGCCAGCGTAGACATGTGGTGGACCATGATCTCGAATACGATTAACAGTCTTGACGAGGATACGATTTTTGGCAATCCGAGCAAGTACGCCAACCTGTTCGTGCGCGACGCCAGCAATGACCTGTCTTATGTCATCGCCACCACGCAAAACCTGGGCAATACCAGCGCGGCAGGCGTGGATCTCTCCCTGTCCTATACCTTCCCGCGCACTTCTATAGGTGACTTCAACGCCACGCTGGATGGCACCTATATGAGCAAGCATGTTTACCAGCATGAAAAGGGCGGCCAGTATTTCACCGACCTGGGTCAGTATGATGGCCTGAACCCGACGTTCCGCTGGCAGCACAATCTGTCCGTGAATTGGTCCAAGGGCAGCTGGAGCGCGATCCTGGCTCAGAACTACAAGTCCGGTTACACCGACTACGACGGTGTGCACATGGTTAAGCCGTACTCCACGTGGAATCTGTCTAGCTCTTATACCTGGCATAAGTCTTTGACGTTGACTGCAGGCGTGAAGAACCTGTTTGATCAGCAGCCTCCGTATAGCAACCAGCATACGGTCACGCCGCAAGGCTATGACCCGCGCTTCTCCGACACAGTCGGCCGCGCCTACTTCCTGAAGTTCAATTACAAGATGTAATTCAGCAAATGGAAGCTGCCACCCCGGCTGGGTCCGGGGTGGTATTTTGCGTTTTGTATTTGGAATCAGTCGTTTTAAGGAAGTGAAAGACAACATGGCATATCCCGCAGTTAGGCAACAGTCAGGTCTGCGCAGCCGCCGCGGCGCCGGTCTGGCCGGGGTGATCATATTCCACGCCGTGCTGATCTACGCGCTGGTGACCGGTCTGGCCCAAGGCGTGGTCAAGGTGATCCAGCAGAAAGTGGAAGTGTCGGTGATCAGCGAACCGCCGCCGCCGCCACCGCCGCCGCCACCACCGAAGATCGAGAAAGTGGTGCCGCAGGCCGCGCCGCCGAAGCCGCAGGCTTACGTGCCGCCGGTGGTGAATCCGCCGCCGGTGGTGCAATCGCAAAACGCCATCCAATCGGTGACCTCCGATCCGAAGCCGCAACCGGCCCCGACGCCGGCGCCGGTGGTGGAAGCGCCGAAGGGCCCGGTCTCGGCCAAGGCCAACTGCAGCCACCTGGAAAACCCGGAATACCCGGCCAAGGCCCTGGAAGACGAAATCCAAGGCGTGGTGAACGTGGTGTTCAGCGTGGGCGCCAGCGGCAAGTTTGGCGGCGACGCCAGCTTCAACTTCAGTGGCGACATACCGCCGCGCTACCGCAGCGCGTTCAAGGCCGCCATCGTGACCGCATTGCAGGGTTACACCTGCCAGGCCAATTCCCAGTTGAAACAGGAATTCGGCTTCAAAATGGACTCTGGCTCCTAAGACCAGGGCATCTCAAGACACAAAGGAGTAAATACCATGACCAAGATCACTCGCGCATTGCTGGGCAAAGTCCTGGGCGCAGCCGGCCTGCTGAGCGCACTGCCGGCACTGGCGGCAGAAACCGTCTCCACTTCCAATCCGTATGGCATCGACGCGCTGTGGTCGCAAGGCGACTTCGTGGCCAAGGGTACGCTGATCATTCTGCTGATCATGTCCGCCTCCACCTGGTATGTGGGCATCGTCAAGCTGCTGGAACAACGCCGCCTGATCAAGCAGGGGCATGAACTGCTGGGCCACCATGGCGTGGAACTGCAAAAGGTCGCCAGCGAACTGGCCGACGAAGGGATGTACAGCGCCGTGGCGGTTGCCGGCATCGAAGCCGCGCGCGAACACAAGGGCGAGCTGGCCAACCGCGTAGACCTGAACACCTGGGTGGCGATGGCCATCGAAGACGCGGTGGACTCCGCCAGCCACCACATGCAGAACGGTCTGTCGGTGATCGCCACCGTGGGTTCCACCGCGCCGTTCGTGGGTCTGTTCGGCACGGTATGGGGCATCTACCACGCGCTGGTGAAGATCGGCACCTCGGGCCAAGCCTCCATCGACAAGGTAGCGGGTCCGGTGGGCGAAGCGCTGATCATGACCGCGATCGGCCTGGCCGTGGCGGTGCCGGCGGTGCTGGGTTACAACTGGCTGGTGCGTCGCAACAAGCTGGTGCTGGACAATGTACGCGTGGTATCGGGCCGTCTGCACGCCAGCCTGCTGAACAACCCGACCCGGTAAACGGCCATGGCGCGTTACAAACGATTTGGCCACGGCAAGGGTGAAGAAGACCAGGTGCTGTCGGCGATCAACACCACACCCCTGGTGGACGTGATGCTGGTGCTGCTGATCATCTTTCTGATCACGGTGCCGGTGGTGACGCAGACGGTGAAGATGACGCTGCCGAAGGAGCGCAACATTCCGACGCAGACCAAGCCGGAAAACATCGTGCTGGGGGTGGGGCCGGATAGCCGCATCTACTGGAACATGAGTCCGGTGAAGGATCAGCAGGAATTGCTGGCGCGTCTGGTGAAGGAAGCGAAGAAGGATCCGCAGCCGGAAGTGCACATCCGCGGCGACGCGTCGGCGAAATACGCGCCGATCGGCCGCATCGTGCTGGCGGTGCAGCAGGCGGGGATCGTGAAGATCGCGTTTATCACCGAGCCGCCGAGTCCGGTGGGCGCGGAGTAGGAGGAGGAAGTATGGCGATGAACGTGGGGTCGTCGGGAGAAGACGACCTGATGATGGAAATCAACACCACGCCGTTGATCGACGTGATGTTGGTGATGCTGATCATGCTGATCATCACGATCCCGATCCAGACGCACGCGGTGAAGCTGGACATGCCGCAGAACAACCCGTCGAAGGCGCAGACGAAGCCGGTGGTGGTGCAGATCGACATCACGCCGGACAGCGCGGTGCTGTGGAACGGCGAGCGGCTGGCGAACCGGGAGGCGCTGGAGGCGAAGCTGTCGGCGGCGGGTAAGTCGGATCCGCAACCGGAGCTGCACATCAAGCCGAACAAGGACGCGACGTACGCGCCGGTGGCGATGGTGTTGGCGGAGTCGCAGCGTTTGGGTCTGACCAAGCTGGGCATCGTGGGTTCGGAACAATTCGTGCAGTAACATTCCCATTTTTTGATGCCTATGGCATCATCGAGCGAGAGCAGGCGGCCCTAAGGGCCGCCTGTTTTGTCCGGGCCATGCTACTCTCCCGATTTTAATAATAAATGCCAGAAAACTCGTTAATAATGGCGGGTTTGTGCCGGTGATGCGCATATGAACACACGTCTCTGTCTTGCAGCCTTGATTGTCCTGCCGCTTGCCGCCTGCGGCGACGGCCATGCCGAGGGCGCTTCGGCCAAAAGTGCCTCTGCGCCGGTTGCGCGGCGCCTTAGCAGCGCCGACCTCGCGCGCGCCGAAGTGCGTCCGCTGGCGGCGACGGTGCCGTTTACCGGCTCGCTCAATGCCCTGAGCAATAGCGTGGTGTCGTCCGAAGTGGATGCTAATGTGCGCGAGGTGCATGTTCGCGAGGGCGAGGCGGTGCGTCGCGGCCAGCTGTTGGCGGTGCTCGATACCGAGGCGCTGGCGCAATCGGTGGCGGAGCAGAACGCCCAGATGGATAACTCCCTGGCCCGGCTCAAGCTGGCCAAGGTCAAGCTGGACAAGCAGCGCGAGCTGCTGGACAAGGGCTTTATTTCCCGCATCGCCTATGACGAGCTGGAAAGCGATTATCGGGTGAGGGAAGGCGAGCTGCGCGCCCAGGCCGCGCAGCTGGCGCGGGCCAAGCGCTCCCTGGCCGATGCCGAAGTCCGCGCGCCGATAGATGGCGTGGTGTACGAGCGCAAGATCAATCCGGGCGAAGTGGCCAGCCGCAATATGAAGCTGTTCTCGGTTGCCGATTTGTCCGTGCTGGAAATCGCCGCCACCGTGCCGTCGCGGCTGGTGGGGCAGGTCAAGGTGGGCATGGCCGCGCGCTTCGGCGTGGATGGCGATGGGCAGGCGCTGCGCGGCGAAGTGGTGCGCATCAACCCGGTGGCCATTCCCGGCACGCGCAGCTTCACGCTGTTCGTCCGCGTGCAGAACCGCGACGGACGCCTGAAAGTGGGCCAGTTCGCCAAGGGCGGCGTGGTGCTGCGCGAGGTCAAGGACAAGGTGGTGGTGCCGTTTGCCGCGGTGCGAGACATAGATGGCAAGCCCTGGGTGATGGTGGCGGAAAAGGGCCGCCTGGCGCGCAAGCCGGTCAGCGTGGCGCTGCGCGCCGACGCGGACCGACTGGTGGCGGTAGACGGCCTGGCGCCGGGCGCCGCCGTGGTGGTGGGCGAATTGATGGGCAGCAAGGTGGGCGACGCCGTCAGCCTGCCGGCGGCCCGGACCTGAGGAGCGTGCCATGTGGCTGACCCGCGTAAGCGTGCGCAATCCCTATTTCGCCGCCGTATTGATGATGACGTTGATGGTGTTGGGCCTGTTCTCCTGGCAGAAACTGCCGGTGGAGGAGATGCCTGACATCCGCCTGCCCATCGCGGTGATTTATACGCCGTATAACGGCGCTTCGCCGGAGGTGGTGGAGAGCGAGGTGAGCAAGCCGCTGGAGGAAGCGTTGAACTCCGTCAACGGCATCAAGGAGATGCGTTCTTACTCCTCCGAAGGCAGCTCCTTCGTGGTGGTGGAGTTTGAACTGTCCGTCGATCCGGCCTCCGCCTTGCAGAGCGTGCGCGACAAGGTGGCTTCGGTGCAGGGGTCATTCCGGCGCGAAATCGGCACCCCTACCGTGTCTCAGGTGGACCCCAACGATAACCCCATGATGTCGCTCTCCTTGTCCTCCGATCTGATCAGCCCGCGCGAGCTGAGCAGCTGGGCGGACAATGTGCTGAAAAAACGCCTGCAGATGGTGGGCGGGGTAGGCGATGTCAGCCTGATCGGCGCGGTGAGACGCGAGATCCGCGTCGATATCGACCCGGTTCGGCTGGAGGCTTCCGGCCTGGCGTTGACCGATGTGGCCGATGCGGTCAAGGCCGCCAATCAGGACTTCCCGGCCGGCAATGTCTCCACCGCGCACAAGGAGTGGGCCATCCGCGTTTCCGGCAAGTTGAAGTCCGCCGACGACTTTGCCGCGCTGGCGGTGGGCTACCGCAACGGCACGCCGATACGGCTGGACGATATCGCCACCGTGGCCGACACGGTGGCGGAACAGGACAGCGTGTCGCTGGTGGACGGCAAGCCGGGTCTGGGCATAGATATCAAGGCGGCGCGCGGCTCCAACGAGGTAGAGGTGGCGGCGGGGGTGAAGAAGCTGCTGGCCAGTATGAAGGGCGAAATGCCGCCTGGTTTGAAGCTGCGCTTCACCAGCGATAGCTCGGAAGATGTGAAGAAGGCCGTGCATGGCGTGGAGTCCATGCTGCTGGAGGGCGCGGGCCTGACGA
Organism: Chromobacterium paludis; assembly: GCF_008275125.1. Taxonomy (NCBI): domain Bacteria; kingdom Pseudomonadati; phylum Pseudomonadota; class Betaproteobacteria; order Neisseriales; family Chromobacteriaceae; genus Chromobacterium; species Chromobacterium paludis. Next base: position 1,113,129 of record NZ_CP043473.1, read on the forward strand.
TTTTGATCGTCTTCCTGTTCCTGGGCAGCTGGCGCAGCACGGTGATTACCGGCCTGACCTTGCCGGTCGCGCTGGTGGGCACCTTGTTTGCCATCCAGGTGCTGGGTTTCTCGCTGAATGTGCTGACGCTGCTGGCCTTGTCCTTGTCCATCGGCCTGTTGATAGACGACGCCATCGTGGTGCGCGAGAACATCGTGCGCCATGCCGCCTTGGGCAAGAGCCACTACCAGGCGGCGCTGGATGGCACCAATGAGATTGGCCTGGCGGTGCTGGCCACCACGCTGACCGTGGTGGCGGTATTCCTGCCCATGGGCTTCATGGATGGCATCATCGGCCGCTTTTTCCACCAGTTCGGCCTGACCGTGGCGGTGGCGGTGCTGATCTCGATGTTCGTCAGCTTCACTCTGGACCCGATGCTGTCGTCGATCTGGCACGACCCGCACCATCATGGCGATCACCATCGCGGCCCCTTGGGCCGCATGCTGGACTGGTTTGAAACGTCGCTGGACCGGCTGGCCGACCGTTACGCCGCCGCGATAGGCTGGGTGCTGCGCTACCGCAAGACCACGCTCGCCCTGGCCTTGGGTTTCACCGCGGCCTGTTTCTTGCTGGCCACCAGCATAGGCGGCGAATTCATTCCCGAGACCGACAACGGCAAGATAGACGTGTCCTATCAGACCGCGCCCGGCTCGTCGCTGGAATATACGACGCAGAAAGGCCAGGAGCTGGCCAATGTCTTAAGCGGCATCAAGGAGATCAAATCCATTTCCCTGAATGTCGGCGCGGGCAATTTTGGCGCGGGCAAAAACGATGGTTCGCTGACGCTGGACATCGGCGATAAATCCACCCGCCAGCGCAAGCTGCACGACGTGATAGAGGATGCGCGCCGCCGCGTGATGCCGGTGGCGGGCGTGCGGATCAAGTCCGTGGCCAATAGCGACCAGCAGGGCAAGCCCATTTTCATCGGCCTGCGCGGCGCCAATCTGGCGGAGCTGGAGGATGTGTCGCGCGAGGTCATGGCCAAGATAGGCAAGGTCAAGGGCGTCAAGGACATCGAGTCGAATCTGACCGAGGGCGACCCCTCGCTGAGCCTGAGTCTGAAGCGCGACGCCGCCTTGAGCCTGGGCGTGGATCTCAATCGAGTGGGGAATCTCTTGTCCATGTTGCTGGCCGGCAACGTGGTCACCACCTGGGAGGCGCCGGACGGCGAGAACTACGATGTGCGTCTGCGCGTGCCCAAGGAGGAGCGCAGCCAGGAGCTGCTGGATCAGCTCAAGGTGGCCGGCAATCATGACGTCAACGGCGCGGCGCAGATGGTGCCCTTGTCGACGCTGATTGAAACCAAGCAGGGGGTCAGCCCGCGCCAGATCAAGCGCACCAATATGATGCGCGAGATCGGCATCAGCGCCAACGTGGAGGGGCGTGACGTCGGCTCCGCCATGTCGGACGTGGACAAGGTGTTGGATGGCATTCAACTGCCGCCGGGCGTGCAGCGCATGCACCGCGGCCAGCAGAAGGACATGGAAGAAACCGTAGGCAGCGCGCTGCGCGCGCTGGGCCTGGGCGTGATCTTCATCTATCTGATCCTGGCGGCGCAATTCCGCAGCTTCACCATGCCGGTGACCATCATGATGGCGCTGCCGCTGGCCTTTGGCGGCGTGTTCGTGGCGCTGTTCCTGTGGGGGTCCACCATCAATATGTTCTCCATCATCGGCATCATCATGCTGATGGGCCTGGTGGCGAAGAACGGCATTTTGCTGGTGGACTTCATCAACCGGGCGCGGGCGGATGGCATGTCGCGCGAGGCGGCCATCATGGAGGCGGGGCGCGTGCGTCTGCGCCCCATCATGATGACCAGCCTGGCGATGATTTTCGGCATGCTGCCGCTGGCCCTGGGGACCGGCGAGGGCGCGGAGAGCAACCGGCCGATGGCGCATGCCATCATCGGCGGTTTGACGACGTCCACGCTACTGACCTTGCTGGTGGTGCCGGTGGTTTACACCTATATGGACAGCCTGCGCGGACGCATCCGCAAACTGCTGAGCCGGCGCAAGCCCTTGCTGGCCGTGCCGGCGAAAGAGGGGAGTTAAAGGCAGGCAGCGAACCGTAGCCGGCAGCGCCGGCTACGGATTTTATTTTTTGGCGGGCGCCACGCAGTCGTTGCCGTCAAAGCTGACGGACTGGACCTGATGGGTCTTGGGGTCGATCACGAAATTGGTGGTGCAGCTGTAATAAACCGAGCCGCCGCCGCTGATGCCCCACGGCGCGTAGAAGCTGCCCTGCATCGGCATGTCCTGGCTGTAAGCGCTGCGGTAGGTGTAGAGCAGCTTGCCGTTGGGCATGGTCATCTGTCCGGTGGGCGCCCCCCAGGTGGCCAACAGTTCGTTGGCGTCCCGGCCTTGCCAGGCGGTGACCTTCTGGGCATAGCCCTGCTGGGTGGCGCAGCCGGCCAGCGCGACAAGAGCGGCGCAGGCAGCGATGAGCTTAATCGTTTTCATCGTCATTTCCTCGCGTGAATGGACTGTATTCATTATTCATAGGCATGGCATCATGCAGGAAGTTCATGTTGCTTTGCTTTGACGGCCAGAATTCTACGATGGCCGCGCCGCGCGGCGGTGTCAATCGGCGTTGTTTCGAGTGATGCCGCAGTGTGTTAACAAGCGTGTGAACGCACGCAAAAACAGCGGGAACACCCGCGATCATGATCGGCGGCCTTGTCGCCGGTCGAGGGGAAACCAGGCTGGGAAGCCAGACCGGATTCAGCTCCGGACCAGCCTGACAACAAAGGAGGAGATCATGCGCCTGAAGAAAAGCTTCGCGCTGGCCATGATGCTGGGCAGCCTGCTGCCCGCCGCCCATGCGGAGAAGGTGCTGCATGTGGCATTCAACGCGCCCGAAACGGGCTTCGACCCGGCCAAAGTGTCCGATGTCTATTCGGCAGCTGTGATCGAGCATATCTATGATCCGTTGCTGACCTTTGATTATCTGGCCCGTCCGGTCAAGGTGATACCCAATGTCACCACCGCCATGCCGACCGTCAGCGCGGACGGCCTGACCTATACCTTCCATCTGAAGAAGGGCATCTATTTCGCGCCGGATCCGGCCTTCAAGGGCAAGAAGCGCGAGCTGACTGCCGCTGATTATGTCTATTCCATCAAGCGCCTGTCCGATCCCGCCGTGGCGTCGCCGCTCAGCGACACCTTCACCGGCAAGCTGGTGGGCCTGGGGGACTTGGTCAAGAAAGCCGCCAAGGGCAAGTTCGATTACGACACGCCTATCGACGGCGTGAAGGCGCTGGACCGCTATACCTTGCAGTTGAAATTCAAGCAGCCTTTCCCATCCTTGCCCTTTGTGCTGGCCGGCAGCTGGGTGGAGGCGCAGGCGCGCGAGGTGATCGACGCCTACGGCGACAATAGCAACGCGCACCCGGTGGGCACCGGCCCCTATATGCTGAAGGATTGGAAACCGGGCAACAGCATCAGCCTGGTGCGCAACCCCAATTTCCGTCAGGAAACCTTCCATTACACCGCGGGCACGGACGCCAAGGATCAGAAGATCGCGCGCGAGATGAACGGCAAGCGCTATCCGCAGATTGACCGCATCGAAGTGGCGGTGATCCAGGAGGAGCAGCCGACGTGGCTGGCGTTCAAGAGCGGCGAGCTGGATGTCTTGTCGGGCAATCCCAGTATTCCTCAGCCTTTGATTCGCGAGGTACTGCGCATGGATCCCAGCAATCCGGCGCGCGCGGAGTTGAAGTCGGAATACCGTGATCGCGGCATCCAATTGAGCCGAAGCCTGGAGGAAGGGGTCACCTTCTATGCCTTTAATATGAAGGATCCGATGGTGGGCGGCTACGGCAAGGACAGGATCGCCTTGCGCCGGGCCATTTCCATGGCCTTCAACAATGCGGAAACCATACGCGACATCCGCCGCAACCAGGCGGTGCAGATGCAGTACATCATTCCGCCCAATGTATCTGGCCACAACCCGAATTTCCGCGGCGCCTACCCGTTCAACCCGCCCTTGGCCAACGCCTTGCTGGATCAGGCGGGCTACAAGATAGGCGCGGACGGCTACCGCCATCAGCCTGACGGCAAGCCGCTGACGGTGGACTACCTGACCGGCCCCACCGCCATCGACAAGCAATGGAATGAGTACTGGCAGAAAGCCTTTGATCGCATCAAGGTACGGGTCAATTTCCGCGTGATGCAGTGGAACGAGCAGGTCAAGGCACTGCGTGATTGCAAGTATGGGCTGGTGGGCGGCGCCTGGAGCGCGGACTACCCGGATGGCGACAACTTCACCCAGCTGCTCTACGGACCGAATACCGGCGGCAGCAATTACTCGTGCTATCAATCTTCCCGCTATGACCGCCTCTACGAGCAATCCCGCGTGTTGCCGGACGGGCCGGAACGCAATCGTCTCTACGACGAGATGAACAAGGTGGTGATGGGGGACACGCCCTGGATGTTCAGTGATGTCCGTTATGTCAATGGCATTGCTCAGCCCTGGGTGCGCGGCTTCAAGGTCCATCCTAATTTCAACGCCATCTGGCGCTTCCTGGACGTGCAGAAATAAGCGGCAAACGAGGAGAGAAACATGTCTGCATTCATCGTACGCCGGCTGCTGCAAATGATCCCGACCCTGTTCGGGGTGATGCTGCTGGTTTTCACACTGTTCACCCTGGTGGGCGGCGACCCGTCGCTGGTGCTGGCGGGTAAGCACATGACGGCTGAAGTGCTGGCGAATATCCGCGCCCAGCTGGGCCTGGACAAGAGCCTGCCGCAGCAGTTCCTGGTATTCGTGCATCAGGTGCTGACCCTGGATTTCGGCACGTCGTGGTCTACCCAGCAGCCGGTGTCGGACATCCTGAAGAGCCGGGTCGGCCCGTCTCTGACCCTGACCGGCGCCATGCTGGTGGTGGATCTGGCCATCGCCATTCCGCTGGCCGCGCTGGTAGCCTATTTTCGCGGCGGTCTGACCGATCACATCATCACCATCATCTGCACGGTGGCGATGTCGATCAGCGCGCTGATCTACATCATCGCCGGCCAGTTCTATCTTGGCTTCAAACTGGGCTGGTTCCCGGTGCGCGGCTGGGGCGACTCGTTCTGGGTCAATCTATTCGTCTACGTGCCGCTGCCGCTGTTGATGGGCCTGATGGTGTCGCTGGGGCCGGATATCCGCTTCTACCGCAGCTTCTTCGTCGAGGAGTTGGGCCAGGACTACGTTCGCACCGCGCGCGCCAAGGGCCTGTCCGAACGCCAGATCATGTTGAAGCACGTACTGCGCAACGCGCTGATCCCGGTGGTGACCAGCATCATGATGTCCTTGCCCTATCTCTTGCTGGGCGCGCTGGTGCTGGAAAGTTTCTTCGGCATTCCCGGCATGGGCAATGAAGTGATCCAGGCGGTTAATAAGAGCGACTTCCCGGTGATCAAGGCCATCACCATCTACATCGCCATCGCCACCATGGTGTTCAATCTGCTGGGCGACCTGGTCTACAAGTGGATTGATCCGCGTGTGCAACTGAAGTGAGCGGGGGAGAACAATCATGACGACATTGCAGAATACCGCCGGCGCCAAGCTGGCAACGCCGTCCCGCAGCCTGTGGGGCTTGGGTTGGCAGCGCCTGAAGCGCAACAAGGTGGGCTGGATTTCCTTGTGGATCGTAGTGGTCTATCTGGTCATCGCCGTTGGCGGCTGGCTCAATCTGGTGGGCGGCCATTGGGCGGACGAGGTGGGCGTGCCTTACGCCCCGCCCAGCTGGGTACAAGCGTCGGCCGATGATGCGCTGCCGCCGGAGCCGGCGGCCAAGGCTGATTCGTCCGCCCTCGTCACGCTGAGCCGCGCCGAAGACCCGATAGGCAAACAACTGGATGAGGCAGAGAAGCATGTAGACCAATACGCCGACCACACGCCGCCGCGGCTGGAGTCGCTGCCTTTCGGCGGCGACCTGCAAGGCCGCGACGTGATCCAGAAGACGCTGAAGGGCACGTCCACGTCCATTTTCGTCGGTGTGTTCGGCGCGGTGTTTTCGCTGCTGATAGGCTGCGTGCTGGGCGCGGTGTCCGGTTATTTCGGCGGCAAGACCGACGACTTCCTGAACTGGTTCTACAGCGTATTCACCTCGGTGCCGGACATGTTGCTCTTGCTGTCTTTCGCCGCGGTGTCCGGCCGCGGCATCACCACCATCATCACGGTGATGGCGCTGACCAGCTGGACCGGCACCTACCGCCTGGTGCGCGCCGAGTATCTGAAGCTGAAAGGCCGCGAGTACGTGCAGGCGGCGGATGCCATCGGCGCCGGCAGCGGGCGCAAGATGTTCATCCATATCCTGCCCAATATCTCCCACCTGCTCTTGGTGCAGTTCTCCCTGCTGACGGTGGCATTGATCAAGTACGAGGCCATCCTGTCCTTCCTGGGTTTCGGCGTCGGCGTGCGCCAGGTGAGCCTGGGCTCCATGCTGGCCGAGGCCCCGACCGAGTTGATCCAGGGCTACTGGTGGCAGATGCTGGCGGTGACCATCGCCATGTCCATATTGGTGACGGCGTTCAGCCTGCTGGTGGACGCCCTGCGCGACGCGCTGGACCCGCGCGCGGCGGCGAAGTGAGCGGGATGAGGAGAAACAGAAATGAGCGATAAGAACATCCTGCTGTCGGTGCGCGATCTGCGCGTGCGTTTCCGCCAGGAAAACGGCGGCCGCTTCGAGGCCTTGAAGGGCGTGAGCTTCGATATCCCGGCCCACCGCACGGTGGCGCTAGTGGGCGAATCGGGCTCCGGCAAGTCGGTGACGTCGATGGCCATCATGCAGCTCTTGCCGCCGCAGACCAGCGAGATCGACCCGGCGTCCGAGCTGCGCTTTGCCGGGCGCGACCTGCTGAAGCTGAGCGCGTCGGAGCTGCGCCGCCTGCGCGGCAAGGACATCGCCATGATCTTCCAGGAGCCGATGAGCTCCCTGAACCCGGTGTTCACCGTGGGCGAGCAGATTGTGGAGACACTGACGCTGCATGCCGGCCTGTCGCGTTCCGCGGCGTGGAAGCGCGCGGTGGAGCTGTTGACCGAAGTGGGCCTGCCGGAGCCGGAGAAGCGGGTGAAGAGCTACCCGCACGAACTGTCCGGCGGCCAGCAGCAACGGGTGATGATCGCCATCGCCATCGCCTGCGAACCCAAGCTGCTGATCGCCGACGAGCCGACCACCGCGCTCGATGTCACGATTCAGAAGCAGATTCTGCAATTGATCGCCGACCTGCAGAAGAAGCACGGCATGTCGGTGCTGTTCATCACCCACGACCTGGGCGTGGTGGGCGAGTTCGCCGACGAAGTGGTGGTGATGCGCCACGGCGTGATCCGCGAGCAGGGCACGGTGAAGCAGATCTTCGAGAACCCGCAGGACGCCTACACCAAGGCGCTGCTGTCGTGCCGTCCGCACCTGGACCGCCGCCCGGCCCGGCTGGCGGTGATCGACGACTTCCTGAGGCCGGAGCCGTACGTGGAGCCGCCGCACCGCCAGCGCGGCTACGCGGCGGGCGACGAGATCGTGCTGGACGTGCAGGGCCTGTGCAAGAGCTTCGACATCCGCGAAGGCTTGTTCGGCAAACGGCAGTTCCACGCGGTGAAGGACGTGTCCTTCCAGCTGGCCAAGGGCAAGACCCTGGGCATCGTCGGCGAGTCCGGCTCCGGCAAGACCACGGTGGGGCTGACCCTGGTGCGCTTGCACCAGGCCACGGCCGGCCGGGTATTGTTCCACGGCCAGGACCTGATCGGCATGAGCGCCAAGGCGTTCCACGCCTACAAGAAGCGCATCCAGATCATCTTCCAGAACCCGTACGCGTCCTTGAATCCGCGCTTCACGGTGGAGCAGATCCTGACCGAGCCGATGCAGCTGCACGGCATCGGCCAGGATGCCGGCCAGCGGCGGCGCCTGGCGCAAGACCTGCTGGACAAGGTGGGCCTCCCGGCCGGGGCCCTGGCCAAGTACCCGCACGAGTTCTCCGGCGGGCAGCGGCAGCGCATCGCCATCGCGCGCTGTCTGACGCTGAAGCCGGAAGTGCTGATCTGCGACGAGTCGGTTTCGGCCTTGGACGTGTCGGTGCAGGCGCAGGTGCTGAACCTGCTGCAGGACCTGCAGGATGAGTTCAAGCTGTCCTATCTGTTCATTTCGCACGATCTGGCGGTGGTGAAGCACATCTCGGACCAGGTGCTGGTGATGAACAAGGGGCAGGTGGTGGAGCAGGCGGACGCGGACGTGATCTACCGCGAGCCGAAGGACGGCTACACCAAGAAGCTGCTGGGGGCGATCCCGCAGGGCTGGAGTCCGGCGCTGGCGCTGGCCTGAGCGCGAGTCTGATCGGCATCAAAGCAAACCGGCCTTTTGGCCGGTTTTGTTTTGGGCGGTGGCCGGCGTGGCGCTGTGTATTTGGAAGGAGTGGGAACCATCTTCTCATGATAGTAATGAGAAAAACTCAATTTATTAGATGGACCTGATTCTCTGATACAAAGTTTATCCACACTTTTTTTGCATAAATGCAACATATTTTGCTGGATTGCGACAAAAAAATGAGAGTCAGCGACAGATTCTCGGGCGGTGGCCAGGTGGAAAGTCAGACGGGTTCGCTGTGCAAGAAAGCTGCTTGTGCTTGATTTTGCATCTATTTGGCATTTTGGGTGAAGGGCGCGGCGACCGAAAGGGTGAATCACGCGACAGGAAAAATCATGAATGTGACCAATTGTGACCCCCATTGTCTAATGTTGACAATTTGGCGCACTCCTTAACACACTCGAAACATGGCTGGCCCGCTCATGGGCCGCCTCGCACCGCCCTCATGTCGGCGTTCGAAACGGCAGAGGGCGCTCGGGAAATAGAGTGAAGGAGAGTTTCGTGATGAAAAGAAGCAAGCTGGCGTTGGCGCTGGCTGTCATTGGCATAGGGGCCCAAGCGCCTTTCGCGTTTGCCGACAATTCAGGGGAACTGGACCGCGTGGAGGTGACTGGTTCCAACATCAAGCGCAGCATCAAGCAAGAAACGGCGCTGCCGGTCAGCATCATCAGCACGGCGGAGATGTCCAAGCAAGGCTTCACTACGGTGGAGCAAGTGGTCAACTCGTTGGCCAGCAATCAGTCTGCCATGGTCGGCGCATCTTCCGTGGCCAGCGTAAGCGGGGGCGCGTCTTACGCCAGCCTGCGTGGCCTGGGCTCGCAATACACGCTGGTGTTGCTGGATGGCCGGCGCGTCGCCAGCCAAGCCATTGGGGGCTACGCCACTGATCTGAACGCGATCCCGCTGGCCGCGATCGAACGCATCGAAGTGCTGCGCGACGGCGCTTCCGCCATTTATGGCACCGATGCCATCGGCGGGGTGATCAACTTCATCACCAAGAAACACTACCAGGGCCTGACCGTGGGCGGGGAGTGGGTGTCTACCGACCATCAGGGCGGCAATAACGGCAATGTCAGCCTGCTGGGCGGGATAGGCAATCTGGCCCAGGATGGCTGGAACGTCTACGGCTCGCTGGCTTACCAGCGCAGCCAACGCATCACCACGCCGGAACGCAGCTTTGCCTACAAAAACCTGACGGCGGACAATCTGAGCGCCGCCGTATTTCCGGCCAACTTCGTCTACAAAGGCGATCTCTACAATCCGGCAGCGCCCAAGTGCCAGCCGCCCTATGCGCAACCGTTGGACGCGAACTCCTGCGGCGAAATGGCCACGCTGTTCATGGATCTAACGCCAGAGGTGGAGCAGGTGACGGCGTTGGCCAAGGGCACCAAGCGCATCGGCGATCATGAGCTGTCGGTGCAATACATGGGCGCGCGCAATATCAGCACCACCCGTATCTCGCCGACGCCATTGGCCAAGATCGTGACCTTGTCGAAGGGCGATAAATATTATCCGACGACCCTGCCGGACGGCACCGCGACCGACGGCAGCGATGTCGTGGTTTATGCCCGCGCGGTACCGTTGGGTGGCCGCACGACTAAGAGCATCTCGGATACTCAGCGCCTCGCATTCAATGCCGAAGGCTTGCTGGCGGGCTGGGATTACCGCGCCGGCGCGGTGTACTCGGAGAACAAGAGCACCATCAATTACAAGAATGGCTATGCCAACGAAACGCTGATCAAGCAGGCGTTCAAGGATGGCACCATCAATCCCTTCGGCGATTCCGCGCCGGGCGCTTGGGATAGCGTGCGCCTCTACGGCGATGGCTGGATTGCCAAGTACACGACTGCGCTGGCGGACGCCAAGGCCAGCAAGGAATTGTTCGCGCTGCCGGCGGGCATGGTCGCAGCTGCTTTCGGCGCGGAAATCCGCCACGAGAAGCTGGATAGCCAGATACAGGAAGCCGCGCGCAATGCCATCGGTTCCGGCATCGCGGACTCGAAGTCCACCCAAGGGCAGCGCAATGTCTCCGCGCTGTACGCCGAAGCCGAAATCCCGGTGGTGAAGGGCCTGGAGCTGCAACTGGCCACGCGTTTCGACCATTACAACGATTTTGGCAATTCCTTCAACCCCAAGGTGGCTTTCAAGTATCAGCCCGCGGCGCAAGTCCTGTTGCGCGGTTCGGCCAGCAAGGGCTTCCGCGCGCCCACGCTGTACGACGTGTTCATGCCGAACTCGAAGACTTATACCGCCAGCAAGTTCAACGACCCGGTCCGCTGCCCTGGCGGAACCCCGGCCAATGGCGGCAATAAGGCGCAGGATTGCAATCAGCAGTTCATGGTGCAGCAAGGCGGCAGCCGCAATTTGAATCCGGAAAAAGCCTCTTCGCTGACCTTCGGCATTGTGCTGGAGCCGGTGAGGAACCTGAAGGCCAGCGCGGACTTCTGGTGGACCATGGTGCAGAACACGATTGGCGTGATGGATCCTGGCGCCATCTTCGGTAATCCATCCAAGTACGCGGACCGTTTCGTGCGCAATGCGGATGGATCGCTTGACTACGTGCAGACGACGTCTGAAAACCTGGGCAACCTGAGTGCGGCCGGCGTGGATCTGAGCTTTGCCTATCGCTTCCCCAGGACGGCTTATGGCGACTTCAACGTGGGGCTGGATGGCACCTACACCTCCAAGTACGTTCAGCAGTTGGAGAAGGGCGGCACCTATTACAGCCCGCTGGGCGGTTGGTATAAGGACATCATGGTGCCGACGTTGCGCTGGAAGCACAGCCTGACGCTGGGCTGGTCCAAGGCTAACTGGAGCGCCCTGCTGGTGCAGAACTATTCGTCCGGTTACACCGACATGAATCCGAACGACGAGGCTCATAATGTCAAGCCGTACTCCAACTGGAATCTGTCCGGCACCTATCTGTGGAACAAGAAGTTGACAGTGACCGCAGGCGTGAAGAATCTGTTCGATCAGGAGCCGCCGTACAGCAACCAGACCAAGACCTTCCAGTTTGGCTTCGATCCGGTCTTGGCTGACTCGGTTGGACGTGCATATTTCTTGAAGGCGTCATACAAACTGTAGTCGCTGGCTATTGTATTTAGTCTGCAGGTATAGCATTCTGTCATGGGTAGTACGCCCAAGCAGTAGGTGCCAAAGGATGCGGGAAACCGCATCCATTTGGTGTGGTAATCGTCGGCAGGCTGGGACGGTTTGGTTCATAAGACGAAAACGTCCGGCTTGCCGGTTTTGAAAGAGTGGGTAACCCATATGACTAGTATCACAGCCAAAGGAGTAGGAGGACCTCCGCCGCGCCGACGATTCGCCGGTCTGGCCGGGGTGATCATATTCCACGCCGTGCTGATCTACGCGCTGGTGACCGGTCTGGCCCAAGGCGTGGTCAAGGTGATCCAGCAGAAAGTGGAAGTGTCGGTGATCAGCGAACCGCCGCCGCCGCCACCGCCGCCGCCACCACCGAAGATCGAGAAAGTGGTGCCGCAGGCCGCGCCGCCGAAGCCGCAGGCTTACGTGCCGCCGGTGGTGAATCCGCCGCCGGTGGTGCAATCGCAAAACGCCATCCAATCGGTGACCTCCGATCCGAAGCCGCAACCGGCCCCGACGCCGGCGCCGGTGGTGGAAGCGCCGAAGGGCCCGGTCTCGGCCAAGGCCAACTGCAGCCACCTGGAAAACCCGGAATACCCGGCCAAGGCCCTGGAAGACGAAATCCAAGGCGTGGTGAACGTGGTGTTCAGCGTGGGCGCCAGCGGCAAGTTTGGCGGCGACGCCAGCTTCAACTTCAGTGGCGACATACCGCCGCGCTACCGCAGCGCGTTCAAGGCCGCCATCGTGACCGCATTGCAGGGTTACACCTGCCAGGCCAATTCCCAGTTGAAACAGGAATTCGGCTTCAAAATGGACTCTGGCTCCTAAGACCAGGGCATCTCAAGACACAAAGGAGTAAATACCATGACCAAGATCACTCGCGCATTGCTGGGCAAAGTCCTGGGCGCAGCCGGCCTGCTGAGCGCACTGCCGGCACTGGCGGCAGAAACCGTCTCCACTTCCAATCCGTATGGCATCGACGCGCTGTGGTCGCAAGGCGACTTCGTGGCCAAGGGTACGCTGATCATTCTGCTGATCATGTCCGCCTCCACCTGGTATGTGGGCATCGTCAAGCTGCTGGAACAACGCCGCCTGATCAAGCAGGGGCATGAACTGCTGGGCCACCATGGCGTGGAACTGCAAAAGGTCGCCAGCGAACTGGCCGACGAAGGGATGTACAGCGCCGTGGCGGTTGCCGGCATCGAAGCCGCGCGCGAACACAAGGGCGAGCTGGCCAACCGCGTAGACCTGAACACCTGGGTGGCGATGGCCATCGAAGACGCGGTGGACTCCGCCAGCCACCACATGCAGAACGGTCTGTCGGTGATCGCCACCGTGGGTTCCACCGCGCCGTTCGTGGGTCTGTTCGGCACGGTATGGGGCATCTACCACGCGCTGGTGAAGATCGGCACCTCGGGCCAAGCCTCCATCGACAAGGTAGCGGGTCCGGTGGGCGAAGCGCTGATCATGACCGCGATCGGCCTGGCCGTGGCGGTGCCGGCGGTGCTGGGTTACAACTGGCTGGTGCGTCGCAACAAGCTGGTGCTGGACAATGTACGCGTGGTATCGGGCCGTCTGCACGCCAGCCTGCTGAACAACCCGACCCGGTAAACGGCCATGGCGCGTTACAAACGATTTGGCCACGGCAAGGGTGAAGAAGACCAGGTGCTGTCGGCGATCAACACCACACCCCTGGTGGACGTGATGCTGGTGCTGCTGATCATCTTTCTGATCACGGTGCCGGTGGTGACGCAGACGGTGAAGATGACGCTGCCGAAGGAGCGCAACATTCCGACGCAGACCAAGCCGGAAAACATCGTGCTGGGGGTGGGGCCGGATAGCCGCATCTACTGGAACATGAGTCCGGTGAAGGATCAGCAGGAATTGCTGGCGCGTCTGGTGAAGGAAGCGAAGAAGGATCCGCAGCCGGAAGTGCACATCCGCGGCGACGCGTCGGCGAAATACGCGCCGATCGGCCGCATCGTGCTGGCGGTGCAGCAGGCGGGGATCGTGAAGATCGCGTTTATCACCGAGCCGCCGAGTCCGGTGGGCGCGGAGTAGGAGGAGGAAGTATGGCGATGAACGTGGGGTCGTCGGGAGAAGACGACCTGATGATGGAAATCAACACCACGCCGTTGATCGACGTGATGTTGGTGATGCTGATCATGCTGATCATCACGATCCCGATCCAGACGCACGCGGTGAAGCTGGACATGCCGCAGAACAACCCGTCGAAGGCGCAGACGAAGCCGGTGGTGGTGCAGATCGACATCACGCCGGACAGCGCGGTGCTGTGGAACGGCGAGCGGCTGGCGAACCGGGAGGCGCTGGAGGCGAAGCTGTCGGCGGCGGGTAAGTCGGATCCGCAACCGGAGCTGCACATCAAGCCGAACAAGGACGCGACGTACGCGCCGGTGGCGATGGTGTTGGCGGAGTCGCAGCGTTTGGGTCTGACCAAGCTGGGCATCGTGGGTTCGGAACAATTCGTGCAGTAAATGCGAATGCATGAGCCAAAAGGCAGCCTGTCGGCTGCCTTTTTTATATAGGGGATGGAGATGAAGCTGAAAGCATTGGCGCTGGCCTTGCTGCTGGCCGGCCAGGCATGGGCGCAAGGTGTCGCCGGCATCGACAAGGCCAATTTCGACCTGCAGGTCCGGCCGCAGGATGATGTGTACGCGGCGGTGAACGGCAAGTGGCTGGCGGGGCATGAGATTCCCGCCAGCGAATCTTGGGATGGCGCTTTTAAAGAATTGTACGATCTGAGCGAGGCTCGCAGCCGAGAATTGATCGAAGCCGCTGCCGCGGAGCATGGCGCGAGCGGCGAGGCGCAAAAGATCGGCGCGATGTACGCCAGTTTCATGAATGAGGCGGCAGTAGAAAAGCTCGGGCTGGCCCCGATCGAGCCGGACTTGAAAGCGATTACCTTGCTGTCCAGCCGAGCCGAGTTATTGCAGTTGCTAGGCGGCTTGCAGCCAAGCAATGTGGGCCTGCCCTTGCGATTATTCGTGGCCGTCGATGTCAAGGATGCCACGGCGTATCAGCTGAATCTGTATCAGAGCGGGCTGGCGATGCCGGATCGGGATTATTACCTGAGCGCCGATGCCCGTTTCGCCAAGGCGCGCGCGGCCTACCGCGATTACCTGGTCAGGCTGTTCCGGCAGGCCGGCTATGCGCAGGCGGAGAAGCGCGCCAAGCGGGTAATGGCGCTGGAGACCAAGATTGCTCAGGCTCAGCGCAGCCGGGTGGAGAATCGCGATCCGCAGAAAACCTACAATAAGCTGACCCTGGCTCAGCTGAAGAAATTGGCGCCCAAGCTGAACTGGCCAGGATTCTTCGCGGCGGTGGGCATCCATGACGCGCCCGCCTTCAATGTTGCGCAGCCGGCGTATGTGGCCGAGCTGGGACGGCTTTTGCGCAGCGAGCCTTTGTTAAGTTGGCAGGATTATCTGATTGCCCACACGCTGGACGCTTATGCGCCGTATCTGAACAAATCCATGGTGGATGCGCGCTTCGATTTCTACGGCAAGGCTCTGTCCGGGGTGAAGGAGCAGCGCCCGCGCTGGAAGCGCGGGGTGCAACTGGTGGAGGAGTCTTTGGGCGAGGCGGTTGGGCAGTTGTACGTAGCCAAGTACTTCCCGCCGGAGCATAAGCGCAAGATGCAGGAGTTGGTCGGCAATCTGATGAAGGCCTACAGCCAGAGCATAGACAGCCTGAGCTGGATGGGGCCCGATACCAAGAAGGCGGCGCAGCTCAAGTTGTCCAAATACATGCTGAAAATAGGCTATCCGGAAAAGTGGCGCGATTACAGCGGCTTGGCGGTGAGCGCGGATGACTTGATTGGCAACGTCAAGCGATCGCATCGTTTTGAGCTGCAGTGGAATCTGTCCCATTTGGGCAAGCCGGTGGATCGCAGCGAATGGGGCATGACGCCGCAAACCGTGAATGCCTATTACAATCCGAGCCAGAACGAGATTGTATTCCCGGCCGCCATCCTGCAGCCGCCATTCTTCAATATTGCTGCGGACGATGCGGTCAACTACGGCGGCATAGGCGCGGTGATCGGTCATGAGATCAGCCATGGTTTTGATGACCAGGGCAGCCAGTTTGATGCCGACGGCAATTTGCGCGACTGGTGGACGCCTGAGGACAAGGCGCGTTTCCATGAACTGACCAGCAAGCTGGTGGCGCAGTACGATGCTTACGAGCCGCTGCCGGGCAAGCACATCAACGGCAAGCTGACCCTGGGCGAAAACATCGCGGATAATGCCGGCCTGCAAATCGCCTACAAAGCCTACCAGCTTTCTCTGGGCGGCAAGCCGGCGCCGGTGATCGATGGCATGAGCGGCGATCAACGCTTCTTTTACGGTTTTGCTCAGGTTTGGCGCGCCAAGATGCGCGATGAGGCCACGCTGGCCCGCCTGGTTTCCGATCCGCATTCCCCGGCGCGCTTCCGCGCGATCGGGGCGGCATCGAATAGCGACGCCTTCCAGCAGGCGTTCGACGTGAAGCCAGGGGACAAGATGTACAAGCCGGAAGGGCAGCGCATCCACATCTGGTAATCATGCACGTTTGATGAAAAGCCCGCGCTTGATTGAGCGCGGGCTTTTGTTTGAGCGAAACCAGGCAATGATATTGCCGCACTTGGCCGCAATGCTTACACTTCGGCTGATGCGTACATCGATATTCCTGATTCTAAGCAGTTTGGGTCTGGGCGCCTGCGACTCGCATCAGTTGAGCCAGGCGGCTCGCTCGGGCGAAGTCAAGCAGCTGGCCGCGCTAGGCGAGGCCTTGTTGAGCGGCGTGCGTCCAGAGCCGCAAAGCGATGCGCCGCCGCAGGTGCAGGCAGCGCCGTTGATCAGCGGCAGCAAGGCGACTGGGCATCGAGATTTTCCCGCGGCCAAGCGTATCCTCCCGCGCGTGTATGCCGGCATGGAGGTGGATTTCTACTGCGGCTGTCACTATCAGGGCAAGGCGGTGGATTGGGCTTCTTGCGGCTATCAGCCGCGCAAGTCAGAGGCCCGGGCCAGCCGCATCGAATGGGAGCATGTGGTGCCGGCCTGGGTGCTGGGCCATCAACGGCAGTGCTGGCAACAAGGCGGCAGGAAGAATTGCGCCGATAACGATGCGCTGTTCCAGATGGCTGAGGGCGATTTGAACAATCTGGTGCCGGCTGTCGGCGAAGTGAACGGCGACCGCGCCAATTTCGCCTATGGCGCATGGGAGCTGCATCCGCGGCCGGTATATGGACAGTGCCAATCGATTGTCGATTTCAAATTGAAGCGTTTTCAGCCAAGGGAAGAAGTGCGCGGCGCGGCGGCGCGCATCACTCTGTATATGCACCAGCGCTACGGCTTGCGCATGAGTCAGCAGGACAGGCAGTTGATGTGCGCCTGGGCGCGCAAATATCCCGTCGATGAATGGGAGCGCCAGCGCGACAAGCGCATCCGGCAGTGGCAGGGAGAGGGCAACTTTCTGGTGTCGCAGCCGGAGGCTTTAGTGCAGGTCTGCAGATAGCGGCGCGCAGTGGTTGGGCATGAGCCGGGACTTAACAAAAGAAAAACGCCACGGCATGCCGTGGCGTTTTGCGTATTGGCTTCCCAGGGATGCTTAGAACGCCACCTTTATGCCGAAGCCGATCGCTTGCGGGTCGTTGCCAGCGGCCAGGCCGTTGATGCCATTGTTGCCGAAGTTGGCGCTGGCTTTGGCTTTGTTGTCGATCTTGGTGTAGTAGCCCAGCAGTTGAGTGGTCTTGGACAGGTTATAAGTGCCGCCCAGGATCCATTGCGTGGCCTTGTAGTCGTCGCCATTCACGCCTGCGCCAACGCTCTTCAATGCGCCCAGTTGGCCGTAAGCCAGCTTGACCGAGGCGGCGCCGAAGTCTTGGCCCAAGGCTATTTGCCAGTCATCCTGCTTCACTTGGCCACTAACGACTTGGTCATAGGTGGCCCACTCGTAGTAGCCGCCGATATAGGTGCCGAAGTCGAACTTGTAGCTGCCGGCGATGTTGAACATAGTTGTATTCTTGCCAGACGTGCCATTGGCATCCGGCGGGGTGTTGCCTGCACCGTTATAGATGGAGTTGGTGTTGGTTTTCACGGCTGTGTCATAGCGACGGTCCCAGCCGGTGCTCAGGTTCAGAGCGCCCCAGTTATAGGCAAGGCCCAGAGACAGCCGTTTGGCATCGGTTGCGGAGTTGTTGTTGTTGTCTTGTAGACGAGTCTCATCCACGCCCCAGGAGGCGCCCAGTCGGAAGCCGGACCAGTTCGGGGAGTACCAGTGGATGGAGTTCTTCAGACGTTCTTCGCCGCGACCGTTGACCGAGGATTTACCGAAGTTGTCGGCGGTGGTGTTGGTCATTACATCGATGGCCAGGGCGTTGCTGCCGCTGCCGGACAGGGTCTTGTAAGCAGAGTCGTATTGGCCGAGCAGCACTTTACCGAAGTCGGCGCTTTCGATGCCGACGAAAGTGTTACGGGTGCCCAGAGTGGCGGATTGCCCCGCGTCATTGGTGCCGCCTTGCTCGAAGTTGCGCAGGCTGCTTTCCACTTGCCAGATCGCCTTCAGGCCATCGCCCAGGTTTTCCGCGCCCTTGAAACCGATCCGGGAGTTGTGATCGACGACGCGAGTGCGGGAGGTGTAGTCCTTGCTGCTGTTGCCGTTGCCTGTCGCCTTGGTGGACTCAATGCCGCCGCTCATGAAGCCGTAGATGGTGACGTCAGCGTGTGCCGCAACCGGAACGAGGAACAGGGAGGCAACCAGGGCTGCCAGATTCTTCTTTTGCATGGTGGAACTCCAAGTCAAGTCTGAGTTTCTGTGGTGATGCAGTGAAGTTTTCGAATCACCGTTATTGTCGGTTTGGATGCGTCTGCTTCACAACTTGTCTTAGTTTAACCACAGAATATGACAGGAGTGTTTCCAATTCGGCTGGTTTCGTCGCAATAAAGCGACGCTTGTTGCGCTTATGCCAAAAACTTATTCGGATAGACTTCGTCAATTAGTGTCCGACAATCGACTACTCGAAGGTCATTGTCTTTGGCGAAGGCCATCAGGAACTGGAAGATCTGCGGATAGATTTTTTCCAACTTTTTATCCACCGCCACGCAGCGCACGCCTTCCAGCAGCATGGGGCGGACAAAGGCGTGGTAGGACAGCTTCTGGTTGGTGTCGAAGGAGGCCAGAATGCCGGCCAGCCGCTCGGCCCAGTCGCTGGGGCGGAAGGTGCGACCCTCGGAGGTGAGGCCCTGGATCACAATTTCGTACGGATTACAGATCATGGCGGTGGGACCAATGTATTTGCTTGGGGTATAGCTGCTTCGCTTGCTAAGGCGTATTGTAGGCTAGCTGGCATGTGCTAATGCGAAAGTTTCATGATCATACCTGAAAATCATATGCGCTTGAATGGGGGCAGCGAGGCCAGCAGCTTCTTGCCATAACTCTGTTTGGTCAGGCGGTTGTCCAGTATGGTGACGCGGCCATAGTCCCGCTCGGTGCGGATCAGGCGGCCGACGGCCTGTACCAGCTTGATCGAGGCCTCCGGCACCGTCAGTTCGATAAACGGATTGCCGCCGCGTTTTTCAATCCAACGCGACAGCGTCTTGCCCACCGGGTCGTCCGGCATGGCGAAGGGCAGCTTGGCGATGATGACGTGCACGCAGCTCTCGCCGGGCAGATCCAGTCCCTCGGAGAAGGAGTCCAGGCCGAAAATCACGCTGGCTTGCTGATCCTTCATGCGCTGGTGGTGGGTGTCCAGCAGGGTGCGTTTGGGGATGTCGCCCTGGATCAGCAAGCGTTCGCGCAGCTGAGCCGGCAGCCCGCTTGCCACTTCCTGCATCTGCTTGCGGGACGAGAACAGCACCAGCGTGCCCACCGGTTCTTTCAGATCCACCAGCTTGGGCAGCCATTCGATGATTTCGCGGGTATGGCCGCCTGGGTCTTTGGGACTGGCCAGCAGCGGGGGCAGGTACAGCTCGCCCTGCTCGTCGAAGTTAAACGGAGACTCCAGGGCCATGCAGCTGACCTTGGGCAGCCATTTCAGGCCGGTTTGCGACAGCAGCAATTCAAAATCACCCAGCGAGCGCAGCGTGGCGGAGGTCAGGATGGCGCCGGCGGCGCGGCGCCACAGCGTGGCGGCCAGGCTGGCGGCGGCGCTGACCGGCGAGGCGGAGAACAGATAATCGCCCTTGCCCTCTGCCTTGCGCGTGATCCATTTGGCGATGGGCGGCGCGTTTTCCGGCGTTTCGGTATCGAACAGGTCCCATACCGCCATCAACTGTTCCGCGCGGCCGATCAAAAAGCCCAGCTCGGTGGCGGTTTTGTCCAGGTCGGCGTCGCCGCTCTTGTCCTTGCGGGCTTCGGATAGCGCATTGCCCATGTCGTCCAATTGCTTGGACAGCGCGCGGGCGGAGATGGCCATATTGGCGGCAGAGGCCTTCAGCCGCTCCGGCAAGACGCCGTCCTCAATCAGCCAGGACGGCTCCAGATTGTCGCTGCTGGCGGCCAGCGCGTCCTCGCTGCCCAGCAGCCATTGCCACTCGGTCAGCGTCTCCACGCAAGCGGCGGCAGAGTCTATCGCGTTGCTGGCCAGTTCGGCCTTGCCGGTGTGCGCCTCTGCATGCACCACCACCGCGCCTACCTTGTCCAGCCAGCCCAGGGCTTGGCCCAGCGAATGCTCGGCGGCGAACTGGTTGATGGCTTTTTTGGCCAGATGGTGCGCCTCGTCTATGCAATAGAAGCTTTCCTCGGGCGCGGGCAGGATCACGCCGCCGCCCATCGAAATGTCGGCTAGCATCAGGTCGTGGTTGGCCACCACCACGTCCACGTTTTCCAGTGTGTCGCGCGCCAGGTAGAACGGGCATTCCGCGCGATTGGGGCAGGCGGTTTTCAGGCAGCCGTGGCGGTCGTTGGTGACGCGCGCCCACAGTCCGTCCTCGATGATGGTGTCCCAGCTGTCGCGGTCGCCATTCCATTTGCGGTAGTGAAAGGCGTCCGCCATGGCGCTGAGCGCGTCCAGTTCGGCCTGCTCCGGCTTGTGGTCCCACAGCGCCATCATGGGGTCCGGTTGCAGCAGGCTTTGTTGCGCGTGCTGGGCGGTGAGGCCGTACAGGCGGTAAGGGCAAAGATAGCGGCCGCGGCCCTTGGCCAGGGCGAAGGTCAGCGGCAAGCCGCTGTTTTCCACCACGAAGGGCAGGTCGCGGTTGACCAGCTGTTCCTGCAGCGCCACGGTGGCGCTGGTGACCACCAGCTTCTTGCCGCGCGCGCGCGCCATTACGCCGCCGGCCAGCAGATAGGCCAGGCTCTTGCCGACGCCGGTGGGGCCCTCGATCACGGCGATGCTTTCGCCCTCGCGCTCCGGCCACTCGTCATCCGTCTTTTCCTGGGCGCGGGAGAGCGTATTGGCGATTTCGGCCAGCATCCTCCTTTGCGAGGCGCGCGGAGTGAAGCCCGGCAGGCGGTCGGAAATGGCGCGGTAATGGTCGCGAATGGCGTCTTTTTCGGCATCGGTCAGCATGCGGCAATTGTAACGCATGCGGCCTATGTGCGTCCGCATAATGACGGCGGCGGCGAGTTGCGGATAGGATAGGAGCAAATAAAAAACGCGCATGGCCGGACAGACCCAGAACCCAAAACAATGTGCGCGGCATACATATCAGGAGAAACCATCATGAAACCCGTTAGCCGCGTTCTAGTGGTCAGCGACGATGTGACTTGGCAGGCTGAAGTGATGGCCGGTCTGGGGGCTGCCGCCGTGCGGCTGGAGAATCCGTTTGGCCTGACTTTCGTCGCCGCCAACACCACGGCGGAAACCATGGACTTGCTGGCCCGCGACGGCGAGGTGCAAGTGGTGCTGGTGGATCGGCAACTGAAAGGCACGGCCAATGGCGAGGCCGCGGCGCAGCTGGCTAACCGCATCAGCGATTTCCGTCCGGAAATCTCGCTTTACGTTTTTTTGCAGAACGACGACGAGCGCGCCTTGGTCGAGGAGTTGGCCAGCCATGCCGTGGACGGTTACTTCTACCGCGACGAGGCCGACTTCAACGGCTGGTTCCGCATCCTGGTGGCCGAGCTGGCGGACAAGTCCGCCACGCCGTTCTACGACAAGCTCAAGCAGTACGTGCGCATGGCCAAGGACTCTTGGCATACGCCGGGCCACTCCGGCGGGGATTCGCTGAAGGGCAGCCCGTGGGTGGGCGACTTCCACGACTTTGCCGGCGAGCACCTGTTGCGGGCCGACTTGTCGGTATCGGTGCCCATGCTGGACTCGCTGCTGCATCCCACCGGCGTCATCGCCGAGGCGCAGATGCTGGCCGCCAAGGCCTTCGGCGCGCGCAAGACTTACTTCGCCACCAACGGCACCTCCACATCCAATAAGGTGATTTTCCAGACCTTGCTGGCGCCGGGCGACAAGCTGCTGCTGGATCGCAATTGCCACAAGTCCGTGCATCACGGCGTGATCCTGTCCGGCGCGCGGCCGGTGTATCTGGATTCTTCCATCAATCGCCAGTACGGCATTTTCGGCCCGGTGCCCAAGGCCACCATTTTCCGGGCGATAGAGGAAAACCCGGACGCCCGCGTGCTGATTCTGACCTCATGCACTTACGATGGCCTGCGCTATGACCTGAAGCCCATCATCGAGGCCGCGCACGAGCGGGGCATTAAGGTGATCGTGGACGAGGCCTGGTACGGCTTCGCGCGCTTCCATCCTGCCTTCCGGCCGACGGCGCTGGAATCCGGCGCCGACTATGTCACGCAGAGCACGCACAAGATCCTGTCCGCGTTCTCGCAGGCCAGCATGATCCACGTCAACGACCCGCGCTTCGACGAGCATCTGTTCCGCGAAAACTTCAATATGCACGCGTCCACCAGTCCGCAGTACAACCTGATCGCCAGTCTGGACGTGGCGCGCAAGCAAGCGGTGATGGAAGGCTACCGCTTGCTGGACCGCACCTTGAAGCTGGCGCAGGAATTGCGCGAAAAGATCAACTCCACCGGCGCATTCCGTGTGTTGGAGCTGGAAGACCTGCTGCCGGAGGACGTGAGGGAGGATGGCATCCAGCTCGATCCGACCAAGCTGACGGTCGATTTCAGCCAGTCCGGCTTCACCGCGGACGAGCTGCAGCAGGCGCTGTTCGAGCGCTACAACATTCAGGTGGAAAAATCCACGTTCAACACCATCACCTTGTTGCTGACCATAGGCACCACGCGCAGCAAACTGTCCCGGCTGTACGACGCCATGCTGCGCCTGGCCAAGGAAAACCGCCCCGCCCGCGCGCTGGGACGCATGCCGGAGATTCCGCGTTTCACGCGGCTGGCGTGCCTGCCGCGCGACGCTTTTTATGAGGCCGGAGAGCGCTTGCCGCTGCTGGATGACGATGGCCGCCCCAATCCCGCGCTAAGCGGCCGGGTGTGCTGCGACCAGATCGTGCCGTATCCGCCGGGCATCCCCGTTTTGGTGCCGGGACAGGTGATAGACGACACGATCCTGGCTTATCTCGCGCGGCTGCAGAAGACGCAGAAAACCATTGAAATGCACGGTTTGGCCGAGGATGGCGGGGAGTTTTACCTGCGCGTGCTGCGTCCGGACGAGTGGGCGGAGCTGCCGAGCCGCGCGCTATTCAATTGAGTGCTTGTCAGACAGTGCGATTTCCGATAAATATAAGAAATGTCGCATTTCTATAAAACATGCCCGTGTTCTTGTGGAGGTGCGGCATTTAGTAAAGTGACTTGAGACCAGCGTGTAGTAATGTGCCGTTGCGCATGAAATCACCTCTCGGTGTTGCACGCGCAGCGGCTTCTTTTTTTGATTGGAGCATCATGACGTCAGTAAGGCATTACCTGCAATTCAGCGACCTCACTCCCGATGAGTATCACCATCTCTTCGCGCGAAGCCAGGTCCTGAAGCGACGACAAAGCGCCGGGGAGTTGCATCGGCCGCTAGTCGGCAAGGTGATGTCCATGGTGTTCGAAAAGAATTCCACGCGCACTCGCGTTTCCTTTGAAGCCGGCATGGCCCAGCTGGGCGGCCACGCCATGTTTCTGGATACCAAGAGTTCGCAGATCGGCCGCGGGGAGCCCATCGAGGACACCGCGCGCGTGCTGTCCCGGATGAGCGACATCATCATGATCCGCACCTATGAGCAAGGCCTGGTGGAAACCCTGGCCCAGTATTCGCGCGTGCCGGTGATCAATGGCCTGACCAACGAATACCATCCGTGCCAGATCCTGGCCGACATCTTCACCTATGTGGAGCGGCACGGCTCGATCCAGGGCAAGACGGTGGCGTGGATTGGCGACGGCAACAATGTCTGCCGCACTTGGCTGCAAGCGGCAGCCGTGCTGGGCTTCAAGCTCAAGGTGGCGTCGCCGGCCGGCTACGAGCTGAAAGCATTGGATGGCCAATCCTACGGCGCGGAAACGCTCGAACTGTTCCAGGATCCGGCCCAGGCCGTGCGGGGCGCGGACATCGTCACCACCGACGTGTTCACCAGCATGGGATTCGAAGCCGAGCAGGCCGCGCGCCGCGAGGCTTTCGAAGGCTATCAGGTGACGGCCGGGCTGATGAAGCACGCCAAGCCAGAGGCGCTGTTCATGCACTGCCTGCCCGCCCACCGCGGCGAGGAAGTGGCGGCAGAGGTGATAGACGGCCCGCAAAGCGTGGTGTGGGACGAGGCGGAAAACCGCATGCACGTGCAGAAAGCCTTGATCGAGTATCTATTGCTGGGGCGTCGCGAGGACTGAGTCCCGCCCGGCAATCGATCCGCAAACAATTCAGTAGGAAGAGAAGCAATGTCTGACATCAAAAAAGTGGTTTTGGCGTACTCCGGCGGCCTGGATACCTCGGTGATCCTCAAGTGGCTGCAAGACGAATACCAATGCGAGGTGGTGACTTTCACCGCCGACATCGGCCAGGGCGAGGAAGTGGAGCCGGCGCGGCAAAAAGCCGTCTCGTTGGGCATCAAGCCCGAGAACATCTTCATCGAGGACCTGCGCGAAGAGTTCGTGCGCGATTATGTCTACCCGATGTTCCGCGCCAACACCATCTATGAGGGCGAATACCTGCTGGGCACCTCCATCGCCCGGCCGCTGATCGCCAAGCGCCAGATCGAGATCGCCAACCAGGTGGGCGCGGACGCCGTGTCGCACGGCGCCACCGGCAAGGGCAATGATCAGGTCCGTTTCGAGCTGGGTTACTACGCGCTGAAGCCGGACGTGAAAGTGATCGCGCCGTGGCGCGAGTGGGACCTGCTGTCGCGCGAGAAGCTGCTGGCTTACGCCGAGGCGCACGGCATCGACATCAGCAAGAAGAAGAACGGCGGCAGCCCGTATTCCATGGATGCCAACCTGCTGCACATCTCCTACGAGGGAACGGTGCTGGAAGACCCGGCACAGGAGCCGGAAGAAGATATGTGGCTGTGGAGCGTCAGCCCGGAAAACGCGCCGGACCAGGCCGAGTACGTGGAGCTGGAGTACAGCAAGGGCGACATCGTCGCCGTGAATGGCCAGGCGCTGAGCCCGGCCGCGGTGTTGACCGAGCTGAACCGCCTGGGCAACAAGCACGGCATCGGCCGGCTGGACATCGTCGAGAACCGCTACGTGGGCATGAAGTCGCGCGGTTGCTATGAAACGCCGGGCGGCACCATCATGCTGAAGGCGCACCGCGCCATCGAGTCCATCACCCTGGACCGCGAAGTGGCTCACCTGAAGGATGAGCTGATGCCGAAGTACGCCCAGCTGATCTACACGGGCTACTGGTGGAGCCCGGAGCGGGTCATGCTGCAGCAGATGATAGACGCGTCCCAGGCCACGGTGAACGGCTGGGTGCGGCTGAAGCTGTACAAGGGCAATGTGATCGTAGTGGGCCGCGAATCCAA
The DNA here is from genome assembly GCF_008275125.1 of Chromobacterium paludis. NCBI lineage: Bacteria > Pseudomonadati > Pseudomonadota > Betaproteobacteria > Neisseriales > Chromobacteriaceae > Chromobacterium > Chromobacterium paludis. Next base: position 1,138,479 of record NZ_CP043473.1, read on the forward strand.
GACCGATTCGCTGTTCGACCCGGCCATCGCCACTTTCGACGAAGACGGCGGCGCTTACAATCACGCCGACGCGGCCGGCTTCATCCGCTTGAACGCCTTGCGCATGCGCATCGCCGCCAATGCGCGGAGCAAGCGCAGCTGATACAATCAGGTTAATGTCATTGACATGGCGGCCGATGGCCGCCATTTTTCATTCTTAATCTTTGGGAGTGGTGATGCGCGCCAATCAGTGGATACCTTGGGTATTCGTGCTGTTGTGGAGCACGGGCTTTACCGGCGCCAAGCTGGGCTTGCCGTACTGCGGGCCATTTACTTTCCTGGCCATCCGCATGGCCCTGACCCTGCTGTGCTTTGCCGGTCTGGTGGTGGTGTTGCGGCCGGCCTGGCCCCGCAAGGCGCAGATGCGCAGCCAGTGGGTCAGCGGCGGCCTGTTGCATGGCGGCTATCTGGGCTGTTTGTTCGCCGCGATCAAGCTGGGCGTGCCGGCGGGCCTGGCTGCCCTGGTCATGGGTCTGCAACCCCTGCTGACGGCCTTGCTGTCCTGGCGCCTGGACGGGCAGCGCTTCCGCGCCATCCAATGGCTGGGAATGGCGTTGGGCCTGGGCGGCACGACGCTGGTGATAGCCGGCAGCAAGGGACTGGTCTTGAGCGGCAACCCAGGCATTGTCTTCGTCGCTGCCGGCTTGTTGATGATTACTTTCGGCACGCTCTATCAAAAACGCAAAGGGCAAGGCGCGCATCCTTTGACCGGCGCCTTTCATCAATACCTGGCGGCATTTGCCGTGACCGGCATGCTCGCCTTGCTGTTCGAGCGCGGCGACAAGGTGGTGTGGAGCGGGCAATTCCTGTTCGCCCTGGGCTGGAGCGTGGTCATGTTGTCCATCCTGGCGGTGCTGCTGTTGATGCGCATGCTGCGAGATGGCGATGTCAGCCGCGTGGCGGCCTATCTGTATCTGGTGCCCGGCCTGACCGCGCTCCAGGCCTGGTGGCTGTTTGACGAGCGCTTGAGCGCCCCGGCCCTGGGCGGTATCGTTATGGCTGCGGCGGGCGTGGCGCTGGTGTTGCGCGGCGGCCGCTCTCCTTCAATGACCCCATCCTGCCGCCATGGCGGAGCAGGCGAGAACTGACAAGATGTCCGAAGAGCAATTCACCAATATTTCCATGGCGGTCTGCCTGACCGGTCTGATCCTGTTCATGGGCTTCATCATCTGGGACTTGGGCAAGCAGTCCAAGGCCGGCAAACTGGGCATGTTCGTGCTGTTCCTGGCGCTGGGCTTCGGCGTGACCGGCTTCGTGTTCAAGACCGTGCTGGTGGAGTTCCTGTTGAAGAAGTGAGTTCTGATGCGGCCGCGTCTGCTCTAGAACACGCCTAAGTTGCTGCTTGGCATGCTTAAAGAGGCGGGCAGGGTTGGTGCGATCACAATGAAAGGCACCAGATGCCTATTTGCGGGGATGTCGTTCTGGCAGGAGTTTTTGTCATAAGGGCTACCAGGTGCACACCAAATTTCCCGGCGCAGGGGATGGTCTGAGGTGACGATGACGGAAAAGTCATTGCCAAAACGGTTTTTCATCCGGCCCAGCAGCCCGGCTAGCACGATGCTGGCCCTGTTTAGATTGGCGCGGTAGTGTACTCCAATATCTTCCTTGGCTTCCATTCCATCCTCCATCGCGGGGTGTGGGAGCGGGAGGTGGAGATATAACAAACCGCCGCTTTGCCAAAATGGGGCCTCCAGCGTGGCCTTCAGTAACTGATTGACGGCTAAATCTCTGGCTCCTGAGTGGAGGCGACATTCCGCTCTCTGCGAGAGTAAGGGCAGGCTGCATGGCAGGATCTGCTGCGCGGACGGCATGAAAACACCATTGACTCGATGGCAGTAGCGCAGGCCTTGGATGGCGCAGTAAGGGTGCCAGAAACCAACCATATCCAGATCTGGGCGTCCGGCATGCAGTTTGGAGAAGTCTATCGAACGGGTCGGCGAGCATAGGCGTGTGCTGCCGCAAGGGGTGACGTCATCGAAACGATGCCCGGTCAGCATGGCTGGAATGGCGTTGACGGTATTTTGACCCGCAGAAGGGATGATGGCCGTGCGTGATTGCAGCTTTTCGGTTTGGATTGTCTGCAGCAACGGCGCAATAAACTCCGGACCTGTTTCATCGAGCAGAAGCACAAGCGTGGCATGCTGGCTTGCCGCAGCATAAGGGCGTTCTTTCCCAAAGACCGTTTGTTCCGGCGTGCTGTTAAATAGGGATAGCGCGTAAGGAGTCAGCAAGTAGATGGCCATGGCTGCAATGCTGGCATTGCGTACTCTCAGCCATATTTCTTGCGGGATGCGCTTGGCAATAAGCCAGCAGGCCGCGAGAGTGAGCAAGGCCAGCAAGAGTTTGACACCCAAGGGCCAAGGGTCTGGGCTAAGCTGGCTTTTCCCAAATTTGAGTGCGAACAATGCACCGGTGGTCAAGACAAAGGTCTTTTGCGACTGCATGTTCAGGCGGCATAGGGTAAGGAAAAGGCCGCACAGCAATAAACCTATGACCAATAAAATGGATGTGTCGGGCAGAATGGATGCGATAGTGAGTCCGCCGTGATACACCGCGCTGGCAAGCGGGCCAGCTTGCGATAGAGACAGTAGAGCTATCAGCAATAAACTGGCCAGGGCATCTTTATTGAGACGCATCATTGTTTTTTTCCAACAGGAGTAAATGGCGATGCGTGCCGGTCAGCGGAGTTTCATCTCGGAGGTGGAATTGTTCGAGAAAAGCGGCTCGCTGTGCGGCCAAGGGAAATTCGGATGGGGAGCGGCGACGGTCTTGGCATAGCTTGCCCACCAATGGGTCCTGCTCGTCTATGAGTTCCACGATCAGCCATTTGCGCGTCAGCTTGGCTGCAAATTCCGCGATTTTAGGGAAGGGAATGGACAGCGAGATGGCTAGGTGATGGATCAGCGCCAGCATCATGCTTAAGTCTGATATCGAGCCCACGCGGCTTGGTAGGCTTGAGAACTCCTCTCCCGCCCAGCCGCGGCCAGCGCTCATGTCGTCAAGGTTCGCCACCACGGGATAAAGCGCGCGGTTGTCGCGATTGGCGGCATAGAGCTTGTCGATGCAATCCAAATCCGCGTCCAAAGCGATGACGCTGGCGCCGAAGCGCTGAGCGAGCAGCGAGTATTCGCCAGTGTTGCAGCCAAAGTCCGCCACCCAAGATGGTTTAAGTTGATCCAGCCATTTGCTGATGAAGGCGTGCTTTTCCTCGCGGGCTTTGGACGAATAGTGGCTATTGGTCTGCTGATAGTCGGTCCAGGCGCTGTCGCGCGCGCGCGGCGCGGCGCGGCCCAAGAACCAGTCGATCAGGTTGTACAGGTTGTTGTGGTAGCCTGCGCCCGGCTGCTTCTGCGCCTGGGCGGAAGCGCCGGCCCCATCGCTGCCTAGGCGGCTGATCAGCAGGGGCCAAAAGCGGCTGGTCAATAGACGGCTGCCCATCATGCCGCGGAAGCGATCGATATCGATGCCGTTGCGGTTCAACAAAAAGCAATCGTGCGCCGGAAAGCCGCAGTGCCGCGCGGCGGCCAGCGGGAAGACGAAGTGCTGCAAGTATTGGCTGAATGCCCACCAATGGCGGCTCTCTATGCTCTGGAAGGACAGGCAGGGCAATCGCACCTTCACGTCATAAAGGCGACATGCCCAGCAACTCAGCCAAGGCCTCATCATCCCAGCCGGCACGCTTGCGTCGCACCCGCATGCTTTTCTTGGCCTGATACGGCGAACTACGCAGCAGGTTGAGCGCGAATTTCAGCAGCAGCGCAAAATTCTGCGGTCCATGATCTTCGCGCAATGGGCAGTTATCTTCCCGAAAAATCACATCCAGACACCAATGCAGGCCGTTTTCGATCGCCCAATGACGGCGCACCGCCTGCGCCAGCTCTTCCGCGCTCAACGCGCGCGACGACAAATAATAGCGCTGCTCCAGCGCCGATTGTCCGCGACCATCCAGCCGCACCGAATCCACGCGACCCACTGTTTGGCAGCCGGGCCAGGCCTGAGCGTCGACAATGCCGTCCGCCCGGGCTGTCACCACATGTTGCAACACCGTGCGGCCATGCCCTTTTTGCGCGCTGGCCACTCGCTCGGTGGGATGGTCATGCAGCGCGCACGCTACGGCCTGACGTAGCTTGGGCTGGTTCTCCTTCACCGCCAGCAAATAGTCCGCTTTACGCGCCACGATGGTCTTGGCAACCTCTTTCTGGCAGCCCATCGCATCCAGGCTGACCAGACAGCCCTCCACATCCAGTGCGGCCAGCAACGCCGGAATCGCAGTGATTTCATTGCTTTTGTCGGCGACTTTCTCCTGCCCCAGCGCCAAGCCCAGTTCGGTGGCGAAGGCGCTGACCATGTGCACCGGGCTGTGCGCGCCGCGAGCGGTGCCGCGCAGGCATTTGCCATCGATGGCGATCTGCTGGAACGAGCCCAGCAGTCCTTGCGTCCAGCTGCGGAAGGCGTTCTCGAACTGCTTGGGATCCAGCAGTCGGAACACGCGGTTGACGGTATCGTGAGAAGGAATGCCATTCTTCAACGGCAGGAAGCGCCGCAGCCAAGCTTCCTTAACCTCAGCCCACTCGACCGCCTCCACAAAGCTCTCCGCCCCCGCGAAGATGGCGCACACGGCAATCACCAGAATTTCGTCCAGCGGATGGGCGATGTAGCGCCCGGTCCTCGGCTCGGGCACCTCGGCCAAATGTTCCATCAACGTTCCCATCCCGCACCGGTAAAACCTGGGAGTTCACCTCAAGTCTGGGTGGGTTGGCAAGTCTGTTTGCTTATGACAAGAAGGTGCGATTGCCCTGAAGGACAGGTGGTCGCAAAACACAGGCTGACATCCCTGGAACAATATATTCCAGGCGGAGGCATCCTTGAGTTCCCAGCCGTTTTCCGCGAGATCGCGATTGATGTCTTGGGTCAGTCTGGCGGCGTCATATAGCTGCGACTGAGACCACTCATGCGGGTAGCTGATGAAGGGCAGGCGAGGCGAGGTAATGGTCTGGGCATCGTGAAACTGGAAGTCTAGCAACGCGCCTTGCTCAACCAGTTTTCTCGCATGATGGGTTTTCAGAAAGTGCGAGTCAGTCAGAGGGGTGCGCAGCGAACGGATAGCCTGATCTTGTTCGAAACGAATGGAGCCTTGCGGATCACGCATTTTTATTTGTTCTCATTTTTCTTAAAAATGGCAAGTATGAGCTTTTTGATTGAGGCAAAGGGGGAGCGGACGAAGACGACAATGCCGCCAATCAGGGCCAGCAAGCCTTGCCAGGCGAATACTGCGGAGCCTGGGTCGATGTAGGCAAGGGCGTAGGGGCTAAGGGCGAGTAGGATAAGTGCAATTTTCAGGTTTTTCATTTCAACAATAGCCTTATTGTGAATTTTTTATTGCGCAATATTACCATGAATTCTTTTTTATGAGTTTGTGAAATGCATTAATTTGTTTTGATGCCATGTCGAGGTTAATTTTTAAGCATTAAGCGCAGTCCCAAGGCGATGAAGATGGAGCCGGCGGCTCGGTCCAGCCATTGGCTGGCCTTGCGGCTTTGGGCCAGCCACTGTCCTACATGGCCGGAGAAATAACCCAGCGCACCGAAAATCAGCGCGCCTTGCAAAGTGAATGCCACGCCCAGGATGGCGGTTTGCAAGCCGACAGGGCCATGGGCGGGATTGACGAACTGCGGCAGGAAGGCCAGGAAAAATAGTACCACCTTGGGGTTGATGGCATTGGCGATGAGCCCGCGCCTAAATGTGGCGGCGAGAGAACTTTGCGGTTGCGCGGATTGCCCGTCCGCGCGGAAGCTGGCGCCAGGACTGCGGATGGCGCCCCAGCCCAGATAAACCAGATAGCCGCCGCCGGCGATCTTCAAGGCCGTGAAGGCCAGGGGCGAGGCGGCGATCAGGGCGCTGACCCCTAAGGCGGCCAATACGGTGTGATTGAGACAGCCCATGGCGCAGCCCAGGCCGAAGGCCATGCCCTGGCGGCGGCCACGCGAAATGCCCTGGCTGAGCACCATCAAATTGTCGGGGCCGGGGGAGAGCGTGATCAGCATGGCGGCGGCCAGGAAGGCGGCCAGCTGCGGCGGCGTGATAAGCATGAAATGCACCGGAGAATGGATTATGGCCAAATCACACCATGTCCGGCCGGCTTTGGCAACCTGGCGCGGGTGACAAGCGGACGGGGCGCTACTAGAATTCTGCAAGTTCCATATGAGGATAGTTTTATGCCGTCTTTTGATGTTGTTTCCGAAGTAAACAAGGTGGAAGTGCGCAACGCGCTGGATCAGGCCAATAAGGAAGTCTCCACCCGCTATGACTTCAAGGGCAGCGATGCACGCATCGAGTTCAACGACAAGGAAGTGACGCTGTACGCCGACACCGAATTCCAGCTGGACCAGGTCAACGAGATCATGGTGGGCAAGCTGTCCAAGCGCGGGGTGGATGTGCGCAGCATGGATTATGGCAAGCTGGAAAAAGTGTCCGGCAACAAGGTCAAAAAGGTATTGAAAGTCAAGGAAGGCTTAGACAGTGATCTGGCAAAGAAAATCGTCAAGTTGCTGAAGGATTCCAAGATGAAGGTGCAAGCCAGCATCCAGGGCGAGGCGGTGCGCGTGTCCGGCGCCAAGCGCGACGTGCTGCAGGAAGCCATCGCGCTGTTGAAGAAGGATATCGCCAACGATCTGGAAAACGGCGCGCCGCTGCAGTTCAACAACTTCCGCGATTAAGTCCGCCCGGCATCGCCCGCGCTGGAAAAAAGGAGACCGTTTGCGGTCTCCTTTTTTATTCCAATCGTGAGGCGTTCAGTCCAGGCGCGCCAGCCGGGCCTGCAGGTCCTGCCAGACCTGCGCGGCGTTTTCCTGCACGCCGGCTGGTGCGGGCGGCAGCGGCAGGCGGCATTCTCCCACCGGCAGTCCCTGGCTGCGCAGCATGGCCTTGACCGACATCGAGAACACCGAGTCCTCCGTGTTGGCAAAGGCGAACGAGGGCTGCAGCGCGGCGTTGATGGCGCGCGCGCGCAGCACGTCGCCTTGCTGGTAGGCGGCGATCATGGCTCCGAAGGCCTGCCCTGTCCAATGGGTGGAGGTGCCCACCACGCCCACCGCGCCGACGGCCAGCAGCGGCAGGGTCAAGGCATCGTCGCCGGAGTAAAGCTCGAAATGTTCGCCGGCTTCCGCGATCAGCCGCGCGGCGGCGGCGGGGTCGCCGGTGGCGTCCTTGAACGCGACGATATTGTCGACTTCGCGGAACAGTCGGAGCAACACGTCATGGGCGATGCGGCGGCCGGTGCGGCACGGCACATCGTACAGCATCACCGGCAGGCGGGTGGCGGCGGCCAGCGCGCGGAAGTGCGCCTCGATGCCGGCCTGCGGCGGACGGTTGTAGTAGGGGGAGATCAGGAACACGCCGTCCGCGCCGGCGTCCGCGGCCCTGGCCGTCAATTCCAGCGCATGGCGGGTGTCATTGCTGCCGGTGCCGGCCAGCACCGGAATGGTCACGGCTTCACTGACGGCGCGGATCAGCTCGAAACGCTCGTCATCGCGGAGCGTGGGCGCCTCGCCGGTGGTGGCGGCCAAGACCAGGCCGTCGCTGCCGTTTTCGGACAAATGGCGCGCCAGTCGGCACGCCATGTCCAGATTCAATCGACCTTCGGCGTCAAACGGCGTGACCATCGCCGTCAGCACCTTGCCCCAGTATCGCGCCATGTCGGCCCCTTATTGTTTTGTATGAAGACAGCGGGAAATGATACGCCTAGCGCCTGCAGGCGGGAAGCCGCGGGCGAGGCTCGCGGATGCGTTGTCTGTTCCTTGCATCTTGCCGACCAGGAAGCCGGCGCGGCCCATGCTTGCGTCAATATTGATCCGGCATCGGGTTTTGCATCCGCATCGCGTCAGTCTCGCCGCCGCAATGATATCCGTCGCTCGCTTAGGCGCGACGCGCTTGAATCCACGGCAGGCGCAGCTTATCGGCCGGCATGGTGCCCAGCGCCGCGCCGCCCACGATCATGGCGATGGCGATGGCGGCGCTGCCGTTCAACGTGGCCTGGCCGGAGGCGACCAGCAGCAGCGTGGACAGCAGCGGCGTGGTATTGCCCAAGGCGCCGGTCTGGCGAGGGTCGCCCAGTTGCATGGCGCGGTTCCAGCACAGGAAGGCGGCGCCCATGGGCAGCAGGCCCAGCACGACGATGATCAGCCATTGCGCGGCGGAGGGATGGGCAGCCGGCTCCGTGGCGGCGTGCAGGGCCAGGGCCAGCAGGCCGGCGGTCAGGCAGAAGCCGCCGACGGCATTGTCGGAGCTGGCCGGCAGGCGGCGGGTGAACAGGCTGTAGGTGGCCCAGACCACGGCTGCGCCGATGGCCATCAGATAGCCGGGCATGGCGTTCATGGACAGCGAGAGCTTGCCGCCGGTGACGATCAGCGCGGCGCCGGCAAAGCCGATCACGCTGCCCAAGATGTGGTTGGCGCTAAGCCGGGTGCCCGGCAGCAGCAGCGGCGACAGCAGCACCATCAGCAGCGGCCAGACGTAGCTGAGCACGGTGGCTTCCATGACGGGAGCCAGGCGATAGGCGTTGAACAGGAAGAAGTAGAAGCCAAAGATGCCGTACACGCCGTTGGCGAAGACCTTTAGCGGCACTTTCCATTCGCGGACATGGCGCACCGTCAGCAGGCTGCCCAGCATCAGGCCGATGCCGGCGACGAAGAACGGTGGCAAGGTGTGCGTCAGCGCGCTGAGCGTGGCGACGGAGGCCCACATGGCGATGGCGGCGAACGCATAGAGCATCGGCTTGTTGTTCATGTCTTCATCCAGCGAAATTATTTTATATGGAGATATTTTACGCGGAACTATGTGGAGTAAACCAGTTGTTACATCAAATGAGCGCGGGGATGGGGATGCGTTGTCGCGGCTGAGGCTACGGGCGGGCGTGCCGGAGCGAAAGGGAAGGCGGGCGCCTTCCCCCGTGGATGGGTCTAATCGACGCGGCTTGCGCCATCCAACAGCTCAACGCCGTCGGTTTCGGACAGCGTGAGGTAGACGCTGGCCTGCAAGGCCTCGACTGCGTGGGGCACATGGGCGTCGATGAACAAATGGTCTCCTTTGCAAAGCACGTGATCGCCCACTTTGAGTTTGCCTGCGGTCACGAACACCTGCTCGGTGCCCGGGTGCTGATGCAACGGCAGGCGAGCGCCCTTGGCCAGCTTCAACAAAGCCGAGCCTCCGCCGCCCGGATTCCTGCGCAGCCAGACGAAGTCCGCGCCGGGAAACGGCGTGGGACTCCAGTGCCAGTCTGTGGCGGAGGTCAGGATGGGGGCGGTATGGTCCATGGGTTCAGCTTTCCGAAGTTTGAGAGGGCGGGCATGACGCGGCGGCGGGCCGGATGATGACGGGATGCGCGGGGCGCGCGTGAATGCCTGGCGGCATTATCTCACGGATGCCGCCGGGAATTGTCGCCAGGGGGCCAATCGGGCAGGCAAAACCAAAGGGATGCGCCGGCATCCCTTTGGTTTGCAGGATGGGTTTGGCTTTATAGGGCGTCGGCCGGCACCCGCACCCAGCCTTCCATCAGCACGCGGGCGCTGCGGCTCATGATGGCCTTGGTGACGGTCCATTGTCCGTTCACCAGCTTGGCTTCCGCGCCCACGCGCAAGGTGCCGGACGGGTGGCCGAAACGCACGGCCTGCCGCTTGACGCCGCCGGCGGCCAGGTTGACCAGGGTGCCGGGCACCGCCGCCGCCGTGCCTATGGCCACCGCCGCCGTGCCCATCATGGCGTGATGCAGCTTGCCCATGGACATGGCGCGCGCCAGCACGTCGATGTCGGACGCTTTCACTAGCTTGCCGCTGGACGCGGTGTAGTCGGCCGGCGGCGCGACGAAGGCGATCTTGGGCGTGTGCTGGCGGCTGGCGATCTGGTCCAGATTCTGGATCAGGCCCATTTTCAGCGCGCCGTAAGCGCGTATGGTTTCGAAGCGCGCCAGCGCCGCGTTGTCGGAATTGATCGCATCCTGCCGCTCTGTGCCGGTGTAGCCGATGTCGGCGGCGTTGACGAAGATGGTGGGGATGCCGGCATTGATCAGCGTAGCCGGGAAGGCGCCGACGCCGGGCACTTCCAGCGTATCCACCAGATTGCCGGTGGGAAACATCGCGCCGCCGTCGCCCTCATCTGCCGGATCCAGGAATTCCAATTGCACTTCGGCGGCGGGGAAGGTGACGCCGTCCAGCTCGAAGTCGCCGGTTTCCTGCACCTGGCCGAGGGTGATGGGCACGTGGGCGATGATGGTCTTGCTGATATTGGCCTGCCAGATGCGCACGGTGCAGATGCCGTTGTCCGGCACGCGCGCCGGGTCGATCAGGCCATTGGCGATGGCGAAGGGGCCAACGGCGGCGGACAGGTTGCCGCAGTTGCCGGTCCAGTCGACGAAGGCCTTGTCTATGGCCACCTGGCCGAACAGGTAGTCGACATCATGGCCAGGCTGGGTGGATTTGCCCACGATGACGGTTTTGCTGGTGCTGGACGTGGCGCCGCCCATGCCGTCTATCTGTTTGCCGTAAGGGTCCGGGCTGCCGATGACGCGCTGCAGCAGCTGGTCTCGCGCCGCGCCGGGTTGGCGGGCGGCTTCCGGCAAGTCCTGCAACCGGAAAAAAACGCCCTTACTGGTGCCGCCGCGCATATAAGTGGCGGGAATCTTGATTTGTGCCGCGTGAGTCATGTGTTTGCTTTCCTGTGTATGCCGCAGGCCTGAAGCGGGTTGGTCTCAACGTTTATTTCGCCTGGGCGCTTAGCGTTTGCCATATCGTTTCAAAGACGGCGCCTGGGTTTTGCAGAATGTCGTGGTTCCAGAAACGCATGATGGTGAAGCCTTGTTTTTGCAGCCAGACATCGCGCATCGCGTCTTTGGGACTTTCGTTATGTTGGCCGCCATCCGCTTCTATGATCAGCCGCGCGCCGAAGTGGACGAAATCGACGATGTAGGGGCCGATAGGTTGTTGGCGGCGGAATTTCTCGCCGTTTAGTCGATGCGCTCGCAAATATTTCCATAGCAGCCGTTCCGCATCGGTCATGTTTTGGCGCAGTGTCTTGGCGAAGTCGAGCTGGCGCATCCCCCCTCTCCCCAACCCCTCTCCCGCGAGGGGAGAGGGGCTATCAAATTGCTGATGTTGTCGTTGGCGACTGCCGTGATCTGCAGCCGATGCCGATATTCTCAGTAATGAGGTGGGAAGTGGGCTTGTGCCTGTTCTTAATCGCGTTAAGCTATTTGCCCGCCAAGCCGCCAAGCCGCCAAGCCGCCAAGCCGCCAAGCCGCCAAGCCGCCAAGCCGCCAAGCCGCCAAGCCGCCAAGCCGCCAAGCCGCCAAGCCGCCAAGCCGCCAAGCCGCCAAGCCGCCAAGCCGCCAAGCCGCCAAGCCGCCAAGCCGCCAAGCCGCCAATCATTCCATTGCTAAGATTGGTAGCGATGTAGTCACCAATCCAATATTAAAACGTAGTCAAAGAGTCACCCCTCTCCCCTTGCGGGAGAGGGGCCGGGGGAGAGGGGGTTAGCCCTTCACCCCCTCCAAAAAGTCCTGCGCGAATCGCTGCAGCACGCCGCCGGCCTCGTAGATCGACACCTCCTCAGCAGTATCCAACCTACAGGTCACGGCAACTTGCACCGTCTCGCCGCCGCGGCGATGGATGACCAGCGTCAGGTCGGCGCGGGGTTCGCGCTGGCCTATCACGTCGTAGGTTTCGGTGCCGTCTAGCTGCAAGGTTTTGCGGTTGATGCCGGGCTTGAACTCCAGCGGCAGCACGCCCATTCCAATCAAGTTAGTACGGTGGATGCGCTCGAAGCCTTCGGCAACGATGGCCTCCACGCCGGCCAGGCGCACGCCCTTGGCCGCCCAGTCGCGCGAGCTGCCCTGGCCGTAGTCTGCGCCGGCGACGATGATCAGCGGCTGCTTGCGGTCCATATAGGTTTCGATGGCTTCCCACATGCGCATCACCTTGCCGTCCGGCTCAACCCGCGCCAGCGAGCCCTTCTTCACCTCGCCGTCCACCACGGCCATCTCGTTGACCAGCTGCGGATTGGCGAAGGTGGCGCGCTGCGCGGTCAGGTGGTCGCCGCGGTGGGTGGCGTAGGAGTTGAAGTCCTCTTCCGGCAAGCCCATCTTGGCCAGGTACTCGCCGGCGGCGGAGCTGGCCAGGATGGCGTTGGAGGGCGACAAGTGGTCGGTGGTGATGTTGTCCGGCAGCAGCGCCAGCGGCCGCATGCCCTTGAGCGTGCGCGCGCCGGCCAGCGCGCCTTCCCAGTACGGCGGACGGCGGATGTAGGTGGACTGCGGCCGCCAGGCGTACAGCGGGCTGACCTTCTCGCCGCTGTCCTGGCGGATGGCGAACATCGGCTCGTAAACCTGGCGGAACTGATCCGGTTTGACAGCCTGTTTCAGCACGGCGTCGATTTCTTCATCGGACGGCCAGATGTCCTGCAGGCGGATTTCCTTGCCGTCCACCACCCCCAGCGCGTCTTTTTCGATGTCGAAGCGCATGGTGCCGGCGATGGCGTAGGCGATCACCAGCGGCGGCGAGGCGAGGAAGGCCTGTTTGGCGTAGGGGTGGATGCGGCCGTCGAAGTTGCGGTTGCCGGACAGCACCGCCGTGGCGTACAGGTCGCGGTCTATGATTTCCTGCTGGATTTTCGGGTCCAGCGCGCCGGACATGCCGTTGCAGGTGGTGCAGGCGAAGGCGACGATGCCAAAGCCCAGCTGCTCCAGTTCGGACAGCAGGCCGGCTTCCTTCAGGTACAGCTCCACCGCCTTGGAGCCGGGCGCCAGCGAAGACTTCACCCACGGCTTGCGGACGAGGCCCAGCTTGTTGGCATTGCGCGCCAGCAGGCCGGCGGCGATCACGTTGCGTGGGTTGGAGGTATTGGTGCAGCTGGTGATGGCGGCGATGATCACCGCGCCGTCCGGCAGCAGGCCTTGCGCCTCTTGCTCGCGGGCCTGGGCCAGGTTGCCGGCGATGCCGCGCTCGGCCAATGCCGATACCGGCAGCCGCTTGTGCGGATTGGACGGGCCGGCCAGGTTGCGGGTGACGGTGGACAGGTCGAACTTGAGCACGCGCTCGTACTCGGCCGTTTTCAGGCTGTCCGCCCACAGGCCGGCGGTCTTGGCATAAGTTTCCACCAGCTTGACCTGCTCGTCGCTGCGGCCGGTCAGTTTCAAATAATCGATGGTTTGCGCATCGATGAAGAACAGCGCGGCGGTGGCGCCGTATTCCGGGGCCATATTGGAGATGGTGGCGCGGTCGCCCAGGGTCAGCGCCGCCGCGCCTTCGCCGTAGAACTCCAGATAGGCGCCGACGACTTTTTGCTGGCGCAGGAATTCGGTCAGCGCCAGCACCACGTCGGTGGCGGTGATGCCGGCGGCGGGCTTGCCGGAGAGCTCCACGCCGACGATGTCCGGCAGCCGCATCCATGAGGCGCGGCCCAGCATCACGTTTTCCGCTTCCAAGCCGCCCACGCCGACGGCGATCACGCCCAGCGCGTCCACGTGCGGGGTGTGGCTGTCGGTGCCGACGCAGGTGTCGGGATAGGCAACGCCCTTGTCGCTGTGGATCACCGGCGACATCTTCTCCAGATTGATCTGGTGCATGATGCCGTTGCCGGCGGGAATCACGTCTACATTGTCGAAGGCGGTCTTGGTCCACTCGATGAAGTGGAAACGGTCCTCGTTGCGGCGGTCTTCGATGGCTCGGTTTTTCTCGAAAGCCAGCGGATCGAAGCCGCCGCACTCTACCGCCAGCGAGTGATCGACGATCAACTGCACCGGCACCACCGGGTTGACCTGTGCCGGGTCGCCGCCTTGGTCGGCGATGGCGTCGCGCAGGCCGGCCAAGTCCACCAGCGCGGTCTGGCCGAGGATGTCATGGCAAACCACGCGCGCGGGGAACCAGGGGAAGTCGCGCTCGCGCTTGCGATAGACGATTTGTTCCAGGCATTCGGTCAGCATGGCCGGATCGCAGCGGCGGACCAGGTTCTCTGCGTGGATGCGGCCGGTGTAGGGCAGCTTGTCCCAGGCGCCGGGCTGGATGGCTTCCACGGCGGCGCGGGCGTCGAAGTAGTCTAGCCCGGTGCCGGGCAGGGCGGTGCGGTAGGCGGTGTTCATTAAAATCCCACAAGTCAATCTAGTTAGCCACGAAACCCACGAAATCCACAAAAGCCCTGCGTCTTCACGGCCTAGGTATTTGGAAATGCGTCTTCGTCTTTCAGTGGGTCTCTTGGCGAGAAGCTCAGCGTTTTTCCAGCGGAATGAAAACCTGATCCTCCGGCCCGATGTAATTGGCCGACGGGCGGATGATCTTGCCGTCCTGGCGCTGCTCAATCACGTGGGCCGCCCAGCCGCTGGTGCGCGAGATCACGAACAGCGGGGTGAACATGGCAGTGGGCACGCCCATCGCGTGGTAGCTGACGGCCGAGAACCAGTCCAGATTCGGGAACATCTTCTTGACGTCCCACATCACGCTTTCCAGGCGCTCGGCGATATCGAACATCTTCATGTCGCTGTTGCTCTTGGACAGCTGGCGCGCCACTTCCTTGATGACCTTGTTGCGCGGGTCGGAAATCGTATAAACGGGGTGGCCGAAGCCGATCACCACTTCTTTCTTCTCGACGCGGGCGCGGATGTCGGCTTCGGCTTCGTCCGGGCTTTCATAGCGCTGCTGGATCTCAAAGGCCACTTCGTTGGCGCCGCCATGCTTGGGACCGCGCAGCGCGCCGATGGCGCCGGTGATGGCGCTGTGCATGTCGGAGCCGGTGCCGGCGATGACGCGGGCGGTGAAGGTGGAGGCGTTGAACTCATGTTCGGCGTACAGGTTCAGCGAGGTGTGCATGGCGCGCACCCATTGGGCCGATGGCTTGACGCCGTGCAGCAGGTGCAGGAAATGGCCGCCTATGCTGTCGTCGTCGGTTTCGACGTCGATGCGCTTGCCGTTATGGCTGTAGTGGTACCAGTAGAGCAGGATGGAGCCGAAGGAGGCCATCAGGCGGTCCGCGATGTCGCGCGCGCCGGCCAGGTTGTGATCGTCTTTTTCCGGCAGCGCGCAGCCCAGGGCGGATGCGCCGCTGCGCATCACGTCCATCGGATGGGCGCTGGCCGGCAGCGCTTCCAGCACCGCCTTGACCGAGGCCGGCAGGCCGCGCAGCGACTTCAGCTTCTTCTTGTAGCCGGTCAGCTCGGCCTGGTTCGGCAGCTTGCCGTGCACCAGCAGGTAGGCCACCTCCTCGAATTCGGCCTTGTCGGCCAGGTCCAGAATGTCGTAGCCGCGATAGTGCAGGTCGTTGCCGCTGCGGCCCACGGTGCACAGCGCGGTATTGCCGGCCGCGACGCCGGACAGGGCCACGGATTTTTTCGGTTTGCCGGTGATTACCACTTCAGTCATGCTGCTTCTCCTTGTAGGTATGCGTATTCTTTGCAGACTTGGGCGCGGCGCTTATTCCTTGCCTGCGGCGAACAGCGAGTCCAGCTTCTGTTCGTAGTCGTGGTAGCCCAGGTGATCGTACAGCTCCATCCGGGTCTGCATCTTGCCCAGCACGGCTTGTTGGGTGCCGTCGCGGCGGATCGCGCCGTACACATCCAGCGCGGCTTGGCTCATGGCGCGGAAGGCGGACAGCGGGTACAGCACCAGGCTCACGCCATGAGCGGCCAGCTCTTGCGTGGTGTAGAGCGGGGTGGCGCCGAATTCTGTGATATTGGCCAGCACCGGCACTTTCACTGCCTCGGCGAAGCGCTGGTACATGGCCAGATCGGTCATCGCCTCCGGGAAGATCATGTCAGCGCCGGCTTCCACGCAGGCGACGGCGCGTTCGATGGCGGCGTCCAGTCCCTCCACGGCCAGCGCGTCGGTGCGGGCCATGATGACGAAGCTGCTGTCGCGGCGGGCGTCGGTGGCGGCCTTGATGCGGTCCACCATTTCGTCCTGCGTGACGATGGCCTTGTTGGGGCGATGGCCGCAGCGCTTCTGTTGCACCTGGTCTTCGATATGCACGGCGGCGACGCCGGCTTTTTCCAGGCTGCGCACGGCGCGGGCGATGTTGAAGGCGCCGCCCCAGCCGGTGTCGATGTCAACCAGCAGCGGCAGATCGGTGTTGTCGGTGATGCGGCGGGCGTCGATCAGCACGTCTTCCAGCGTGGTGATGCCCAGGTCCGGAATGCCGCAGGAAGAGGCGGCCACGCCGCCGCCGGACAGATACAGGGCCTTGAAACCTGAGTGTTCGGCCAAACGTGCGGCATAGGCGTTGATCGCGCCTACCACTTGCAACGGTTTTTCGGCGGCCACGGCCTGGCGGAAACGCTGCCCGGGTGTGTGCATGAGGTGCTCCTGACGATGGAAGGAATGAAGAGCTTGTCATTCAAGCAAGTGCTTGGTTGGAGTGTAAAGGCTCTAGAAATGGCTGGCAATAGTTGAAGTGCGGAGGTTCAAGTTTGGCGGCGGGAGTGGTATGTTTCGCTTCGTCCTCGCCTCAGGGAACTCAGGGCGGATCCTGTGGTCTAGATCACAGTCCACGTAACGACCACATAGAACAGTGGGCAAACCAGGGAGCATAACAACGACATGAGTGATCGGGATATCGATCAACAGTTGGTGGAACGTGCCCAGCGAGGTGAAAAAAGAGCTTTCGATCTGCTTGTTGCCAAGTATCAGCGACGTCTCGCCAGGCTTTTGTCGCGGTTTATCCGCGATGGTTCGGACATCGAGGATGTGACGCAGGAGGCGTTTATCAAAGCGTATCGCGCCTTGCCGTCATTTCGCGGCGAAAGCGCGTTTTACACATGGCTGTATAGGATAGGCATCAATACGGCCAAGAATTTCCTCAGCGCCAACGGGCGACGCCCGGTGGTGAACAGTGAGATTGAGGACGAGGATGGCGAGAGCTTCGACATGGCGTCGCAGATCCCGGACATCAATACGCCCGAAACCGAGCTGATGAACAAGGAAATTCTGGCGACGGTCAATGCCGCTGTGGAAGCCTTGCCGGAGGAGTTGCGTACCGCCATTACCCTCAGGGAAATGGAGGGATTGTCCTATGACGAAATCGCCAGGGTGATGGATTGCCCCATCGGTACGGTGCGCTCGCGGATATTCCGCGCGCGCGAGGCGATAGCTGCTGAACTGCGGCCGCTGCTGGATACGGCCAAGAACAGAAGGTGGTAAGTATGAAAGAATCGATTTCCGCGCTGATAGACGGCGAGCTGGAGGGGCCTGCGGCTGACAAGGCCTTGGCTGCCATCGCCGCCGACGAAGACCTGGATGCGGCCTGGGAAGATTACCATTTGATCGGCGACGCGATGCGCGCCAATCGTTTTGCGTCGCTGGACGTGCGCGCCCAGGTGGCGGAGCGGTTGAAAACCGAGCCCACTGTGCTGGCGCCGCGCCGCTGGATGCGTCCGCGTCGCGCCCGCGCCGCCGGCGCAGTGGCGTTGGCCGCTAGCGTCAGCTTTGCCGCGGTGGTGGGTTGGCAACAGCTGAACCATCGCCAGCCGGCTTCCGTCGCGGCGGTGGCCGACCGCGGCGTGCCGGTGCAGGTGGTCAAGCCGGCGCAGTTCGATCAGTACGATCCCTATGTCCTGGCTCACCAGGAAGTGACGGCTGATCAAAGCATGATGCGCGTATCTTACGGAAACGGAGTTCGCCACTGATGCGTGTCGTACCTCTGCTAGGTGTTTTGATGTTCGGGGCCGCCTGGGCGGCCCATGCCGAAGACGATATGCAACTGCTGCGCAATGTCGGGAATGCCAGCCGGCAGCAGGCGTTGGACGGGACCTATCTGCATCAGATGAATGGCATGATGGAGACCTTCCGCCTGGTGCGCCAGGGGCAGGGCGACAATGTGCGCGAAAAGCGCAGCTCGCTCGATGGTCCGCCCCGCGAAGTCGTGCGCAATGGCGGCGAGCTGAGTTGCTATGCCCAGGACAAGCGCGCGCTGATCGCCTGCAAGATCAGCGCGATGCGCCTGTTCCCCGCTTTGTTGCCAGACGATGTGGATGACATTCCCCGCTCCTATGCGCTTAAGCGCACAGGCAGCGACAGAGTCGCGCAGCGCGATTGCCAATGGCTGGATCTGCAACCGCGCGATCCTCAGCGTTACACCATGCGCATGTGCATAGAGCCTACCACCTACCTCCCATTGAAGGTGATCACGCTATCGCCGCGCGGCGACGCGATTGAGCAATTCACCTTCACCGAGGTGGAGTTGAGCGGCGCCAAGGATAAACGCAGTTATCGTTCCAAGTTGCCGCAGAAATTCACTTTGCTGACCGGCAAGGCGCAGGCCGCGCCCGATCCTTCGGCCGTGCAGAATGAAGTGACGGGGCTGCCGCTAGGTTTCCGCCTGTTGCGCGCCTCCGAGCGGGTGCTCCCCGGCATGGGCGGCAAGTCGGTGCGTCATCTGGTGCTGTCGGATGGGCTGGTGATGCTGTCGGTGTTCGTCGCGCCGCCGCCGCCGGAAAATGCGCGCATGGAACGCGTGGGCAATTTGCACGGCGCCATCAATATGGCTACCAGCTATCAGGGCGATTTGCAGTTGACCGCGGTGGGAGACATGCCGCAAACGGCCATGATGGCGCTGCTCAAGGGCATGCACTTCAATGGCAAGGGCGATTGAGCCGGGTGATTTTTGCCGGCTTGGGCGCGACCGCCAGGCCATGCTGGCCGGGCGGTCGCGCAGGATGGATGGCCTGCGGGCCGAGGTGAAAGTTAGAGGAGGGGTGGTGCAGACGCTGTCTGCATTTCCTGTCTGTTCGATAGCCGGCGTTCGCCGGCGCATTCAATCCACCATAGAAGATGGAGCGCACATGTCGATCAAACAGCTGATCGCGTCCGCCATGCTGGCGGCATCGGTCCTTGTGACCGCAGTCCCTGTTGCCATGGCGGCAGACCTGCCGGACTTCAGTTCGATTGTGGAGTCGGAAGGTAAGGCCGTAGTCAACATCAGTACCACATCCACGGTCAAAGAGATGGCGTCCGGCTTGCCGGACGGCGTAGAGGGAGACCCGTTCTTCGAGTTTTTCCGCCGTTTCGCGCCGCAGGTGCCGCGCGAGCGCCAGGAGAACTCCCTGGGTTCGGGCTTCATCATTTCGCCTGACGGCTATGTGATGACCAATGCCCATGTCGTGGCGCGGGCCGACAAGATTACCGTGAAGCTGACGGACAAGCGCGAGTTTCAGGCCCGCGTCATCGGCTCTGACGCCCGCTCCGACGTGGCCTTGCTGAAAATCGACGCCAAAAACTTGCCGGTGGTGCGCCTCGGCAATCCCAAGGCGCTGAAGGTAGGTCAATGGGTGCTGGCTATCGGTTCGCCGTTCGGCTTTGAAAACACCGCCACGTCCGGCATCGTGTCCGGCAAGAACCGCATGCTGCCGGACGAGAGCGCCGTGCAGTTCATCCAGACCGACGCCGCGGTCAATCCGGGCAATTCCGGCGGACCGCTGTTCAATCTGAGCGGCGAGGTGGTGGGCATCAATTCCCAGATATACAGCCGTTCCGGCGGCTTCATGGGCATTTCTTTCGCCATTCCTATTGATACCGCGATGAATGTGGCGGACCAGCTCAAAGCCAAGGGCAAGGTCACGCGCAGCCGCATCGGCGTGGTGGTGCAGGAGCTGAGCAAGGAGCTGGCGGCATCGTTCGGCCTGTCCAAGCCCAGCGGCGCGCTGATCAATGCGGTCGATCCCAAGGGGCCGGCGCAAAAGGCGGGCCTGAAAGCGGGCGACATCATCCTGCGCGTCAATGGCCAGGATGTTTCCTCCAGCGCGGATCTGCAGCGACTGATCAGCAATGAGACCCCGGGCAAGGCGATTACGCTGGATGTTTGGCGCAGCCGCGCGCAAATCAGCATTCGCGCGGTGCCGGAGGAACTGAAGGAAGAGGACAGCCGCATCGCTCAGCGCGAATACCGCAAGCCGGGCGAGCCGGGCGAGCAGAGCCTGGCCCAGATCGGTTTGCGTTTGCAGGAGCTGAACCCGATGCAGCTGAAGCAGGCTGGCATAGACTATGGCCTGCTGGTGCGCGCGGCCAATGGCGCGGCCATGCGCGCGGGCATTCAGCCGGGCGACATCATCGTCGGCATCGGCGGCGAGCCGCTGAAGAGTTTTGCCCAGTTGAAGCGCGCAATGGAGCAGGCGAAAAAGGGCGGCAATGTGGCGCTGCAGATTCTGCGCCAGGGCGTGACCCAGTTTGTGCCGCTGACCGTGGGTGGGGAGTAAATGAAGCTGACGCTGTATTTCCGCGAGTACTGCAGCCTGTGCCACCAGATGCTGGCCGAGCTCGCGCCCTGGCGCGCGCGCCACGGCTTCGAGCTGGAGGTGGTGGATGTGGATGCCGACCCCGCGTTGGAGGCTCGCTTCAACGAGCTGGTGCCGGTGCTGATGGAGGGCGAGACCGAAATCTGCCACTGGCATCTGGATGAAACGAAGTTGGCTGCACACTTGGGCGAAATCGGCTAAAATCCGCGCCAGTGTGAGTAGAACCGGGGGCGCGCGCGCCCCCGCTTGCTGATCGGCCTCCGGCAACCGTCGGACCCGAGCGGGTCCCCCGGAAGGGCTATCCGTCAGCAGCCCCGGGCACGCGTGCGTGCCCTTATCTTTTGCTGGATACCGATGAAGAACATCCGAAATTTTTCGATCATTGCCCATATCGACCACGGCAAGTCCACCCTGGCCGACCGCTTCATTCAGTTTTGCGGGGGCTTGGAATTGCGCGAAATGAGCGCGCAGGTGCTGGACTCGATGGACATCGAGAAGGAACGCGGCATCACCATCAAGGCGCAAACCGCCGCCTTGCAGTACAAGGCTCGCGACGGCCAGGTATACGACCTGAACCTGATCGACACCCCGGGGCACGTGGACTTCAGCTATGAAGTGTCGCGCTCGCTGTCCGCCTGCGAGGGCGCGCTGTTGGTAGTGGACGCCTCGCAAGGCGTGGAAGCGCAGACCGTGGCCAACTGCTACACCGCCATCGAGCTGGGCGTGGAAGTGGTGCCGGTGCTGAACAAGATCGACCTGCCTGCCGCCGATCCGGAGCGCATCTCGCAGGAGATCGAGGACATTATCGGCATCGAGGCCGTGGACGCCGTGCGCGCCTCGGCCAAGTCCGGCATCGGCATCGAAGACATCCTGGAAGAGGTGGTCAACAAGATTCCGCCGCCGCAAGGCAATCCGGACGGCCCGCTGAAGGCGCTGATCGTGGACTCCTGGTTCGACAACTACGTCGGCGTGGTGATGCTGGTGCGCGTGATCGACGGCTCGCTCAAGCCCAAGGACAAGATCAAGTTCATGGCCACCGGCGCCGAGCACCTGTGCGAACAAGTGGGCGTGTTCACGCCCAAGTCCGTGCAGCGCGCCAGCCTGAACGCGGGCGAAGTGGGTTTCGTCATCGCCGGCATCAAGGAGCTGAAGTCGGCCAAGGTGGGCGATACCATCACCTTGGTGAGCAACCCGGCCGCCGAGGCGCTGCCCGGCTTCAAGGACGTGCAGTCCCAGGTGTTCGCCGGCCTGTACCCGGTGGAGAGCCATGACTACGAAGCGCTGCGCGACGCGCTGGAGAAGCTGCAGCTGAATGACGCCTCGCTGAAGTTCGAACCCGAAGTGTCGCAAGCGCTGGGCTTCGGCTTCCGCTGCGGCTTCCTCGGCCTCTTGCACCTGGAGATCGTGCAGGAGCGCCTGGAGCGCGAGTTCGACATGGACCTGATCACCACCGCGCCGACGGTGAACTACGAAGTGGTGATGAAGGACGGCACGGTGGAAGTCGTGTCCAACCCGTCGCGCATGCCGGAAGCCGGCAAGTACGACGAATTGCGCGAACCCATCATCACCTCCACCATCCTGGTGCCGCAGGACTATGTCGGCGCGGTGATGACCTTGTGCAACCAGAAACGTGGCTCCCAGCGCAATATGCAATACATGGGCCGCCAGGTGATGCTGACTTATGACCTGCCGATGAACGAAGTGGTGATGGACTTCTTCGACAAGCTGAAGTCCACCAGCCGCGGCTATGCCTCGCTGGATTACGAGTTCAAGGAGTTCCAGAGCGCCGATCTGGTCAAGCTGGATGTGCTGGTCAACGGCGAGAAAGTGGACGCGTTGTCTTTGATTGTGCACCGCGCCTCCAGCGTGTATCGCGGCCGCGAGCTGGTGTCCAAGATGCGCGAGCTGATCCCGCGCCAGATGTTCGACATCGCGGTGCAGGCCGCCATCGGCGGCCACATCATCGCGCGCGAGACGGTGAAGGCCTTGCGCAAGAACGTGCTGGCCAAGTGCTACGGCGGCGACATCACGCGTAAGAAGAAGCTGCTGGAAAAACAAAAGGCCGGCAAGAAGCGCATGAAGCAGGTCGGCAACGTGGAAATCCCGCAAGAGGCTTTCCTCGCCATTCTTCAAGTAGGGGACAAATAAGTGGGCGGAAACTTGTACTGGGTATTCGTCGCGCTGGCCGTGATCGGCGCCGTGTTGATCATGCTGGGCGGCAAGAAACAGGAAGGCGCGGCCGACTGGCCGCAATCCGTGCAGTGGGGCTACCTGGCCATGGTGATAGGCGGCTTCGGCTTCCTGTCCAACTACATGAGCTTCACCGCGGTGATGCTGGTGTTCGTGCTGATCACCGGCGCGGTGTGGGCCCTGGACAAGTGGATGCTGGCCAAGAAGCGAGCCGCCGGCGGCGTAGAGGCCGGCCACTTCGTGGATTACTCGCGCGGCTTCTTTCCGGTCATTTTCGTGGTGTTCCTGCTGCGCTCCTTCCTGGTGGAGCCGTTCCAGATCCCGTCCAGCTCCATGCGCCCGGGCCTGGTGGTGGGCGACTTCATCCTGGTCAACAAGTTCGCTTACGGCATCCGCATGCCGGTGCTCAATAATGTCGTGATCCCGGTGGGCAAGGTGCAGCATGGCGACGTGGTGGTGTTCAACTATCCGCCCAATCCCAAGGTCAACTACATCAAGCGCGTGATCGGTTTGCCGGGCGATACCGTCGAGTATCGCAACAAGCGGCTGACCGTCAACGGCAAGCCGCTGACCGACACCCAGGATGGCAGCTACGACTACCTGGAGAAGGAACTGGGCCTGCAGCAGATCACCGCGGACAAGTACGCGGAGACATTGCCGACGGGCAAGACCTACAAGGTATTGAACAATGCCGGCACGCCGGTGGTGGCGCTGAGCCAGGTGCAGGACTTTCCTTACCGCGACAACTGCCGCTACGATGACGACGGCTTCGTGTGCAAGGTGCCGCAGGGCCATTATTTCATGATGGGCGACAACCGCGACAACAGCTCGGACGGCCGCTACTGGGGCTTTGTCGACGACAAGTTGATGGTGGGCAAGGCCTTCATGGTCTGGATGAACTTCGGCAACCTGTCGCGCATCGGCACCAAGATTCAATAAACCAGGCCAAACCGGCCTCTGCGGGAGAGACGCATGAAGAAACAGCAAGGCATGTCCATCATCGCCATCCTGTTGTTTGTCGCCGTGGCCGGCGCGGCGCTGCTGCTGGCCTTCAGGATCATTCCGGTGTACACCGAGTACGCCAACGTCAAGCATGAGCTGCAGTCCTTGGCCGCCGAAGCCAATGTCGGCGAATACACGCTGCGCCATGAGTTTGATCAGAAGGCTTCCGTGGCCGACATTTCCGCGATCAAGGGCGATAACCTGATCGTGGTGACCAGCGCCAATGGCAATTATCTGCGCGCGCAGTATCAGCGCGAAGTGCCGCTGGTCGGCAATGTCAGTCTGCTGTTCCATTTCGATACAGCGGCGGGCCAGCCGCCTGTCGTTCAATAACCATACCGTGACCCAAATCGACAATCGATTCCGGCGCCTGTCTCAGGCGCTGGATTATGCATTTCAAAAGCCAGAACTGTTGCGCCAGGCGTTGACGCATCGCAGCTACAGCAGCATCAACAATGAGCGCTTCGAGTTCGTCGGCGACAGCATTCTCAATTACACCGTGGCTCGCATGCTGTTCGATCAGTTTTCGCAGCTCAGCGAAGGCGAGCTGTCGCGCCTGCGCGCGAATCTGGTCAATCAGAGCACCCTGGCCGAGATCGCCCATGAGCTGAAGCTGGGCGACTATCTCTACCTGGGAGAGGGCGAACTCAAGAGCGGCGGCTTCAACCGGCCATCCATTCTGGCCGACGCGCTGGAGGCCACTTTCGCCGCGGTCAGTTTCGACGCCGATTTCGCCGCCGCGGAACGGGTGGTGCGCCGCCTGTATGCGCAGCGCGTGGCCACCATAGACACCTCGCGCCAGGCCAAGGATGCCAAGACCCGCTTGCAGGAAGCGCTGCAGGCGCGCAAGCTGGCGTTGCCGAAGTACCGCATCCTGTCGCAAAGCGGCGAGGCGCATGAACAATGGTTCAAGGTGGAGTGCGACCTGGGCGAACTGGCCCTGATTTCCACCGGCGACGGCGGCAGCCGCCGCGCCGCCGAGCAGCAGGCCGCCGAAGCGGCGCTCGTCCTGCTGGAACAGAAACTCGCAGCAAGCAAGAAAAGATCATGACCGATACCCCATTCCACTGCGGCTTTGTCGCCATCGTCGGCCGCCCCAATGTGGGCAAGTCCACGCTGATGAACCACCTGATCGGCCAGAAGATCAGCATCACCTCCAAGAAGTCGCAGACTACGCGCCACCGCGTCACCGGCATCCATACCGAAGAAGCGGCGCAGTTCGTGTTCGTCGACACGCCGGGCTTCCAGACCTATCACAAGGGCGCGCTGAACGAGGCGCTGAACAAGAGCGTCAAGGATTCGCTGGGCAGCGTCGACTGCGTGCTGTTCCTGCTGGAAGCGATGCGCTTCACGGCGGCCGACCGCGAGGTGATGGCGCTGCTGCCCAAGAAGACGCCGGTCATCCTGGTGGTGAACAAGCTGGACAAGGCCAAGGACAGGCTGACGCTGCAAGCCTTCATCGACGAGGTGACGGCCGAGTTCCCGTTCGCCGGCGTGGAGGTGGTCAGCGCCAAGCATGGCCAGCGCCTGGCCGAGCTGTTGGATCAAGTGCGTCCGCATCTGCCGGAGTCCATGCCGCTGTATCCGGAAGACATGATCACCGACAAGAACGAACGCTTCCTGGCGGCGGAGATCGTGCGCGAAAAGCTGTTCCGCTACCTGGGCGAAGAGCTGCCGTACGAGATGAACGTGGAAGTGGAAATGTTCGAGCTGGACGGCGCCCTGCGCCGCATCCACATTGCGGTGCTGGTGGACAAGGAACATCAGAAGCCCATCGTGATTGGCAGGGCGGGCGAGAAGCTGAAGAAGATTTCCACCGAGGCGCGCCTGGACATGGAAAAGCTGTTCGACGGCAAAGTCTTCCTGCAGGTGTGGGTGAAAGTGAAGTCCGGCTGGGCTGATGATGTCCGCTTCCTGCGCGAGTTCGGCCTGGACTGATGAAACCCTTGCATGCGACGTCCGCATTGCCCTGCTGGGTCGTGCGGCTTATCGCCACCTCGCCGGCTCTGGCCGGCTTGTCTGTTTCCGCCCTGCGCCTGGCCTCTGGGCAGCCGGGTTGCCTGGGCGGCGACGCGGTGGAGCAGCTCACCTATTGGGATAGCGTGGAGGCCATTGCAGCCTGGCGCGACCAGGTGGAGCAATTGGTTCGGCAGCGACTGGGCCGAGGCGCTGCCGGATTTGAATTCGCCGTCAGCCGCCGCCAGGCCGAGGATGCTTGCGCATGAGCCAGCCGGGGCGGGTGGACAGGCAGCCGGCCTATATTCTGCATGCCCAGCCTTACCGCGAGACCAGCCTGCTGCTGGAGGTGCTGACGCGCGATCATGGCCGCTTCAGCCTGGTGGCGCGCAGCGCGCGGCGGCCGCGTTCCGACCTGCGCGGCGTGCTGTTGCCGTTCCAGCCCCTGACCCTGTCTTGGTTCGGCAAGAACGAATTGCGGACGCTGCACGGCGCGGATTGGGACGGCGGCGTGCGCGCCTTGTCGGGCCAGCAGCTGGTTTGCGGTTTTTACCTCAATGAGTTGATGATGAAGCTCACGGCGCGGGACGATCCCGAGCCGCGGGCTTTTGCCGTTTATGACCGCGCGGTCCGCGAACTGGCCGGCGCCGCGCCCCAGGCCGCCGCCTTGCGGCGCTACGAGCTGAAACTGGCCCAGGTTCTGGGCTACGCGCCGGCGTTGGATAAGGACAGGCATGGCGACCTAATCGAGCCGGCGCGTTATTATATTTGCCGGGACGCGGCGCCGCCGGAGCCGGACACCCAAGCGGGCGCGGCGCTGAGCGAGCGTGCCGCCAGGCTGAGCGGCGAGGCGCTGCTGGCCATTCATGCGGATGATTTCAGCGACCCAGCGGTGCGCGGCCAGGCCCGCTTGCTGAGCCGGGTTTGGCTGTGGGCGCTGCTGGGCGATGAGCCGCTGGCTTCGCGTCAACTATTGCAGGCCATCCAGTCCCTGTCTGACTGATGGCGACGAACACAAGGGGATACAAATGATTCTGTTGGGCGTTAACATCGATCATGTCGCCACGCTGCGCCAGGCGCGCGGCACCCGCTACCCCAGTCCGGTGGAGGCGGCCCTGGTGGCCGAATCCAGCGGCGCGGATCTGATCACCCTGCATCTGCGCGAGGACCGCCGCCATATTCAGGACGCGGATGTGCAGGCGATGCGCCCGGTGCTGAAGACGCGCATGAATCTGGAAATGGCGATGACGCCGGAAATGCTGGCTCATGCGCTGGAAGTGGCTCCGCAAGACGTCTGCCTGGTGCCGGAAAAGCGCGAGGAAGTCACCACTGAGGGCGGCCTGGACGTGCGCGGCCACTATGCCGACGTCCGCCACTATACCGCCAAGCTCAGCGAGGCGGGCATCCGCGTCTCCATCTTCATCGACCCGGACCGCGAGCAAATCCAGAAAGCCTACGACGCCGGCGCGCGCGTGATCGAGCTGCATACCGGCGCTTACGCCGACGCGCCGCACGCCAGCGAGCGCGCGGCCGAGCTGGCCCGCATCCGCGAGGCGGCCGAGTTCGGCGCCAGCTTGGGGCTGGTGGTCAACGCCGGCCATGGTTTGAACTACCACAACGTCAAGCCCATCGCCGCCATTTCGCAGATCGCGGAGCTGAACATCGGCCACGCCATCGTCGCCCACGCGCTGTTCGTCGGCTTCCCGCAGGCGGTGCGCGAGATGAAGGCGCTGATGATAGAAGGCCGCCAGGGCCTGTAATGATTTACGGCATCGGCACGGATCTGGTCGAGATTTCTCGCATGGAGGACTGGTGCCGGCGTTGGGGCGCCAAGGCCGGCCGGCGTATCCTGACGGCGGCGGAGCAGGCGGAGTTCGAGGCCCACTCCGATCCGGCGCGCTTTCTGGCCAAGCGTTTCGCGGTCAAGGAGGCCTTCGCCAAGGCGCTGGGCACCGGGGTGATAGCGCCGGCGCTGCTGACGGCGATAGGTACCGGCCACGATGAGCTCGGCAAGCCGTTGCTGATCTTGTCGGAGTCGCTGGCCGCTTTCGTCGCCGCGCGCGGCGTCGTCGGCATGCATGTCTCCATCAGCGACGAGCGCGGCCACGCGCTGGCCTTCGTCGTGCTGGAATCCGCCTAGTCGGGCGAAGCCCGCTGAGGCGCTCCGCCGTGCCTGGCATTGGCCTGGGGCGCCAGCCATGCCAGGCGCTCACGCCAGGATGAGTCGCCCATTCGCTTTTACATGGCCTGC
The DNA here is from genome assembly GCF_008275125.1 of Chromobacterium paludis. Lineage (NCBI taxonomy): Bacteria > Pseudomonadati > Pseudomonadota > Betaproteobacteria > Neisseriales > Chromobacteriaceae > Chromobacterium > Chromobacterium paludis. The sequence continues at coordinate 1,166,177 of NZ_CP043473.1, forward strand.
CGCTTGGGCAGGCCGCCCGTCTCAATGGTCGAGGATAAGCCCATGACCCAAAATACTCTGAATCTCCCGCGCGGCCCCGTGATGGTGGACGTCGCCGGCTTCGCGCTGACCGAGCAGGAGCGCGCGCGGCTGTCCCACCCGCTGGTGGGCGGCGTCATCCTGTTCCGACGCAACTTCCAGAACATCGAACAGCTGCGCGCGCTGACCGCGGAAATCCGCGCCTTGCGCTCGCCGCATCTGCTGATCGCCGTCGACCACGAGGGCGGCCGCGTGCAGCGTTTCCTGGACGGCTTCACCCGTCTGCCGCCGATGAATGTGCTGGGCGAAGCCTGGGACGCGGACCGCGAGCAGGCGCTGAAGCTGGCCGAAACCGTGGGCTATGTGCTGGCGGCCGAGTTGTCGGCCTGCGGCATAGACCTGTCCTTCACGCCGGTGCTGGATCTGGACTGGAGCCGTTGCGCGGTGATAGGCAACCGTTCCTTCCATCGCCATCCGGAAGCCGTGGCCGAGTTGGCCGAGGCGCTGCAGCAGGGCCTGGGCCGCGGCGGCATGATGAGCTGCGGCAAGCATTATCCCGGCCACGGCTATGTGGAGGGCGACAGCCACCATTTGATGCCGCAGGACGATAGAAGCCTGGCCGAGATCGCGCGCGATGACTTGGTGCCTTTCGCGCGTCTGGCGGAAGCCGGCATGGGCGCGGTGATGCCGGCCCACGTATTGTATCCGGCGGTGGACAGCCAGCCGGCCGGCTTCTCCTGGGTTTGGCTCACAGACATCCTGCGCGGCCAGCTGGGATTCGACGGCGTGATCTTCTCCGATGCCCTGGACATGGCGGGCGCGGCAGGCGCGGGCAGCTATGTGCAGCGCGCGGACGCGGCGCTGGCGGCCGGTTGCGACATGGTGCTGGTTTGCAATCAGCCGGCCGAGGCCGACAAAATGCTGGCGGTGCTGGCGCCGCCGCCTCAGCCCAAGCTGGCGGAGCGGCTGGAGCGCATGGCGGGCAAGAGCCGCCCAGAAGACTGGCAGCAGATCATCGCCACGGCAGAGTTTGCCGCTGCGCAGGCGGTGGTCAAGCAGCTGGCCATGCCCAAGGACGCGCTGGCCGGCCCGCAGGTGGGCGAGGCGCACTGATGCTGCCGGCCAGCCTCAGCGAGCTGGACGCGATACGCGACGAGTGCCGCGCCATGGTGCGCGGCCGCGCCGCGCTGTCCGCCGGCGCTTCGGCCTTGCCCGCGCCTGGCGTGGATGTGGCGGCCGATGTCGCCATCCTGCTGCAGCTGATTCCGGCCATCAACCAGCGCTTCGGCGTGGCGCCGGAACAGATCGCCGGCTACGACGCGGCGCGCAAGCAGCTGCTGTATCAACTGATCCGCCGCGCGGGCAGCGCGCTGCTTGGGCTGGAGGTCACGCGCAGCTTGCTTGCGGCCGTGGTCAAGCGCGCCGCCGGGCGCTGGGCAGGCAAGCAGGCGCTGAAGCTGGTGCCGGTGCTGGGCTGGGCCGCCAATGCCGCCATAGGCTTCGCCGCCATGCGCTATGTCGGCAACAGCCATATCGACGATTGCTATGCCGTCTGCCGGCGCATGCTAGAGCGAGACGGCGCAACCATGGGGCGGGACGGGCCAGCGTCTGGCTAGCCGCGCGCCGTGATTCATTTGGAGGAGAGCATGCAAATAGGCGCCCTGATCATTGGCGATGAACTATTGTCCGGCAAGCGCCAGGACAAGCATATGCAGGCTTTGATCCGCATCTTGGCCGCGCGCGGCATCAAGCTGGCCTGGGCGGAATATCTGGGCGACGACCCGGCTCGCATCGAGGCCGCTTTGCGGCGGACCTTTGAAAGCGGCGATCTGGTGTTCAGCTTCGGCGGCATCGGCGCCACGCCGGACGACCATACCCGCGCCTGCGCGGCCCGCGCGCTGGGCGTGCCGCTGGCGTTGCATCCGGAGGCCAAGGTTTTGCTGGAGAGCCGCTTCGGCGACGAAGCCTATCCCCATCGCATCCAGATGGGCCATTTTCCGCAAGGCGCGGCCATCATCCCCAATCCGGTCAACCAAGTCCCCGGCTTCTCCCATGGCCATGTCCACTTTGTGCCGGGCTTCCCCAGCATGGCCTGGCCCATGATCGAATGGGTGCTGGATACCCATTATCGCCAGCTGTTCAACGATCAGCCGGATATCGAAATGAGCTGCATCGCCGTCCATGCCCGCGAGGGTGATTTGATTGATCTGATGCAGGAGTTCACGGCCCGCTATCCCGCGCTGAAATTGTCCAGCCTGCCCAACTTCGGCAATGAGGCTATTCCGCAGATGCATATCGAATTCGGCTTCGCCGGCCAGCCTGGCCTGGTGGAGATCGCCATGGCGGAGTGGGGGAAAGTCTTGCGGGAGCGCGGTTACGAAATCAGAAGTATGTGAACCTGCTCAATTCCGCAGTTGTATTATGAGAGATTGTATGGATGGTTATCTTGGGAGGGAGTGTGCATAGTTGGAAACTGTACTCTGTTAACGGGAAATCAATTGTAGCCCTCAAAGAGGGCATGAACTGGTTCGCCTTTTTCTTTGGCGGAGCTTGGGCATTTTTTCATCGCCTATATTGGCAAGGGGCGGTCGGTGTGTTGCTAGCCATTCTTCTCAATGGATTTTTGGAGTTTCATCCCTTTTGGGGTTTGGTGTTGGGTCTTCTCGTATCTTCGATTTATGGATTCTATGCCAATGTCTGGCGAGGAAAGAGCTTGTTGAAAAAGGGCTATGTGAACGATCAGACGCTCCGAGCCAAATCTTCCAGAGATGCCATCGTGGAATACAAAAGGATTGTCGAGGGTTTGTCTGTCGGGAGGGGGTTCTGAGCGCCGGAGCAACTGGCGGCCGCCGTGAGCCGCGCCAAGGCCGCCGGCGCGACGGTGGTGCTGGATGGCCTGGGCAATCCGCAAATGAACGCCATCGTGCTGGCCTCGCCGGGCGGCAATGAGTTCGAACTTTGCAACTGCGCGGCCCATGGTTGAGGCCGCCAGGCTGCGCGAGCAGCTCACCCTGTTTGTGCCGCGCGTAGAGGGCGCGCCGCTGGAGGTTGTGCGCCGCGCATTGGATCCCGTGCAAGCCGGGCTCATCGCGGCGCATGTCACGCTGTGCCGCGAGGATGAAATCGCCGGCTTGAGCATGGAGCGCCTGTTTGAGCGTTTGCGCGGGATGGCGCCGTTGCGGCTGGCATTTGGACCGGCTGAGTGTTTCCTGGGGCATGGCATTCTGCTGCCTTGCATCGAGGGTGAGGCGGATTTCCAGGCCATGCGGCGCGCGGTGCTGGGCAGTGGCGCGCGCGGGCATGCGCCGCATCTGACCCTGGCGCATCCGCGCAATCCGCGCGCGGCGGGCAATTCATTGCTGGATACGCCGGGCCTGCCCGGGGCGATGACGCTGATGTTTGGCGCGGTGAGCATGATACGTCAGCATGGAGAAGCGCCTTGGCGGCAGCTGGGTAGAATGACCCTGGGGGTGTCCGCGCTTGGGGCGCTTGCTTAAAAAATAGTCTGCTCTGATTTGTTGTTTATGTTCAAGCGCTTGTCGGTATTGTCCACAATCTGTCACCAAGCTTGTTCCGGACAGGTGTGGGAAAGTTCCCGTGCTGATTAAAAAATGGGCAGGTGGGCTAAGTCTTTCAAGGTAAAGGAAAATCAGGACTTGTCCCGTGCTTGTCCACAACCTTGTTCCATCTCGATGTGGATTGTGTTCAAAAACGAAAACGCCGCTCGTTGAGAGCGGCGTTTCGCATGGCGGTTTTGAGCCGGGATCGATCAGGCTTCCAGCGCCTCCAGTTGCTCCTGCACCGCCATCCATTCCTCTTCCACGGCCTCCAGCCGGCTGGACACCTCGCCCTGGCGCTTCACGCTGTCGGCCATTTTCTGGCGGTTGGCGTCGTCGTAAGCCTCGCTGGAGGATAGGAAGGCTTCCAGCTGGGTTTTCTCCTCGCTCAGCTTGTTCATCTCCTGTTCCAGCTTGTTCAGGCGGTTTTGCAGCGGCTTGCGCTGCTTGGCCAGCTGCTGGCGCGCCTCGGCTTCCTGGCGCTTCTGCTCCTTGCGGTTGACGCCCTGGGCGTCGCCGTCGGATGGCTTACTGCCCTCCGCAAGTTGGGCGATGCGCCATTGGCGGTAGTCTTCCAGGTCGCCGTCGAAGGGTTGCACCTTGCCGCCGCTGATAAGCCAGAACACGTCGGTGGTGGACTCCAGCAGGCTGCGGTCGTGCGATACCACGATCAGCGCGCCGGTGAAGTCCTGCAGCGCCAGCGTCAGCGCGTGGCGCATTTCCAGGTCCAAGTGGTTGGTTGGTTCGTCCAGCAGCAGCAGATTGGGCTTCTGCCACACGATCATCGCCAGCGCCAGACGCGCCTTCTCGCCGCCGGACATCGGGCCGACCGGGTCGGTGGCGGCGTCGCCGCGGAAGTTGAAGCCGCCTAGGAAGCTGCGCAGCTCCAGCTCGCGCGTGGTCGGCGCCATTCGCTGCATATGCTGCAGCGGCGTTTCGTCCGGCCGCAGCGTTTCCAGCGTGTGCTGGGCGAAATAGCCTATCTTCAGCATCTGCGCGTTGATGCGCTCGCCGGCGCGCGGCGCCAGGTCGCCGGACAATAGCTTGACCAGCGTCGATTTGCCGGCGCCGTTGACGCCCAGGAGGCCGATGCGCGCGCCGGCTTCCACCGACAGGCTGATGCCGGACAGGATGGTCTTGTCGCCGTAGCCGGCGTCGGCCTTGTCCAGCTTCAGCAGCGGATTGGGCAGATGCTCGGGGCTGTCGAAGTGGAAGTCGAACGGCGAGGCGGAGTGGGCCGGCGCGATGCGCTCCAGTTTTTCCAGCGCCTTGACCCGGCTCTGCGCCTGGCGCGCCTTGCTGGCCTTGGCCTTGAAGCGGTTGATGAACGATTCCAGGTGGGCGATCTGGCGCTGCTGCTTCTCGTATTCGCCTTGCTGGCGCGCCAGTTTTTCCGCGCGCATCACTTCGAACTGGCTGTAGTTGCCGGTGTACAAGGTCAGCGTCTGGTTGGCCACTTCCACGGTATGGCTGCAGATGGCGTCGAGGAAGTCTCTATCGTGCGAGATCACCAGCAGGGTGCCGGGGTAGGCCTGCAGCCAGTCTTCCAGCCACAGCACCGTTTCCAGGTCCAGGTGGTTGGTCGGTTCGTCCAAGAGCAGCAGGTCGGAACGGCACATCAGCGCCTGGGCTAGGTTCAGCCGCATGCGCCAGCCGCCGGAGAAGCTGGCCACCGGACGCTGTTGCGCGGCTTCGTCGAAGCCCAGGCCGGTCAGCAGCTTGCCGGCGCGGGACGGCGCGGAGTAGGCGTCGATATTGGCCAGCTCGCCGTGCAGATGGCCGATGGCGTTGCCGTCGTGCTTATCTTCCGCGTCCGCCAGCTGGGCTTCCAGCGCGCGCAACTCCTTGTCGCCGTCCAGCACGTAATCGAGCGCGCTGCGCTCCAGCGCCGGCGTTTCCTGCGCCACGTGGGCCACGGTCCAGTTGGGGGGCAGCAGCATGTCGCCGCCGTCGGCGTGCAATTCGCCCAGCAGCATGGCGAACAGGCTGGATTTGCCCACGCCGTTGGCGCCGGTCAGGCCGGCTTTGTAGCCCGGGTTCAGCGTCAGGTTGGCGCCGATCAGCAATTCTTTCAGGCCGCGGCGCAAGCTTAGGTTTTTGAGTTGGATCATGATGGTATTGGGCCACGAAATCCACGAAACGACACGAAAAATAAAACTAGCGGAGCAAGCCGCTGATCCAGCGGCGGCCTGCCGGCTTCGGGAGTTGTTCGTGTTCTTTCGTGGATGTCGTGGCGGATAAAATATTCAGGTTTATACCGCCGGCAGGCTGGACAAGTCCCAACGCGGCTTGATGGTGAAGCCGCCTGCCGGCTCGGCGAATTTCAGGCGCATGGCGCCGGCGAAGGCGATCATCGCGCCGTTGTCGGTGCACAGCGCCAGGGGCGGGTAGAACACCTCGAACTTGCGGCGCGCCGCGGCTTCGTTCAGCGCCGCGCGCAGCTGCTTGTTGGCGCCGACGCCGCCGGCCACCACCAGCCGCTTCATGCCGGCCAGCTTCATCGCGGCCAGCGATTTCTTCACCAGCACTTCGACGATGGCCTCCTGGAAGGCGCGGCAGATGTCCATCCGCGTCTGCTCGTCCAGTTCGCCCTGTTCCGACTCCTGCTGGCGCACCAAGGTCAGCACCGCGGTTTTAAGGCCGGAGAAGCTCATGTCCAGATTGCCGGAGTGCAGCATGGGGCGCGGCAGGGTAAAGCGGTCCGGGCTGCCGGACTCCGCCAGCTTGGACAACAGCGGGCCGCCGGGATAGGGCAGGCCCAGCAGCTTGGCGGTTTTGTCGAAGGCCTCGCCGGCGGCGTCGTCCACTGTTTCGCCCAGGATTTCGTAGTCGCCGACGCCGCGCACCGCCATCAGCTGGGTGTGGCCGCCGGAGACCAGCAGCGCCAGGAAGGGGAATTCCGGCTTGGGGTCCGCCAGCAGCGGCGACAGCAGGTGGCCTTCCAGGTGATGCACCGGAATGACTGGGAGATTCAGGCCGAAGGCCAGCGCGTTGGCCATGCTGGCGCCCACCATCAGCGCGCCGCCCAGGCCGGGGCCCTGGGTGTAGGCGATGGCGTTGAGGTCGGCCAGCGTTTTGCCGGCCTCGGCCAGGCAAGCCTCGGTCAGCGGAATGGCGCGGCGGATATGGTCGCGGCTGGCCAGTTCGGGCACCACGCCGCCGTACTCGGCGTGCATGGCCATTTGGGTGTGCAACTGATGGGCCAACAGGCCGCTGTCGGTGTCGTACAGCGCGACGCCGGTTTCGTCGCAGGAAGATTCAATGCCTAATACCAGCATGGGTGCAGCTCGGATATAACGGGACAATCTTTCTATTCTACCGGTGAATCTTTGTCCGCCCAATCGACAATGTTAGTCTGATGCTCATTTTCGATCAAAAAAGGGAGCAGGACGATGCAGGCAAGGCTGAAATGGGTGGATGGCGTGTGTTTCATGGGCGAAACCGGCAGCGGCCACGCGGTGGTGATGGACGGCGCGCCGGAAGGCGGCGGCCGCAACCTGGGACCGCGGCCGATGGAGCTGGTGCTGCTGGGCACCGCCGGCTGCACCAGTTACGACGTGATCACCATCCTGAAGAAATCGCGCCAGGACGTGCGCGACTGCTGGGTGGAAATCCAGGCGGACCGCGCCGACATCGACCCCAAGGTGTTCACCAAGATTCATTTCCATTTCGTGGTGGTAGGGAAAGGCTTGAAGCCGGACGCGGTGGAGCGGGCGATCAAGCTGTCGGCGGAAAAATACTGCTCCGCCTCCATCATGCTGGCCAAGACGGCCGACATCACGCATGACTTCGAGCTGCGCGAGGATTAAGCGGCGAGGCGGGAGGGTTTATGCGGCGGGCCGGCTGCGCAAGGCTCGGCTGTTCACCGTGCGGATCGCTTCGGGATGCGTCTTGGCAGCCTGCGGGCGATTTGGTTTTGCAACATGGCAGCTAAACAAATCGACAGTCGCGCTATATGCTTTGTGAATATTTGGTTTAGCATGGCCGCATCACAATCGTCTGAGATGAGGCCAAGACATGAAGCGTACCCTGTTGCTCATTACCCTGGCGCTGGCCGGCCTGATGCCGCTGGCCCATGCCGAAGTCAGCAACGGCCACGCCCTGCCGCCTGGCATCGCCTGGCAGCTGGGCGACGTGCCCGCCGCCTTCGCCAAGGCGCGCAGCGAGAACAAGCCGGTGTTCCTGTATTGGGGCGCGGTATGGTGCCCGCCGTGCAATCAGGTGAAATCCACCATTTTCAACCGGCCGGACTTCATCGCCGCGGCGCGCCAGTTTGTGCCGGTGTATCTGGACGGCGACAGCGACAATGCGCAGCAGCTGGGCGAGAAGTTCAAGGTGCGCGGCTATCCCACGATGATCCTGTTCCGGCCGGATGGCGCTGAGATCACCCGCCTGCCGGGCGAGGTGGACCCGCAGCGCTATCTGCGCACCTTGCAGCTGGGCCTGGTGACGGTGAAGCCGGTGCGGACCCTGCTGGCGGACGCGCTGGCCGGCAAGCCGCTGGCAGCGGACGATTGGCAGCTCTTGGCGGACTACGCCTGGGACGTGGATCAGGGCCAGATCATTCCGGAATCCGACGTCACCGCGACGTTGGTGAAACTGGCGCAGCGAGTGCCGGCCGATCAGGCCGCCACCGCCACGCGGCTGCAGCTGAAGGCGTTGGCCGCGTTGGCCGGAGACAAGCAGCCGCCGGCCTTCGACAAAGGCAAGGCGCGTGAGCGTCTGGCCAGGGTGCTGCGTGACGACAAGCTCAGCCGCGCCAACGCCGACATCGTGATCTACGCCGCCGGCGACATCCTGAAACTGCTGGGCGACGCCGATGGCCTATTGGCAGCCTTCGACGCGCAGCTGGCCCGCCTGTCCAACGATGATACCCTGGCCTGGGGCGACCGGCTGGGCGCGGTGTCGACCACGCTGGACCTGTACAAGGCGCGCCATCCCAAACAGGCGGTGCCGGCGGCTTTATTGAGCGATGTCCGAGCCAAGGCGGCGGCTGCGGACCAGGCCAGCGTGAATCCCTACCAGCGCCAGGCGGTGATCACCGCGGCAGGCGAGCTATTGGCCGATGCCGGCTTGCTGGATGAGTCGGACAAGCTGTTGCTGGGCGAATTGAAGACTTCTCACGCCCCTTACTACCACATGCTGATCCTGGCCTCCAACGCCAAGGAGCGCGGCAACAAGGCTGCGGCGCTGGATTGGTATCAAAAGGCTTACCAGGCGGCGGAAGGCCAGGCGACAAGGCTGCAATGGGGGGCGAGCTATGTGGGCGGGGCCGTGGAGCTGGCGCCGCAGGACGCGGCGCGCATCGAGGCCGCCGCCAGCGCGGTGTTCGCCGACGCGGCCAAGTCCGACAGCGCCTTCTACGAGCGCAGCCGCCGTTCGCTGGAGCGGGTGGCCAAGCGCCTGCGCGACTGGAACAAGAACGGCGCGCACAGGGAGGCGGTCGGCCGTCTGGCCGGCCAGTTGAACGGCGTATGCGAAAAGCTGCCGGCAGCCGATGCGCAGAAACCGGTGTGCGACGGCCTGGTGAAACAACTGAAGTCTTGATGCCGCGGCACGGCCCGCCCGCCATGCCGGCGCGGCGGGTCTTTGGCTTGCGGGCGGCCGCGCGGCTTATAATGCGCTTTTCAGAAACTGTTTTCCCGCCATGTCCGTTTCCCGCTATCCCGTCAAAGAGGACGAGGTGACGATCACCGCGATGCGCGCCCAAGGCGCGGGCGGACAGAACGTCAACAAGGTCTCATCCGCCATCCATCTGCGCTTCGACATCGCCGCGTCGTCCTTGCCGGACTGGCTGCGCGAGAGGCTGCTGGGTTTGAGTGACCAGCGTCTGAGCAAGGATGGCGTGATCGTCATCAAGGCGCAGCAGTACCGCACTCAGGAGCAGAACCGCGCCGATGCGCTGCTGCGCTTGCAGGCGCTGATAGACGGCGCCAGCCATACGCCGAAGGCGCGCCGGGCGACCAAGCCGACTTATGGCTCGCAGCAAAGGCGGTTGGCCGGCAAGTCCCAGCGCTCGGCGATCAAATCCCTGCGCGGCCGGGTGGATGATTAGTCGACGTTTGAGCGCCGCGTGATAGGCGGCGCGCCCGGCCAGGGCCGGGGGCCTCAATGGAAGGTGGGGCTGTGGCTATAGTACTCGAAGCAGCGCTTGAGCATTTCCTGCTGCTCGGCGCTGGGCGAGAGGAAGGTCAGGCCGTAAAGATGGCCGTTGGCCGTGTCGCGGCTCCATAAGACCTTGCCTGTAAGCTCCACCGGGTCTTGCTTGATGTAGTCTTCCTTGCTGTCATGCGGCAGCTGCAGCAATAACTGCAAGGGCTTGTTCAATTGCGCCTCCAGGGGCAGCGGCAGGCGCAGCTGCATGCCGGACAGGCTGAAGTCCGCCGTGATCGCGTCGCGCAGCCGGTCGCCCTCGCGCACCTGGACCAGCAGGTTCTGATTGATGCGGGGGGGCTTGCGATTATCGTTTTCCTGCGGCCGGACGATCTGCGAGGCGTCAAACTGGAATTCCTTCATGATCTCCCGCAGGCTTTCCGTGACGCGGTAGAGATCCTGGCTGATGGCGCCGGTGGTGTGCACTTTCAGGGAGTTCTCGCCCAAAGTGGTCAGCAGATTGTCCAGCTGGCCCTGCAAGGTCGCCAGCCGCATCATTTGCTCCACGCTGGCCTGGCCGATCTGGTGCGCGGCGGCCACATTATTGTCTATGTCTTCCATCAGGCTGGAGATGGCGCCGTTTGCCTGTTCGGCCTTCTCCATGCCGGCATGGGTGCGCTCTATGATGCCCTGCACCGAGCGGGTGTTTTCCTCTATCAGCTGGTTCAGGTTGCCGATGATGGTTGTGATCTCATCCGTCGCCTGGCTGGCGTGGTACGCCAGCTTGCGCACCTCGTCCGCCACCACGGCGAAGCCGCGGCCCTGCTCGCCCGCGCGGGCGAGCTTCGATGGCCGCGTTCAGCGCCAGCAGATTGGTCTGCTCGGTGATGCTGGCGATGGTTTGGGTGATCAGCTGGATTTTCTGGTTGGCTTCGCCCAGCGCCAGGATTTTGGTTTCCGCCTGCCGCGCCTCGCTGACGGCCAGCCCCATCTGCTGGATGTTGTCGCGCATGGTGTCTCTGCCTTGCGCCGCGCTGTTGCGCGCCTGATCGGCGTGGGCGCTGACTTTTTGGGCGATATTGCGCACCGTTTCGGCCGTGTCGGATAGGTCGGCCGTGGCGCGGCGCACATCTTCAGAATGGTTTTGCTCTTGCTGCGAAGTGTCGGTGATGTGTTTGGAAATGTCGGAAATTTGGAAGGACGACTGCGCAACCTGCTTGGATTCAAGGTCTAGCCGCCTCATGTGCTTGGCCAGCTGGCCGGCCATGACGCGTATGGTGCCCAGCAGACTGTCGGTGTCGGGCGAGCGATTGATGACCTCCAGCGCGAGATTGCCGGCGGCGATTTCGCGGGCGATCTGGGAGGCGTAGGCCGGTTCGCCGCCCAGCGTGCGCGTGAGGCGGCGGTATTGGTAGAAATTGCCGATGAGGACAAGCAGCATGGCGACGGTGGCCACCGTTACGCTGACCATGAAGGCGTCGTCCTGGATGGCGAGTTGATGGTTGCTGGCGTCGGCGGCGCGTTGCGTCAGCTGGGCTGAAACTTGCTCCAGTTTTTTGTCCAGGGCGCTAACCGAATTGTCGAAGCCCGCGCCCGGCTGCTTCATGATGGCGTTGCCGGCCTCACGTCCCTGGCGGATGTAGACGTCGGCCATATTGCGGCCCACTTCGTACAAATGGTCTAACTGGGGTTTGAGCGGTTGCAGTTCGGCGGCGAGATCCGGCTGCAGTTGCATCAGTTTGTCCAGCTCTTTTTGGCCTTGATCGCGGTTGCTGCCGGCGTCTTTGTAGGCGTCCGCGCCTTCGCCGGTAGCGGCGGCGTCGGTCAGAAACTGCTGGATCTGCACCACGTTGTAGCGGGCATTCTTGAACGCGAGCATGGCATTCACCAATGCCTGCCGCTCGTTCTCTGCCTGCATCAGCGCCGTGTTGCTGAGCTAGATCAGCGCATTGCCTATCAGCAACGGGACGGCGACGGTGAGGGTGCCAATGACCATGAGCTGCCGGACTGACAATTGCCGCATTGCGCTCTCCGCTTGGTGGTTTTCGTCGATTTATAGGCCAGTTGGCCGGCGGTAGGCAATATCGACGGCATGCTTCCCTCGCTGGGCGCAGTCCAGGTAAATGCCGCGTCGGCGCGCGCCATCAAGGTTTTGTCGCGCGGGGCCGGGGCGGGTACAATGCGCGCCTTGAATCAATGAGACAGGAAGTCGGCCATGGCAGGAAAGCGCCAAGAAAAATTGGATGAGGAAACGCTGGCGTTGCTGGCCTGGTGCGCGGAGGTGGAGACTCACCTGATCGCCGCCGGCGCGACCGAGGCCGAAGCGCAGGAGCATATCGAAGAGCAGGCGGAGTGGTATACCGACCAGTTCTTTGAGGGGTTGACGCCGGAAGAGGCTGCCAAGGCTGCCCTGGCATGAGACAGCGCGTCGCCGTCATCGACTTTGAAACCAACGGCATCACGCCGGGTCGAGACTGCCGCGCCACTGAGATCGGCGTGGCCATGGTCGAGGACGGCCGCGTGGTGGACCGCTTCCAGAGCCTGATGAACGCCGGTGTCTGGGTGCCGCCGATGATAGAGCGGCTCACCGGCATCAGCAATGCGATGCTGAAAGCCGCGCCGCCCGCTTGCGAGGTGATGGCCGAGGCGGCGCGGTTTGTCGGCGATACGCCGCTGGCAGCGCACAACGCCAGCTTCGACCGCAAATTCTGGGATCACGAGTTGTCCTTGCTTGGGATTGCGCGGCGGCAGGATTTCGCCTGCACGCTGTTGTTGTCGCGCCGCTTGTTGCCGCAGGCGCCGGACCACAAGCTGGGCACCTTGACGCGCTGGGCCAAGCTGCCCGATACCGGCCGCGCCCACCGCGCGCTGGCCGATGCCGAAATGGCCGCCAATCTGTTGACCTTGCTGGGCGACACGCTGTCCAGCCAGTACCGGCTGCCGGACATCGATCACGCTTTGCTATGCAAGCTGCAGACGGTGACGGCCGCCAAGATCAAGCCCTATCTGCTGGAGCTGCAAGCTCAATGTCCGGCCGTTTGAGCGGCCTTCGCTCATAGGGCTTGCTGTCTCACTCGTCCCACCTGCAACAGGAAATCCTCGTCATGCGAGATCAGCAGCATGGCGCCCGGATAGTCTCGCAACACCTCGATCACATGCTGCCGCGCCACGCGGTCCAGGTTGTTGGTCGCTTCATCCAGCACCAGCAGGCTGGGCGGCCGAGCCGCGATGCAGGCCAGCGCCAGGCGCGCCTGCTCGCCGCCCGACAGCGTCGCCACATCGGCATGCGCCTCTTCGTCCTGACAGAACAGGAAGTCGCTTAGCCAGTGGCGCAGGCGGCTGAGCGGCCAGTCCGGCGCGGCCCGGCGCAAGCTTTCCAGCACGGTGAGGCCTGGCTCCAGCTGGCCGTAGTGCTGGTCCAAATAGCCTATGCGGTCCGCGGGCGGTGTCCGCCAGTCTCCGGCCAGGCGGCGCGCCGGCGCGATGCCGGCGATGGCTTTGGCCAGCGTGGACTTGCCGCAGCCGTTCTTGCCGGTCAATGCCAGCCTTTCCCCCGCCGCCAGGTCAAGCTGGATGCCGTTCAGCACGGCTTGCGCGTAACCGACGCTGCCGTCGCGGACCTGCAGAACGGCTGACGCGCCGGGTGCGGCAGGGCACAGTTGGAAGCGCGGCGCGATGGTTTGCGGCATGCGCAGCGCCGACAGGCGTTCGCTCAGCTCGCGCTGCTGTTCCGTGATGGCGGCTTGTTTCCGGCCCGCCGTGGTGTTGCCGCGGCCCAGCTTGGCCGGGGATTTGATCGTGGCCCATTTGCGCTGCGCTATGCTGCGCTCGCCGCGTTCGCGCGCCTTGCTGGCGCGCTCCTGCTCCTTCATGCGCGCCTCATGGGCGGCCTGTTGATCCCGGCGCAGGCCATGCAATTGCTGCGCGATGGCGAGCCGTTGGCGGTCGCGTTCGGCCAGAAAATCGGCGTAGCGGCCGGAGAATACCTCGACGGCGCCTTGCTCGATGTGCCAGACGGTGTCGCACAACTCGTCCAGCAAGGCGTCGTCGTGCGTCACGATCACCAGCGCGCCGGGAAAGTGGCGCAGCATGCGGCCAAGCGAGCGGCGATTGTCGGCATCGAGATGGTTGGTCGGCTCGTCCAGCAAGAGCAGGTCCGGGTGCTCGGCCAGCGCGCGGCTCAGCGCCTGATTGACCGCCTGGCCGCCGCTCAGGCCATCGCGTGCCTGCACGATTTGCGGCACGAAGCCGGTCCTCAGGCCGTCCAGCCGGATCCGCTGCCCGGAATCCGGTTCCAGCGAGCCATTGAGGATGCTCAGCAGCGAGGATTTGCCGCTGCCGTTGGCGCCGACGATGGCGATGCGTTGGCACCAGTCGACATCGGCGCTGAAATCGGCAAAGCAGGTTTTATGGGAAAAGCCAAGGCTGACGCCTTGCAATTGGATGAGTGGCATGAGGGTTCTCGCGCGTGAGGGCGGGCCGCAGGATGTGCGGATGGGTGCCCCGGAGGGGCGTTACGCGAGAAGTTGGCTCATGTCGTATAGTCCTGTGTGGCGGGATTAGGCTGGCATTGTCGCTCAGTGGGCGGAAATACGTCAATATCATTGCTGGCGCAATGCGCCGCGCAGCGGGGCAGGGGCTTGGTCGGGCGCTCGCTCTTGCCGTCCAGGCCGGTGGCGGATTGGATTTCGCGGGCGGCGTGGCAGTGATGCATGGCTATGAAATGAATGCTTTCAGGTGAGGATGCCTCGCGGGAACGACTGTCTCCGCTGGCATGCTGCCCGGACGGTTGTCTGCGTGCGGCCGTCCACGCTGGTGAAACTGTCTCCGCTGGCATGCTGCCCGGACTTCAATGCGGGTGGCGGCGCGATGGAGTGCGACTTAAAACGCATGCGTAAAAGGAGAACCGAGATGAGCGCGATACGCGAAGAGGCGCAGCAAGGATTTTCCCGCGAGGCGGCGGCTTACGACAGGGGGCGGCCGGAGTATGCGCCCGAGTTGGCGGCTTGGTTGCGCGAGGCGCTTGGCCTGGGACAGGGGGCGGCGGTTCTGGACCTGGGGGCCGGAACCGGCAAGTTCACCCGTTTGCTGGTCGATGCGGCGGGCCGGGTCGCGGCGGTGGAGCCGGTGGATGAGATGAGGGCGCAGCTGCAGGCCAGGCTGCCTGGCGTTCAGGCGATGGCGGGAACGGCGGAGGCGATTCCGCTGCCGGACGCGTCAATGGATGCCGTCGTGTGCGCCCAGGCTTTTCACTGGTTCGCCAGCGAAGCCGCGCTCGCGGAAATCCATCGCGTGTTGAAGCCCGGCGGCCGCCTGGGTCTGGTATGGAATGTGCGCGACGAGTCTTGCGACTGGGTGGCCCAGATCACGGAACTGATGAAACCGTATGAGGGCGATACGCCGCGTTTCCATACCGGAGAATGGCGCCGGCCGTTCGAAGCCGGCCGCCATTTCGCCGCGCCGGAGCTGACCACCTTGGGACATCGCCATGTCGGCCCGCCGGAGCGGGTGATCGTGGACCGCTTTTTGTCCGTCAGCTTCATCGCGGCGCTGCCGGACGATGAAAAACGGCGCTTCGCCGAGGCCTTGCGCCGTTTGATCGCCACCCACCCGGATTTGCGCGGCAGGGGCGAAGTGGCTTTCCCCTACCGCACGGAGGCGTACTGCTGCAGCCGGCTGTGATGGCGTTTAGTCGATCTGCAGCGGCGGGAAGGACTTGACCAGGTCGTCGATGGCCTTGATCTGGGCCAGGAAGGGCTCCAGTTGCGCCAGCGGCAACGCGCTGGGGCCGTCGCACTTGGCCTCGGCCGGGTTGGGGTGGGCTTCCAGGAACAGGCCGGCGATGCCGATGGCCATGCCGGCGCGCGCCAGGTCCGCCACTTGGGCGCGGCGGCCGCCGGAGGCTGCGGCGCCGGATTCGCGCTGCTGCAGGGCGTGGGTGACGTCGAAGATGACTGGGCGGTTGCCGCTGACCTTCTTCATCACGCCGAAGCCCAGCATGTCCACCACCAGATTGTCGTAACCCAGGCAGGTGCCGCGATCGCACAGGATCAGCTGCTCGTTGCCGGCCTCGACGAACTTCTCCACTACGTTCTGGATTTGCGCCGGGCTCATGAACTGCGGCTTTTTGATGTTGACGGCGCGGCCGGTCTTGGCCAGCGCCTCCACCAGGTCGGTCTGGCGGGCGAGGAAGGCCGGCAGTTGCACCACGTCGGCCACTTCGGCCACCGGCGCGGCTTGCCACGGTTCATGCACGTCGGTGATCACCGGCACGCCGAAGGCGTCCTTCACCGCTTGCAGGATCTTCATGCCTTCCTCCAGGCCCGGGCCGCGGTAGGAGTGGATGGAGGAGCGGTTGGCCTTGTCGAAGCTGCCCTTGAACACGTAGGGGATGCCCAGCTTCTGGGTGACGCGGACGTATTCCTCGGCGGCGCGCAGCGCCAGGTCGCGCGATTCCAGCACATTAATGCCGCCGAACAGCGTGAACGGGGCGGCGTTGCCGACAGTGACGGACGGGGAAAGGGTAACGTTGATCAAGGGAGTCTTCCTGTGTTCGTGCGCGGCGGCGCGCGATCGCGCAGCCGATTGAGCAAAACGACATGATATACCCGCGCTGCCGCGCGGACCATCCCGGGCCGGCGCGCCAGGGTGAAGGATGGAAGACGGCGATATGCCGCATTGGTATAGTAAGTGACTGGATATTCAACCAAGGACGGAATCATGGCCGATCTGAGCGCCTTCCCCATCGCCGGCAAATGGCCGGCCCAGCATCCCGACCGGCTGCAACTGTATTCGCTGCCTACGCCGAACGGCGTCAAGGTTTCCATCATGCTGGAGGAGACCGGCTTGCCATACGAGGCGCATATGGTCAGCTTCGAGCGCAACGAGCAAATGTCGCCCGAGTTTCTGTCGTTGAGTCCGAACAACAAGATTCCGGCCATCCTGGACCCCAACGGGCCGAATGGCGAGCCGCTGGGCTTGTTCGAGTCCGGCGCCATCCTGATCTATCTGGCCGAGAAAACCGGCAAGCTGCTGCCGGCCGATCCGGCCGCGCGCTATGAAACCATCCAGTGGTTGATGTTCCAGATGGGCGGCGTCGGGCCGATGTTCGGCCAGCTGGGTTTCTTCCACAAGTTCGCAGGCAAGGACTACGAGGACAAGCGACCGCGCGACCGCTACGTCGCGGAGGCGCGCCGCCTGCTTGGCGTGCTGGAGGGAAGAATGGCAGGACGCCAGTGGATCATGGGCGACGAGTACACCATTGCCGACATCGCCATCTGGCCGTGGGTGCGCAATCTGGTGGGTTATTACGAGGCTGGCGATTTGGTGGGCTTCGATGACTTTCCCAATGTCCAGCGCGTGTTGAATGACTTTGTCTCGCGGCCGGAGGTGGCGCGCGGGCTGGGGATTCCGTCGCCCGCCTAAGTACGGTTGAGATTTGCCGGACGGTCGCGCCGGGATGCCTTTTACGAGGAGTTGCGGCGTGTCGCAGGCTGAATGGCCATTCTCCTCTCTGGCGTGGCTACTTGGCGCCCACCGGCGGCTACCCCGGGCCAGGCTGCGATAGCCGGGGCGGAGAAATTCAAAACCGGGCGTGAAGCCCGGTTTTCTTATTTTTGCGCATGGTCAGCGGCCTGCCAGCCGCCGCCCAGCGCGGCGATCAGCGCGACGCTGGCGGCGTACTGGCGGCTCTTGACGTTCCACAGGGTGTTTTCCGCGTTGATGCGGCTGTTATGGGTAGTCAGGACATTCAGATAGGATACGGTGCCGGCGCGGTACTGGTTCTGCGCGATGGTTTCCGCCCGCTTGGCCGCGGCCAAGGCGTCGCTTTGCAGACCGGCCTCCTCATGCAGCAGGCTTTGCGCGGAAAGATTGTCCTCCACGCCCTGCAGCGCGGCGAGCACGGTCTGGCGGTAGCTGGCCACGCTGGCGTCGTAAGCGGCGACGGCCTGTTCGGTTTGGGCGCGGCGCAGGCCGGCGTCGAACAGGCTCAAGGCCAGCGAGGGGCCGATGGACCAGACGCGGTTGGGCAGGCTGACCCAGTCGGCGAAGCTGGCGCCGCGGTAGCCGCCGCTGGCGCCCAGGGTCAGGGTGGGAAAGTAAGCGGTTTTGGCGATGCCGATTTCCGCGTTGGCCAGGGCCATATTGCGCTCGGCGGCGGCGATGTCCGGGCGCCGCTCCAGCAGCGTGGACGGCAGGCCGGGCGGCAACTGCGGCAGGCGCGGCGTTTGCGCGGCTGCGGACAGGGAGAAGCTGGCCGGCGCCAGGCCCAGTTGGGCGGCGATGGCGTGTTCCAGCTGGGCGCGGGTCAGCCGCTTGTCCACCACGGCGGCCTGGGCGGTTTTCCATTGGCTCTCGGCCGAGGCCACCGCGTCGTCGCCGACAATGCCGGCGGCGTATTGATTGCGCGTCAGTTGCAGGCTATTGGCCAATAGTTGCTCGCTCTGCCGCAGATTGGCCAGTTGCGCGTCGGCCACGGTTAGTTGCAGGTAGGCGGTGGCCAGCTGGGCCTGGCTGCTCAGGCGGATGGCGGCCAGCTGGGCGGCCGAGGCTTGCTGCTTGGCCTCTCCGGCCTCCACCGCGCGCCGCACCGCGCCCCACAGGTCCACTTCCCAGCTGGCGGACAGGCCCAGATTGTAGGAGGTGGCGCTGGGGTTGCCGGCCGTGCTCACGCCATGGCTGCGCGAGGCGGTGGCGGAGACCGAGGGAAAAAGGCTGGACTCGGCCTGGCGCAGCTGGGCCTGTGCCTCGCGGTATTGCGCCTCCGCCTGGGCGATGGTGGGGCTTTGCCGGTTCAGCGTGTCCATCAGCCGGTTCAGCGCGGCATCCTGATATACCGTCCACCAATCGCCTCGCGGCAGCGCGTCTTGCGGTTCGGCGGTTTTCCAGCGGCCGTCTTCCTTGAAGGCGGCGGGAAGGTCCAGCTTGGGCTTGACATAGTCCGGGCCGGCGGCGCAGCCGGCCAGGGCCAGCGCGATCAGGATGGCGCTCAGGGAGGGTTTGAGCAATCTTGTTGTTTTATGCATGGCGATCAATCCTCACGGCCGCCGGCCAGCGCGCGGCCTTGGCCGCGGCGCCATTGCAGGCACCACAGGCGGAAGCGGTCCAGGTACAGGTAGACGATGGGCGTGGTGTACAGCGTCAACAGCTGGCTCAGCAGCAGGCCGCCGACGATGGAGATGCCCAGCGGCGTGCGCAGCTCGGCGCCGTCGCCGCGGCCCAGGGCCAGCGGCAGGGCGCCGAACAGCGCGGCCATCGTGGTCATCATGATGGGGCGGAAGCGCAGCAGGCAGGCCTGGAAGATGGCCTGCTCCGGCGGCAGCTTCTGCTCCCGCTCCGCCGTCAGTGCGAAATCTATCATCATGATGGCGTTCTTCTTGACGATGCCTATCAGCAGCAGGATGCCGATCAAGGCGATGATGTTGAACTCGCCGCCGGTGGCCATCAGCGCCAACAGCGCGCCCACGCCGGCCGAGGGCAGGGTGGACAGGATGGTGATGGGGTGGACCACGCTCTCATACAGCATGCCCAGCACGATGTAGACGGCGATCAGCGCGGCCAGGATCAGCCAGGGCTGGCTGTTCAGCGAGGCCTGGAAGGACTTGGCCGTGCCCTGGAAGCTGGCATAGATGGAGCTGGGCAGGCCGATGTCGGCGATGGCGGCGTCTATGGCGGTGGTGGCGTCGGACAATGAATAGCCCGGCGGCAGGTTGAAGGAAATCGTGGTGGCGGCGAACTGGCTCTGGTGGTTGACCGACAGCGCGGCGCTGGTGGGCTGCCAGCTGGCGATGGCCGACAGCGGGGTGGGCTGGCCGCCCGGCGTCTGCAGGTAGATGTTGCGCAAGGCTTCCGGGCTTTGCCAGTACTGCGGCGCCACTTCCAACACCACGTGGTACTGGTTCAGCGGGTTGTAAATGGTGGAAACCTGGCGCTGGCCGAAGGCATCGCTGAGCACGGCATCCACCTGGGCCTGGGTCAAGCCCAGCCGCGCCATCGCCGCGCGGTCGAAGTTCAGCGTGGTTTGCAGGCCTTTGACTTCCTGGTCGTTGTTGAGGTCGGTCAGGAAGGGGATCTTGCTCATCGCCAGCTGCACCTTGGGCGTCCATTCGCGCAGCGCGTTCAGGTCGTCGCCTTGCAGCGTGTACTGGTATTGCGCGTTGCTGGAGCGGCCGCCGATGCGGATGTCCTGCACCGATTGCAGAAACAGCTGGGCGCCCGGTTCATGCGACAGCTTCTTGCGCAGGCGGGCAATCACCTGCTCCGCGCTGTCCTTGCGCTGGGACAGCGGCTTCAGGCTGACGAACATATTGGCGCCGTTGCGCTTGCCGCCGCCGGTGAAGCCCACCACCTTGTCCACGGCCGGGTCCGCGCTCACCACGTCGATGAAGCGCTGCAGCTTTTTCTCCATGGCCTGGAAGGAGATGCTTTGGTCGGCGCGTATCATGCCCATCAGCCGGCCGGTGTCCTGCTGCGGGAAAAAGCCCTTGGCGATCACGGCGTACAGGAAAACGTTGAGCGCGATGGTGGCGCCTAGGACCAGCATCATGAAGCGGCTGTGGGCCAGCGCCCAGGATAGCGAGCGGCGGTAGCCGTCCAGCATGGCGTCGAAGGCGCGCTCGCTCCATTGGAACAACTTGCCCGGCTCCTTGCGCGCGTCATGCGCCTTTAGCCAGCGCGAACACAGCATGGGCGTGGTGGTCAGCGAGACCAGCAAGGACACCAGGATGGCGGCTGACAGCGTCACGGCGAACTCGCGGAACAGCCGGCCGATGATGCCGCCCATCAGCAGGATGGGCAGGAACACCGCGATCAGCGAGATGCTGATGGACAATACCGTGAAGCCCACCTCGCGCGCGCCGCGCAGCGCGGCCTGAAACGGCTTCATGCCGTTTTCGATATGGCGCGAGATGTTTTCCAGCACCACGATGGTGTCGTCCACGACGAAGCCGGTGGCGATGGTCAGCGCCATCAGGCTGAGGTTGTTCAGCGAGAAGCCGGCCAGGTACATCACGGCGAAAGTGCCCACCAGCGATACCGGCACGGTGATGGCCGGAATGGCGGTGGCGCGCCCGCTGCGCAGGAACAGGAATACCACCAGGATGACCAGGCCGATGGAGATGGTCAGCGCGGTCTCCACCTCGCGCAAGGAGGCGCGGATGGTGGGCGTGCGGTCCATCACCTCGTTGATCTTGATGGCGGCGGGGATGGAGGCCTGCAGGGTGGGCAGCATCGCCTTGACTCGGTCCACGGTCTCGATGATGTTGGCGCCGGGCTGGCGGAACAGGATCAGCATCACCGCCGGCTGCTTGCCTAGCATGCCGGCGTTGCGCAGGTCCACCACGGAGTCCTTTACCTCGGCCACGTCTTCTATGCGCACCGCGGCGCCGTTCTTGTAGCTGATGATCAGCGGCAGGTAGTCGCTGGCCTTGTTGGCCTGATCGTTGGCCTGCACCTGCCAGTGCTTGTCCTCGTTCTCCAGATAGCCCTTGGGACGGTTGGCATTGGTGGTGGCGATGGCCGAGCGCACGGCCTCCATGCCTATGCCGTAGTGGTTCAGCTGCATCGGGTTCATTTCCACCCGCACCGCCGGCTGGGCGCCGCCGCCTATGATCACGTTGCCGATGCCGTCCAGCTGCGACAACTTCTGCGCCAGGATGGAGTCCGCCGCGTCGTACATCTGGCCGCGGCTCAGGCTGTCCGAGGTCAGCGCCAGAATCATGATGGGCGCGTCGGCCGGATTGACCTTGCGGTAGGTGGGATTGGACGGCATGCCGGAAGGCAGCAGGCTGCGGGCGGCGTTGATGGCAGCCTGCACGTCGCGCGCCGCGCCGTTGATGTCACGGTCCAGGTCGAACTGCAGCGTCACATTGGTGGAGCCCAGCGAGCTGCTGGACGTCATCTCCGTCACGCCGGCGATGCGGCCCAGGGCGCGCTCCAGCGGCGTGGCCACGGTGGCGGCCATGGTTTCCGGGCTGGCGCCGGGCAGCTTGGCCGAGACCGAGATGGTGGGGAAGTCCACCTGCGGCAGCGGCGATACCGGCAGCAGCTTGAAGGCGATGGCGCCGGCCAGCAGGATGGCCAGCGTCAACAGCGTGGTGGCCACCGGGCGGCGGATGAACGGTTCGGACGGGATCATGCTTCGCCCTCGGCCGCCAGTTCCGGCTTGGCCTTGCGGCCGAAGCGGCGCGCCAGGCGGTCAAACGCCAGATAGATCACCGGCGTGGTGAACAGGGTCAGCACCTGGCTCACCATCAGACCGCCCACCATGGTGATGCCCAGCGGCTGGCGCAGCTCCGCGCCCATGCCGCTGCCCAGCATCAGGGGCAGCGCGCCCAACAGCGCCGACATGGTGGTCATCAGGATGGGGCGGAAACGCAGCAGGCAGGCCTGGTAGATGGCCTCGCGCGGCGCCATGCCCTGTTCGCGCTCGGCTTCGAGCGCGAAGTCTATCATCATGATGGCGTTTTTCTTGACGATGCCTATCAGCAGGATGATGCCGATGATGGCGATCACCGACAGGTCCGAGCCCGTCACCATCAGCGCCAGCAAGGCGCCGATGCCGGCGGAGGGCAGGGTGGACAGGATGGTGATGGGGTGGATATAGCTCTCATACAGCACGCCCAGCACGATGTACATGGTGACGATGGCGGCCAGGATCAGCCACAGCGTGTTGCTGAGCGAGGCTTGGAAGGCCATGGCCGCGCCCTGGAACTTGGTGTCCAGGCTGGCCGGCAGGCCCAGGTCGGCCTCGGCCTGGCGGATGGCGTCCACCGCCTCGCCCAGCGATGCGCCCTGGCGCAGGTTGAAGGAGATGGTGGCGGTGGGGAACTGGCCCAGGTGGTTGATGGCCAGCGAGGCGGGCCGCTCTTCTATCGTCGCCACGGCGTCCAGCGGCACCGGCGTGCCGCTGGCGGTGGGCACGTAGATGCCTTTCAGCGACAGCGGGTCGCGTTGATGGTTTTGCTCCACTTCCAGCACCACGCGGTATTGACTGGTCTGGGTGAAGATGGTGGAAATCAGCCGCTGGCCGAAGGCGTCGTACAGCGCGTTGTCGACGGCGGCGGTAGTGACACCCAACCGGGAGGCGACGTCGCGGTTGATCTTGACGTAGGCTTGCAGGCCCTTGTCCTGCAGGTCGCTTGCCACGTCGGCCAGGGCCGGCTCCTGCTGCAGGCGATGCACCAGCTTGGGCACCCAGGCGGACAACTCGTCCTGGCTGGTGGCCTGCAAGGTGAACTGGTACTGGGTGCGGCTGACGCGCGCGTCTATGGTCAGGTCCTGCACCGGCTGCAAATAGAGCGACATGCCGGGCAGGGCGTCGGCGCGGGCCTGCAGCCTGGCCAGCACGGCGCGGATGTCGTCGCGCTGGTCCTTGGGCTTCAGGCTGATCAGCAGGCGGCCGCTGTTCAGCGTGGTGTTGGTGCCGTCCACGCCGATGAAGGACGACAGACTGTCCACCGCCGGGTCTTTCAGCAGCACGGCGGCCAGCGCTTCCTGCCGCTTGGCCATGGCGCTGAAGGACACGGACTGCGAGGCCTCGCTGATGCCCTGGATGGCGCCGGTGTCTTGCAGCGGGAAGAAGCCCTTGGGCACGGCGACATACAGCCCCGCGGTCAGCGCCAGGGTGCCGATGGCCACTAGCAAGGTGGTTTTCTGCCGGTCCAGCACCCAATTGAGCATGTCGCCGTAGCGCGCGATGACGCGGTCGAAGAAACGGCCGCTGGCGTGGTAGAAGCGCCCTTGCTGTTCTTCCGGCACGTGCTTGAGCAGGCGCGCGCACATCATCGGCGTCAGCGTCAGCGAGATGAAGGCGGAAATCAGGATGGACACCGCCAGCGTGACGGCGAATTCGCGGAACAGCCGGCCCACCACGTCGCCCATGAACAAGAGCGGGATCAGCACCGCGATCAGCGAGATGGTCAGCGAGATGATGGTGAAGCCTATCTGCTTGGAGCCCTTCAGCGCGGCCTCCAGCGGCTTCTCGCCCTCTTCGATGTAGCGGGCGATGTTTTCGATCATCACGATGGCGTCGTCGACGACGAAGCCGGTGGCGATGGTCAGCGCCATCAGCGTCAGGTTGTTGATGGAAAAGCCCGCCAGATACATCACGCCGAAGGTGCCCACCAGCGACAGCGGCACCGCCACCGCCGGGATAATGGTGGCCGGCACATTGCGCAGGAAGACGAAGATCACCATCACCACCAGGGCGATGGCCAGCATCAGTTCGAATTCCACGTCCGCCACCGAGGCGCGTATGGTCACGGTGCGGTCGCTCAGCACCTTGACGTCCACCGAGCCGGGCAGGGTTTCCTTCAGCTGCGGCAGCAGCGCCTTGATGCGGTCCGTCACCTGGATCACGTTGGCGCCGGGCTGGCGCTGCACGTTGAGGATGATGGCCGGAGTGTCGCCGGCCCAGGCGGCCAGGCGCGCGTTTTCCGCGCCGTCCACCACCTTGGCCACGTCCTGCACGTAGACCGGCGCGCCGTTGCGGTAGGCGATGATGACCTTGCGATACTCGTCCGCCGATTGCAGCTGGTCATTGCCGTCTATGGCGGACGCCTGCAGCGGGCCGTCGAAGCTGCCCTTGGCTTGGTTGACGTTGGCGGCGGCGATGGCGGTGCGGATGTCTTCCTGGGTCAAGCCGCGCGCGGCCAGCGCCTTGGGGTTGCTCTGGATGCGCACGGCGGGCCGCTGGCCGCCGCTGATGCTGACCAGGCCCACGCCCGGCACTTGCGACAGCTTTTGCGCCAGCCGCGTGTCGGCCAGGTCTTCCAGCTTGGTCAAGGGCAGGGTGGGCGAGCTGACGGCGACGGTCAGCACCGGCGTATCAGCCGGGTTGACCTTGTTGTAGATCGGCGGGCTGGGCAGGTCGGACGGCAGCAGATTGCTGGAAGCGTTGATGGCCGCCTGCACCTCCTGCTCCGCCACGTCCAGCGTCAGGTCCAGGCTGAATTGCAGCGTGATGACGGACGCCCCGCCGGAGCTGGACGAGGACATCTGGGACAGGCCGGGCATCTGGCCGAATTGGCGCTCCAGCGGCGCGGTGACCGAGGAGGTCATCACGTCCGGGCTGGCGCCGGGATACAGCGTCACCACCTGTATGGTGGGGTAGTCCACCTCGGGCAGCGCCGAAACCGGCAGCATGCGCCAGGCGACCAGGCCGGTCAGCAGGATGGCCACCATCAGCAGGGTGGTGGCCACCGGCCGCAGAATGAACTGACGGGACGGATTCATGCCAGTTCCTTGCGTTTAATTGGCCGGGGAGGCGGGGTGCTTGCCGCCGTGCTTCTTGTGGGCCTTGCCGGCGCTGGCCGTTTCCTTGGCCTGGGCGGCGCGGTCTATCACCTTGACCGCCGCGCCGTCGCGCAGCTTGTCCACGCCGTCCACCACCACGCGCTGGCCGGGTTTGAGGCCGTCCTCGACGATGGTGTAGTCGCCGGACACGGGGCCGGGCTGGATTTTGGCGATGCTGACGGTGGAGTCGTCGCCGACGGTGTAGACGTAGTTGCCCATCTTGCCCAGCTGCACGGCCACGGTGGGAACCACCACGGCATCTTTGCGCACGCCCAGCTGCAGATTGACGTTGACGAACTGATTCGGGAACAGGGCCTGCTTTTCGTTGGCGAAGCTGGCCTTGATATTGATGGTGCCGGTGCTGGTGTTGAGCTGGTTATCCAGCGCCAGCAGCTTGCCGTCCGCCAGCTTGTGCCGGTTGTCGCGGTCCCAGGCTTCCACGCGCAGTTTTGGATTGGCCTGGCTGGCCTGCAGCACCGCGCTGAGGCTGGCCTCCGGAATGGCGAATACCACGTTGATGGGCTGAGTCTGGGTCAGGGTGACCAGGCCGTTGGCGTCGCCCGCATGCACGATATTGCCCGGGTCTACCTGGCGCAGGCCCACGCGGCCTGAAATCGGCGCGACGATGCGGGTGTAGTCGACGTTGACGCGCGCCGCGGCGACCGATCCCTGGTCCACCTTGACCGTGCCCTCGTACTGGTGAACCAGCGCCTGCTGCGTGTCCACTTGCTGTTTGGAGATGGAATTCTGTTCCAGCAGCTGCTTGTAGCGCGCCAGGTCGATGCGCGCGTTTTCCAGCAAGGCCTGGTCCCGCTGCAGCTGGCCCTCTGCCTGGGTCAGCGCCGCCTGGTAGGCGCGCGGGTCCAGCTCGGCCAGCAATTGTCCCTGTTTGACTTGCTCGCCTTCAGTGAAGTGAACCTTGACCAACTGCCCGTCCACCCGGCTGCGCACGGTCACGGCGTTGGCGGAATTGACGGTGCCCAGCGCGTTCAGTTGCAGCGGCGCGTCCATCGTCCTGACGGCGGCGACCCCCACGGCCAGCGGCATGCCGCCCTTGTGTTTGGCGGACTCTTGTTGGGCGCTCTGTTGATGCTGATGCCACCACCAGCCGCCGCCCAGCAGGGCGATGACGATGAGAGCAATCGGAAGGCGGCGGGAGGCGGCGGGCGCTGGGGTTGACATGCAAATGCTCCGGAACGACGTTGGCTTGTTATGGATTGCGCGCGGCATGACAAATTTCAAGATCATTGCCGATTGTATGCAAGACTATCGGCATTATGTGCCAATATTTCGATGCTCAGCATAATCGAACATTGTGAGTCTGGTTTGACTGGCGATGGATTTTGTATTGGAAATTGTTAACTTAAAGCGACTGTATGCTTTCTTTTTTGAATGGGGATCGGATGCGGTTGGAAAACGTGTTTTACATCAAGGTATTATGAAGAGGATTGGTTGCTTGGCGAGGGTGAGCCGGATGGGGGGCTTGGCGCGTGTCGCCGCGAGGCGCGGTCTTCGCGCCGCTGTTGGGCTGCATGCAACACTTCGCGCCCAGGGCGGGAAGCGGCGCGCGCGGCGGGCGCAAGCGCTTGCCAGCTGGGCGGTCTGGCGGTTAAGAGTTTTCCGTTTCGAACATGACATTTTCGTTTTTTAAGGCAAACATCGGATTCAGGCTAGTCAATGCGAACGATCGGTGTCATTCTTTGCCGCTTTCATGATTCGACCCCGCGCAAGACCGGGGGCTGCCCGGCGTGAGCCGCGCGGCGAGAAATACGCAGAAGAGAGTTGGATATGGACAAGAAACAAGACGCTCCGGAGCTGCGCCGCTCCCTGCAGGCGCGTCACCTGTCGATGATCGCCATCGGCGGCTCCATCGGCACCGGCCTGTTCCTGGCCTCCGGCGCCACCATTTCCGGCGCGGGCGCCGGCGGCGCCTTGCTGGCCTATGCGCTGGTGGGCCTGATGGTTTACTTCCTGATGACCAGCCTGGGCGAGATGGCGGCCTTCATGCCGGTATCCGGCTCGTTTCAGGTCTATGGATCGCGCTTCGTCGATCCCGCCTTCGGCTTCGCCCAAGGCTGGAACTACTGGTACAACTGGGCCATCACCGTGGCGGTGGAGTTGGCCGCGGCCGCCATCATCATGAATTACTGGTTCCCCGGCGTGCCGGGCGTGGTGTGGAGCGGCGGCTTCCTCGTCATCATCTTTGCCTTGAACTTCTTTTCGGTGAAGGGCTTTGGCGAGGCCGAGTTCTGGTGCTCCATGCTCAAGGTGGCCACCATCCTCGCCTTCATCGTCATTGGCTTCCTGATGATCCTGGGCATCATGACCGAGCCGGATCCGCATCGCATCGCGCCTGGCCTCAATGTGATGATGCAGGGCCAGGGTCCCTTCGTCGGCGGCCTGGCCGCTTTCGTCGGCGTGGCCATGGTGGTGGGCTTCTCCTTCCAGGGCACGGAATTGATCGGCGTGGCCGCCGGCGAATCCGCCAATCCGGGGCGCACCATCCCGCGCGCCGTGCGTCAGATTTTCTGGCGCATCCTGATGTTCTACATGCTGTCCATCCTGATCATCGGCCTGATCCTGCCGCACAATGATCCGTCCTTGCTGAAGAACGATATGAAGGACGTGGGCGCCAGCCCGTTCACCCTGGTGTTCAGCCGCGCCGGCCTGGCCTTCGCCGCCAGCATGATGAACGCGGTGATCCTGTCCGCCATCCTGTCCGCCGGCAATTCCGGCATGTACGCGTCCACCCGCATGCTGTACGCGATGTCCAAGAACGGCATGGCGCCCAAGATGTTCGGCCAGCTGACCGACGGCGGCGTGCCGCGCAACGCGCTGTACGCGACGACCGTGGTGGCCTGCCTGTGCTTCCTGACCTCGCTGTTCAAGAGCGATGCCGTCTATATGTGGCTGCTGAACTCGTCCGGCATGACCGGCTTCATCGCCTGGCTGGGCGTGGCCATCAGCCATTACCGCTTCCGCCGCGCGTATGTGAAGCAGGGCTACAGCCTGGCCGACCTGCCTTACACCGCCAAGTGGTTTCCGTTGGGACCGTTGTTCGCTTTCGCGCTGTGTCTGCTGATCATGCTGGGCCAGAACTACACCGCCTTCACCGCCGCCAAGGTGGATTGGAACGGGGTGATCGCCACCTATCTGGGCATTCCGCTGTTCCTGGCGCTGTGGTGGGGTTACCGCGCCAAGCACAAGACCAAAATGGTGCCGCTGGAGAAGATCGAACTGGCCGAGGCGCACCGCAAGGCGCTGGATCTGAAGGCGGAAAACGAGGGCGGCAAACTGGCCGCCGCGCAGGCCTGATGATCGCTTGCGGAATTTTGACCAAGCCCGCTGGCAAGCGGGCTTTTTTTATGGTTTCATTCGCCAGCCTCATAACATTTTAAACATCCGCCAGCGGAGCGCCGTATGCAGTTGCTGTCCCTGTTCATGACCAAGTTTCTTTTCGTGATGGCGGCGCTGCTGCCCATCATGAACCCGCCCGGCCTGGTGCCCATCTTCATCTCGATGACGGCGCGCAATACGCCGCAGCAACGCCGCTTCCTGGCGCGCCGCATCGCCTTGTACTGCGCGCTGTTGCTGGTGGGCAGCATGTATGTGGGCGGCTATGTGCTGTCCTTTTTCGGGGTGTCGCTGCCGGTGGTGCAGATGTCCGGCGGCCTGCTGATCACCTTTGCCGCCTGGCGCATGCTGAACGACACGCCGGCGGAATCCAGCCAGACATCGGCGGAGCCGACGCGGGCCGATAACTCGGCCGAGCTGAAGCAGCGCGCCTTCTATCCGCTGACGTTTCCGCTGACGGTAGGGCCCGGGTCGATTTCCGTGGCCATCACCATAGGCGCCACGCTGACCGGCAGCGGCAAGGGCATCGTCCGTTACGCCGTCGCGCCGTTGGCCGGCTCGGCCGCCGTGCTGGCCAGCAGCGTGCTGGTGTATCTGTGCTATGCCCATGCCGACAAACTGCTGCGCTATCTGGGGCCCACCGGCTCCATCGTCTTCCTGCGGCTATCGGCTTTTATCCTGTTGTGCCTGGGTGTGCAGATCATGTGGGACGGCTTCGGCGAACTGGCCTCGCAGTGGCTGCATGAGAACGCCGCGCTGCTGCATTGAGCGGGCGCTAAGTAGAAATGCTGGTCGCTTGCCAAGGGCAGGGCGTTTATTGATTTGAGGCAAAACCAGGCGGAAGCGGGCGGCGCAGACTGTGTTCAACATCTAGAGTCCATTCACGGAGACGGACAATGAGCACAAGCGCTTTCTTCATTCCCTCGCTGAACCTGATGGGCGCAGGCTGCCTGCAGCAGGCCATCGACACCATGCGCGGCCACGGCTTCCGCCGCGCGCTGATCGTCACCGACCAGGGCTTGGTCAAGACTGGCCTGGCTGCCAAGGTGGCCGACATGCTGGGCCAGGCCGACATCGAGCCGGTGATCTTCGATGGCGTGCATCCCAATCCCAGCTGCGCCAACGTCAACGCCGGCCTCGCCTTGCTCAAGGAAAAGCAGTGCGACGTGGTGGTGTCGCTGGGCGGCGGCTCGCCGCATGACTGCGCCAAGGGCATCGCGCTGGTGGCGGTGAACGGCGGCAAGATCCAAGACTACGAAGGCGTGGACAAGTCCGCCAAGCCGCAGCTGCCGCTGGTGGCGATCAACACCACGGCCGGCACCGCGTCCGAGATGACCCGCTTTTGCATCATCACCGACGAGTCGCGCCACATCAAAATGGCCATCGTGGACAAGCACACCACGCCGATTCTGTCCGTCAACGATCCCGAAACCATGGCCGGCATGCCGGCATCCCTGACCGCCGCCACCGGCATGGACGCGCTGACCCATGCCGTGGAGGCCTATGTCTCCACCATCGCCACCCCCATCACCGACGCCTGCGCCTTGAAGGCTGTCGAGCTGATCGCCGGCTTCCTGCGCCGCGCGGTGAAGAATGGCCAGGACATGGAAGCGCGCGAGCAGATGGCCTACGCCCAGTTCCTGGCCGGCATGGCGTTCAACAACGCGTCCCTGGGCTATGTACACGCGATGGCGCACCAGCTGGGCGGATTCTATGACTTGCCGCATGGTGTGTGCAACGCGGTGCTGCTGCCGCATGTGCAGGCCTTCAACGCCGCTGTGGCTGGCGAGCGCCTGGGCGATGTGGCCATCGCGCTGGGCGAGCCGGTGCGCAGCGCGGAAGCCGCCATCGCGGCGATCAAGCGGCTGTCGGCCGATGTGGGCATTCCGGCCGGGCTGGCGCAACTGGGCGTGAAGGAGGCCGATATTCCGACCCTGGCCGACAACGCGCTGAAGGATGCCTGTGGTTTGACCAACCCGCGCAAGGCCAGCCATGAGGAGGTTTGCGCGATTTTCCGCGCGGCCATGTAGCCGCGCTGCCCGGCAGGTTTGGCCGGGCCACGCCGCGGCCCGCTCTGGGCCGCGGCATCACCGCCCCCGGGTGGCCGGCCAGCTCAGGCGGCGGTCCGCGGACAGGGAGGTTCATCATGAGCGCCGCTATACGTCTGGTGTCTGTCCGTCAGTGCAAGATTCCCCCCGCGACCGGTTTTTTGCTGTCGCCCAAGTGGCCGCGCCAGTGGCCGAAGACGGCGCTGCAGCCCGAGCATTGGCTGCGTCGGGTCATGCCGACTGAGGAGTTGGTGGCGTGGATGCATGCCGATCCGAACCGTTGGCCGACTTTCTGCGAAGTTTACTGGTCTGACCTGGCGGCGAATCCCGCGCGTTGGGAGGCGTTGAGCCTGGCCTTGGAGCAGGGCGAGCTGGTGCTGCTGCATGATTGCGGCGACGGCCCGTACACGGCGGTGCGCGCGCTGGAGCAGTTCCTGCGGCAGCGGGAAGCGCATGGCTTGGCAGCCTGACGCGCCAAATGCCTGGCCGGGCGCGGGCATAGCGCCCGATGTCATTTAGCAAGCGGGCCGATTTCAGGCAAGATAGGCGGGTATGGAAAGCCGGCCTGGCGCCGGCGAAGAAAGAGAGACGCGCATGCCCGACCCGCAATACGAAAACCTTCATCCCGAGACCCTGGCCATCCGCGCCGGCCTGACCCTGAGCGAGCATGGCGAGCACAGCCAGGGCCTTTATCTGACCTCCAGTTTTACTTACGCTTCCGCCGCCGAGGCCGCCAAGCTGTTCCTGGGCGAGATCGACGGCTATACCTACTCCCGTTTCACCAATCCCACGGTGTCTGCGTTTCAGCAGCGCCTGGCGCAGATGGAGGGCGGCGAGCGCGCCATCGCCACCGCCACCGGCATGGCGGCGATCCAGGCCGTGATGATGGCCTTGCTGAAGGCAGGCGACCACATCGTCTCCTCGCGAAGCCTGTTCGGCTCCACCATCAATCTGTTTTCCGGCCTGCTCGCCAAGTTCGGCGTGGAAACCACTTTTGTCGACGCGCGCGATCCGGATGCCTGGCGCGCGGCGCTGCGGCCGGAAACCAGGCTGCTGTTCCTGGAAACGCCGTCCAATCCGCTGACCGAGGTGGCGGACATCGCCGCCATCGCCGCCATCGCCCATGCCCACGGCGCGCTGCTGGTGGTGGACAACAGCTTCTGCTCGCCGGCCTTGCAACGGCCCTTGAAACTGGGCGCGGACCTGGTCATGCATTCCGCCACCAAGTTCCTGGACGGCCATGGCCGCGTGATGGGTGGCGCGGTGGTGGGCAGCGATCAGTTGATCGAGCAAATCTATCTGCACGTGCGCACGGCGGGGCCATCCTTGTCGCCGTTCAATGCCTGGACCCTGTTGTCCGGCCTGGAAACCTTGCACTTGCGCATGGAGAAGCACAGCGCCAATGCGCTGGAACTGGCGCGCTGGCTGGAGGCGCAGCCCAATGTGGAGCGCGTCTACTATCCGGGCCTGGCCAGCCATCCGCAGCACGAGTTGGCGCAGCGCCAGCAGAAAAGCGGCGGCGCGGTGGTGTCCTTCGTGGTCCGGGGCGGGCGCGAGGCAGCCTGGAAGGTGGTGGACAGCGTGCGCATCATCTCGCGCACGGCCAATCTGGGCGATGTGAAGAGCACCATCACCCATCCGGCCAGCACCACCCATGCCCGCGTGACGGCCGAGGCGCGCGAGAAGGCGGGCATCGTCGAAGGGCTGTTGCGCGTCAGTGTCGGCCTGGAAAATGTGTCGGACTTGCAGCGAGACCTGGCCTTGGGCCTTGACTAAGCCCTTTTAACGCGTGTTTCATTCAAACGGCAGTCTAAAATGAGGACTGCCGTTTTTGTTTGCCCTGAGAGATTGATGCCGACGGCGCGGGATACGCCTTGACATTGATCAAGTTAAAACGTAAGTTTGAAACGCTTGTTCGAAAGCTGAGATGAGCAAGACTAAACCACAAAATACAATAAAGGCTCTGGAGATCATGGAGGGAAGTCGCCCCGATACCGCAACCCGCATCCTGGACGTCGCGGAACGTCTGTTCGTGGAGCACGGCTTCGAGGCAACCTCGCTGCGCATGATTACCCAGCAGGCCGAGGTGAATTTGGCCGCGGTGAATTATCACTTTGGTTCCAAGGACGCGTTGTTCGAATCCGTGTTCATGCGCAGGCTGGCGCCCTTGCTGGAAGACTGCCTGGCGGAGCTGGATAGGCTGGAGGCGCAGGAAGGCCCCTTGCCGCTGGAACAACTGGTGCTGTCGTTCATACGGCCGTGCCTGACGTTGTCCAAGGACCCGTCCCGCGGCGGGGCCATGTTCGTGCGCTTGCTGTCGCGCACGCTGGTGGAAAACCACCGCCTGCTGCGCGAGACCATCTCGCAGCAGTACAGCGTGTTCGTCCAACGCTACACGCAGGCCTTCCAGCGCGCGCTCCCGCATCTGGAGCAGGAGCAGCTCGCCTGGCGCATGCACCTCGCCTTCAGCGTCATGTTCAACGCCTTTGCCGGCAACGACGTGCTGAAAATCTTCACGCGCAGTCAAGTCGTCACCGCCCGGGATCCGGACATGATCGTCAAGTATCTGGTGCCTTTCGTGATTGCAGGTTTGGTCTCGCCCATAGAAAGCTGATTCCGCGCCGTCCGCCAAGGATAGTAACAGCAAGGCGGTGCGCGGAGCTGAGGGGTCAACACGAGGGTAAACACAAAATGATTGCTGCCGTAATTCTGATCGCGCTGATCGTCGCGCTGGCCTACTGCACCGCGCCGGTTCTGGCCTGGACCGTGGGTTTCGCCGCCTGGCTCGCCGCGCTCCAATTCGTTTTCCACTGTCAGGTCTCCACCGCCGTCTGGGCGGTGTCGGCCGTGGTCGCCGCGGTGCTGAACATCGCGCCGCTGCGCCGCGCCGTATTCACCGGTCCGGTGTTCGGCGTGTTCAAAAAGATCACGCCGGCCATGTCGCAAACCGAGCAGGAAGCCATCAACGCCGGCACGGTGTGGTGGGACCGCGACCTGTTCTCCGGCAAGCCGGACTACAATCGCCTGCTGTCCTTTCCGGACCCGAAGCTGACGGCCGAAGAACAGGCCTTCATCGACGGCCCGACCGAGCAGCTGTGCGCGATGATAGATGACTGGAAGATCACCCATGAGCTGAAGGACCTGCCGCCGGAAGTGTGGCAGTTCATCAAGGATCATGGATTCCTGGGCATGATCGTCAAGAAGAAGTACGGCGGCCTGGAGTTCTCCAACTACGCCCACGCCAAGGTAGTGACCAAGATCGCCACTCGCGGCGGCACGGCGGCCGTGTCGGTGATGGTGCCGAACTCGCTCGGCCCGGGCGAGCTGCTGCAGCACTACGGCACGGAAGAGCAGAAGGACTACTATCTGCCGCGCCTGGCCAAGGGCAAGGAAGTGCCGTGTTTCGCGCTGACCAGCCCTTACGCCGGCTCCGACGCCGGCGCCATTCCGGACTTCGGCGTGGTTTGCCGCGGCTCCTATACCCATCCGCGCACCGGCGAGCATTTCGAGAATGTGCTGGGCGTGCGGGTGAGCTGGGAAAAGCGCTGGATCACCCTGGCGCCGGTGGCCACCATCCTGGGCCTCGCGTTCAAGATGTATGACCCGGACCATCTGCTGGGCGACAAGGAAGAAATCGGCATCACTTGCGCGCTGGTTCCGACCGAGCACGTCGGCGTCGAAATCGGTCGCCGCCACTTCCCGGGCGGTTCCGCCTTCATGAACGGTCCGACCTGGGGCAAGGATGTGTTCATTCCGCTGGAATGGATCATCGGCGGCCGCGAATACGCCGGCCAAGGCTGGCGCATGTTGGTTGAGTGCTTGTCCGTCGGCCGCTGCATCTCGCTGCCGGCCATGTCCGTGGCTTGCGGCAAGCTGACCACCTGGACCACCGGCGCCTACGCCCGAGTGCGCGACCAGTTCGGCCTGCCCATCGGCAAGTTCGAGGGCGTGGACGAGGCCATGGCCCGCATCGGCGGCTTCACCTATCAAATGGAAGCCTCGCAGGATCTGGCCCTGACCGGCCTGGACAATGGCGAAAAGCCGTCCGTATTGTCCGCCATCCTGAAGTACCACAATACCGAGCGCATGCGCAAAACGCTGAACGATGCGATGGACGTGCATGGCGGCAAGGCCGTGGTGCTGGGCCCGCGCAACTATCTGGCGCGCGGCTACCAGGCCATTCCCATCGGCATCACCGTGGAAGGCGCCAACATCCTGACCCGTTCGATGATCATCTACGGCCAGGGCGCGATCCGCTGCCATCCGTTTGTATTGCGCGAGATGAAGGCCGCCATGGCCAATGACGGCGCCGAGTTCGACAAGGCCATCACAGGCCACATCAACTTCGTCATCAGCAACTTCGTGCGCTCGCTGTGGCTGGGCCTGACCTGCTCCCGTTTCGCCAAAAGCCCGAAGGGCGGCGTCACTGCGGCGTACTACAAACGCGTGACTCGTTTCTCCAGCGCCTTCGCGCTGCTGTCCGACATGGCGATGTTCAGCCTGGGCGGCTCGCTGAAGTTCCGCGAGAAGCTGTCGGCCCGTCTGGGCGACATGCTGTCCGGCCTGTACATCGCCACGGCTTCGCTGAAGCGCTTCGAGCGCGATGGCGCGCCGAAGGAAGACATCGCCGTGATGAGCTGGGCTGTGGAAAACGCGCTGTACGACGTGCAGGTGGCGATGGACGGCTTCCTGGCCAACCTGCCCAGCCGCGCGCTGGCCTGGGTGCTGCGCCGCGTGATCTTCCCGTGGGGCCTGACGCTGAAACCGGCGTCCGACCGCACCGGCACCAAGGTGGCGCGCGCCATGATGGAGCCGGGCGGCACGCGCGACCGCCTGACCCGCGGCATGTACATTCCGCAGGAGGAAAGCGACGCCGTGGGGGTGTTGGGCCATGCCCTGAACGCCATCCTGGCCACCGAGCCGGTGGAGCAGAAGCTGCGCAAGCTGGCGCGCGACGGCAAGTTCAAGACCATCACCGCGCGCGAACGCTTGGCGGAAGCCTTGCAAACCGGCCTGATCAATCAGGAAGAGTTCGACGCCGTCACCCGCGCCCGCAAGCTCAAGCGCGACGTGATCATGGTGGACGACTTCGACAAGAAGCTGGAGCAGCATGATGACAAATTGCTGCAGCGCCTGATTTTCTAAGCCGGGCGACGTGCTACCATGCGCCGGATGCTTAGCGTCCGGCGCCATTCCAAACGGCCGCCAGCGACGCGGCCGTTTGGAATGGCGTGAAACAAGCCCGGAAAGGGCGGGGGAAGCAGAGATGGAACAACAGGAACATCGCGTGCCGGTATTGCGCGTGAGGGCCTTGCCCACCAGTACCAACGCTTATGGCAGGGTGCAGGCGGGCTGGCTGATGAGCCAGATCGACATGGCGGGCAGCCTGGACGCCGAGCGCTTGTCGCGGGGGCCGGTGACGACGGTAGCAGTCAATGCTTTCCAGTTCGCCGCGCCCATTCTGCTGGGCGATGTGGTGGATCTGTATGTCGAACGGCTGAGAATCGGCCAGAAGTCCATCACCCTGAAAATCTCGGTGGAAGCGGAGCGCATGGATGGCTCGCACGCCAAAATCACCGACGTCATCGCCACCTATGTCGCCATCGATGGCGACGGCAAATCCAGGCTGCTGGAGGCCGTCTGAGGCCGGATTGTTGCCGGCTTCATCAATTGTTGTGGAAATGTTGCATTAAACGAACGTTTGGAACAAAAGCTCGATCGTTTGGTTGGATTGCTCTAATTCTCTGGTAGCATCGCTCATGACTCATCGCATGAATGGGTCATGAATGATGAAAAAATATCTACTCAAGCAATAAGAGAGGGAAGCATGAAGCTCAAGCATCTTAGCCTGTCCGTGATGATCATGGGCACCGCGTTCGGCCTGGCGTCCACACAGGCTGCTGCCTCGGGTTATCAGTTTGGTTCGCAGAGCGTGTCCGGCCAGGGCACCGCCCACGCCAACGGCGCGGAAGCCAACGATCCTTCCACCATCTTTACCAATCCGGCCGGCCTGAGCCGCCTGGATGGCACGCAAATGGTCCTGGGCGCCACGCTGGTGGTGCCGGACTCCAAGTACACCGACAATGGCTCCACCAATGTGTTGGGCCAGTCCACCGGCTCCGGCAACGGCGGCACTTTCGCGCCCAAGGCCGTCGCCGCGCCGACTTTCTATCTGTCGCACAAGATCAACGACAAGATCACCGCCGGCATCGGCATGTTCGTGCCGTATGGCGCCAAGCTCGACTATGGCTATGACTGGGCCGGCCGCTACGCGCTGAAGGGCGTCAATCTGCAGTCGCTGAACATCAACCCGTCTATTTCGTTCAAGCTGGACGAGCGCAACTCCTTCGGCTTCGGCGTGTCGGCGCAGTACATGAAGGCGACGCTGGATCAGATGGCTGACGCCACCAGCGGCCTGGCGCTGACCGCCGCCAAGCTCGGCGGCATCAATGTTCCGGGTCTGGGCTTGGTGACGGACCCGAAGATGATTTCGCAGATCATGCGCTCGCAGGGCATAGGCGGCGATGGCTTGGGCCGCATCGAAGGCGATGATTGGGGCTTTGGCTGGAACGTGGGTTATATGTTCCAGTTGAATGACAATACCCGCTTCGGCCTGGCTTACCGCTCCTCGGTCAAGCAGTCCCTGCGTGGCACTTCCACCTGGACCTTTGATCGCGTCACCGGCACCGTGACCCTGCCGGGCGTCGGCACTTTGCCGGCCTCCGTTGCCGCCAAGTCCAAGCATCCGGACGCGTCGGCCTCGGTGGATATTTCCACTCCGGAAACCATTTCCGCCAATTTCTTCCATCAGCTGAATCCGCAGGTTGCCTTGATGGGGGATGTGACCTGGGTGCGCAATTCGCGTCTGAAGCAGATCGATATCAAGCAGTCCACCGTGGGCGGCGTGCCGCAGGGCGATCTGGTGATCCATCAAAACTGGAAGGACACCTGGCGTCTTTCGCTCGGCTCCAACTATCAGCTGAACGATTCCTGGATGCTGCGCGGCGGTCTGGCCTGGGAGCAGTCCCCGCTGCAGAACGATCAAGACCGCCATCCGGCCCTGCCGGACAGCGATCGTCTGTGGCTGTCGCTGGGCGCCAACTACAAGATCAACAAGCAAAGCTCGATTGATCTGGCCTACAGCTTCATCGACTTCAAGAACGCCACGGTCAACTACACCGACTCTTGCAATCCGACCGGCGTGAAGGCCGACGGCTCGCTGTGCACCGGCAACGGCGGCACCGTCAAGGGTAGCTACAAGACCTATCTGCAGTTGATCGGCGTGCAGTACAACTACCGTTTCTAAGCGCGTATTGCGCTAAGCAACCAAGCAACAGGGCAGGCGCGGGCGCTTGCCCTGTTGTCGTTTGGGCACGCAGAACCGTGTTGTTGCGCACTCGGCAGCGCTGCGCGCAGATTTTTTACAAAACCTGCTTTGATTTTGCCCAAAATGGGTTAGACTAATCTCACATAAAAGCGAGTGTTTGATATTTTATCTGCGCGCTATCATGATCGGACCCTGCGCCTCAGTTGCAAACGGCGCCGGGATTCGAGTGGCCGGCGGGAACAATAGACACAATCGCCGGCCAGACTATCAGGCAGTACCCCGGCGCCGCGCCCGCCCCAGCCGGCGCGAAACTGGGCAAGGACGATTCAACGCCCGTCCTTGGAAGCAAGCAGGACAGGTTGAGAGGGGCCTGTCTCATGTGTGTTTCAACAAATCGAGGAAACCATGTCTCAAACCAAATTCAACGTACGCAAGGTTGCCGTGCTCGGCGCTGGCGTGATGGGCGCGCAAATCGCCGCGCATCTGGTAAACGCCAAAGTGCCGACCATTCTGTTTGACCTGCCGGCCAAGGAAGGCGACAAGAACGGCATCGCGCTGAAGGCCATCGACGGCCTGAAGAAGCTGAAGCCTTCGCCGCTGGCCGGCGGCGACGTGGTTGCCCACATCCAGCCCGCCAACTACGACGACCACCTGCATCTGCTGAAAGATTGCGACCTGGTGATCGAGGCCATCGCCGAGCGCATGGACTGGAAGGTGGACCTGTACCACAAGGTGGCGCCGCATCTGGGCGAGCACACCATCTTCGCCACCAATACTTCCGGCTTGTCCATCAACAAGCTGGCCGAAGGCTGCCCGGACGCGGTTCGCCCGCGCTTCTGCGGCGTGCACTTCTTCAACCCGCCGCGCTACATGCACCTGGTTGAAATCATTCCCTGCGTGACTTCCGACGCCCACATCCTGGACAACCTGGAGCGCTTCCTGGTGTCCACCCTGGGCAAGGGCGTGGTCCGCGCCAAGGACACCCCGAACTTCGTGGCCAACCGCATCGGCGTGTTCTCCATGCTGGCCACCATCGCCAACGCCGCCAAGTTCGGCATCCGCTTCGACGTGGTGGACGACCTGACCGGCCCGCGCCTGGGCCGCCCGAAGTCCGCCACCTTCCGCACCGCCGACGTGGTGGGCCTGGACACCTTCGCCCACGTGGTGAAGACCATGCAGGACACCCTGCCGCAAGACCCGTGGCACAGCCTGTTCGTGACGCCTGACTGGATGCAGGGCCTGATCTCGGCCGGCGCGCTGGGTTCCAAGACCAAGGCCGGCATCTACAAGAAAGACGGCAAACGCATGCTGGTGCTGGACCCGGCCAAGGGCGAATACGTGGGTTCCGGCGAGAAGGGCGACGACGCGGTCAAGGACATCCTGAAGATCGCCAATCCGGCCGAAAAATTCCAGAAGCTGCGCGAGAGCCAGCATCCGCAGGCGCAATTCCTGTGGGCCTGCTTCCGCGACGTGTTCCACTACATCTCCTTCCACCTGGGCGACATCGCCAACTGCGCGCGCGACGTGGACTTCGCCATTCGCTGGGGCTTCGGCTGGTCCGCCGGCCCGTTCGAAACCTGGCAAGCCGCCGGCTGGCAGCAAGTGGCCAAGTGGCTGCAGGAAGATATCGCCGCCGGCAAGAGCCTGGCCAAGGCCGAGCTGCCGAGCTGGGTGCTGGAAGGCGACCGCGCCGGCGTGCATTTCGCCGATGGTTCCTACAACGCCGCCGACAAGAAGCTGGTGGGCCGCTCCACGCTGGACGTTTACCAACGCCAGCTGGCCCCGGCCAAGGTGCTGGGCGAGAAGTCCGAGCAACTGGGTGAAACCGTGTTCGAGAACGAAGGCGTGCGCGCCTTCACCACCGGCGACGAGGTGCTGGTGGTGTCGTTCAAGTCCAAGGCCCACGCCATCGGCCCGGCCGTGCTGGATGGCCTGAACACCGCGCTGGACATCGCCGAAGACCGCTTCAAGGGCCTGGTGATCTGGCAGACCGAAGAGCCGTTCTCGGTGGGCGCCGATCTGCAGTCCATGATGCCGGCCTTCATGATGGGCGACTGGGATGCCATCGACTCCATGATCGGCCGCTTCCAATCCACCGCCCTGCGCCTGCGCTACAGCCAAATCCCGACCATCGCCGCGACCCAGGGCTATGTGTTCGGCGGCGGCTGCGAGTTCGCCATGCACTGCGACAAGACCGTGGCCGCGCTGGAATCCTACGTCGGCCTGGTGGAAGTGGGCGTCGGCCTGCTGCCGGGCGGCGGCGGCTGCAAGGAGTTCGCGCTGCGTGCCGCTCAGGAAGCCAAGGGCGATGTGCTGGCCGCGCTGAAGGACTACTTCATGAACATCGCCACCGCCAAGGTCGCCACCAGCGGCGTGGAAGCGCAAGAGCTGGGCTTCTTCCGCAAGGGCGATTCCGTGGTGTTCAACGCTTACGAACTGCTCTATGTCGCCAAGCGCCAAGCGCTGGCGCTGGCTGAATCCGGCTATCGTCCGCCGCTGAAGGTGAAGGGCTTCCCGGTTGCCGGCCGTTCCGGCGCCGCGTCGATCAAGGGCCAGCTGGTGAACATGCTGGAAGGCAACTTCATCAGCCAACACGACTTCTTCATCGCCTCGCAGATCGCCGACGTGATGACCGGCGGCGACGTGGAAGCCGGCACCCTGGTCAACGAGCAATGGATTCTGGATCTGGAGCGCAAGGCCTTCATGACCTTGCTGAAGAACTC
Organism: Chromobacterium paludis; assembly: GCF_008275125.1. Classification (NCBI taxonomy): domain Bacteria; kingdom Pseudomonadati; phylum Pseudomonadota; class Betaproteobacteria; order Neisseriales; family Chromobacteriaceae; genus Chromobacterium; species Chromobacterium paludis. The sequence continues at coordinate 1,206,591 of NZ_CP043473.1, forward strand.
CAAGACCCAGGATCGCATCGCCAATATGCTGACCACCGGCAAGCCGCTGCGCAACTAAGTGCTTGGGGATGATTCTGCTGCGCGCGCCGATCTCAAGGCTGTGATGCTCGCCGTACCACTTGTACGGCTGCGCTTCTCGCCTTGACCTCGGCCCGCTCGCTGCGAATCCTCCCGCAAGCACGGCCAATAGCCAGATGATAGGCCGGTTGATTTCTACAGCTTGGATCAGCCGGCCGACAGGAGAATCGAAAATGAGCAAACAAGTACAAGAAGCTTACATCGTCGCCGCCACCCGCACCCCGGTGGGCAAGGCGCCGCGCGGCATGATGCGCCATGTGCGCCCGGACGACATGCTGGCGCATGTGATCACCGGCGCATTGGCCCAGGTGCCGAATCTGGACCCGAAACTGATTTCCGACTGCGTGGTGGGTTGCGCCTTCCCGGAAGCGGAGCAGGGCCTGAACATGGCGCGCATCGGCGTGCTGCTGGCCGGTCTGCCCAACACCGTGGGCGGCATCACCATCAACCGCTACTGCTCGTCCGGCATCAACGCCGTGCAGATGGCGGCCGACCGCATCCGTCTGGGCGAAGCCGACGTGGTGATCGCGGCGGGTTCGGAATCGATGTCCATGGTGCCGATGATGGGCAACAAGGTGTCGTTGAACCCGGAAATTTTCGCCAAGGACGAGAACTACGGCATCGCCTACGGCATGGGCCTGACCGCTGAAAAAGTGGCGCAGCAATGGGGCGTGTCGCGCGAAGACCAGGACGCGTTCGCGGTAGAATCGCATCGCCGCGCGCTGGCGGCCATCGACGGCGGCAAGTTCAAGAACGAAATCACCCCGCTTGAAGCGACCTACCGCACGCCGAATCTGGAAACCGGCGAAGTGGTGGTGAAGAAGCGCGTGCTGGACACCGACGAGGGTCCGCGCCGCGAAACCACGCTGGAAGGCCTGGCCAAGCTGAAGACCGTGTTCGACGCCAAGGGCTCCGTCACCGCCGGCAACTCTTCGCAGATGTCCGACGGCGCCGGCGCGGTGATCCTGGTGTCCGAGCGCGTGCTGAAGGAATTCAACCTGGTGCCGCTGGCCCGCTACGTGACCTTCTCGGTCAAGGGCGTGCCGCCGGAAATCATGGGCATCGGTCCCAAGGAGGCCATTCCGGCCGCGCTGGCTCAGGCCGGCCTGCAGCAGGATGATCTGAAGTGGATCGAGCTGAACGAAGCCTTCGCCGCCCAGGCGCTGGCCGTGATCCGCGACCTGGACCTGGATACCAGCAAGGTGAACCCGCATGGCGGCGCCATCGCCCTGGGCCACCCGCTGGGCGCCACCGGCGCCATCCGCACCGCCACCCTGGTGCACGGCATGCGCGACGCGGGCATGAAGGGCCACGGCATGGTGACGATGTGCATCGGCACCGGCATGGGCGCCGCCGGCATCATCGAAGTGCTGTAAGCCAGTCCGGTTTGATTGGATCATCGCCCCGTCGGGTTTCTCGGCGGGGCGATTTCTTTTGGATTAAAGATTGGAAAAATATTGCCGATAGCATAATGGTCTGAGGCTGGTATGGAGCCGGCGATGGATTCCATGGGCTGGGCGGTGGCGTACAACGAGCGCCTGAGTGTCATCTACTTTTTCAAGAGCCACTTGGCGGCTTTTCAGCAAATCGCCGATACGGCGACGGATCCGGACGTCAAGGCGCGATATGCCCAATCGGTGCGGCGGATGACGCGGGACATGCCGATAGTCGAGAGCCAGATGCGCGAGTACGCCGCGCGGGCCGGCGTGGACGGTGCCGATTTCGGCCATGTCGTCGATCCCATTCAGTACGCGGGCTACAACAAGCATGGCAAGGGAGTCCGTTTCCCTTACGTGAATTTGTTCGAGTCGGCCTGAAAGCAAAAGGCTTGCCGGATGGCAGGCCTTACCAGCAAGCTGAACCAGCATGGTGGCTATCGCCCCCCCCCCCCCCCCCCGGCGGGCGCTACTGGCGCCATTCGACCGCCACCCTGGTGTTCGGCATGCGCAACACCGGCATCATCGGCGTGCATTAAGCATAGGCTTGGTGCTTGCGCTAGATTGGAAACGCTACCGCTTGGGCTGTGGCGTTTTTTGTCTTACCGCATGAGGCATAAATGCCCCCTGTAGGAGTTACTATGCAATCGAATCGTCTGGAAGCGTTTCCCGAACAGTTTGCCCGTTATCGTTTGCTGTTGCGTAAGGATGTTCCCTCAAGGTTTGACGAGTTTCCCGATGTTGAGGTTTCAGACATCGTGCGAGATGAGAATGGGGAAGTCAGTTTTCTCGTGCGTGTCGGGCAAGGCCACCCCTGGGTGACGGTATCCTGTTTGCAGGTCTTGGAGGGAGGCGTCGAGTGCTGGGCGTTGAGGGCCGAGAATGGCCTTGAAGCGCGAGTGGTGGATGTGGGGGACGATTGCTATCAACGTCCGTCCTTTTTTCATCGGTTGATAGACTTGGCTCGGACGGTGGTGTGACGCTGGCTTTGGGTGCGATGATGGCCGTTTGGTGCGGGTTTTACAGGTTTGCGTGAGGAAAGAAAACAGCCGAATGCGAAAGTGCGTTCGGCTGTTTGCGTAGGTTGGGATTTAATCTATCTTTGCCAGCGTATCGAAGTTGATATGGTTGCAGTCCTCGAATTCGCGCCGCGGATCCTTTAGTTTGATCTGGTAAGATTTGCCCTGCGCGGTGAGAACCAGCTCTTTTTCCGGGCTGGCCAGCTCCTTGGACATCAAGAACCAGCGCTGCCCCTGACGGGAGTTGGGCTGGGTGATGTAGATGGCGCCGTGCGGCGTGTTTTCCGGCTGTTGCGGATCGAGCAGGGATACGCCCACCGGCGTCTGGCCCAGGATTTCTATGCCTACCTTGGTGCCGTTGTTCTGGCGCAGGATGCGGCGGATGACGCCCAGCAGCGGCGGATGGCTTTCGGTGCGCACCAGAGTGAGCCGGCCTATGGCCAGCTGGTCCACGGCCTTGCCGATGAAAGTCAGGCCCATGCCGGTGCTGCTGATGTCGTTGATGCGCCACTCGTCCGCGCGGTCGTTGTCCAGTGGGCTGACATCCTGCACCTTGATCTGGAAGGCGACGCGTTCGAAACCGATGGACACATTGGCGCTGGACGAGTGCAGCGAGCGTTCGGATTTACGCAGAGACTTGCCGCCGTCGTTGGACCAGCGTATAGCCAGCTTCTCGCATAGATCGGCCCACTCCTCGCGCTCCAGCTGAAAGTCCAGGGCGGCCAGTTGCGAGGGGATGCGGGTATCGAGGTCGAACATCAAGTCGGCCAGGCGCGTGGTGATTTCATAAGCGGACCAGTAACGGTGCCATTTGCCGGCCATGCCGCGCAGCATGGGCTGCGGCGGTTCGGCCAGGGACAGGTTGTAGACGAAAACCGGTCCTTCCTGCGGCGGCTGCTTTTCCAGCGGAATGCTCTGACAGATCAGCATCAATAGCTGGTCTACGGCGATGATTTCCTTGTGCAGCATGTTTTCGGTCTGCGCCAGATGCAGCATGCCTGCCTGCAGCAGCAGTTGCTCGCAGCTGAACTCCTGATGCGAGTGGGCATAGAGCGCCATCGGCGTGCGGGCGAAACCGGATTCTTCGGCGTAGGTGTAAAAGCGGAAGCCTTGCTGCCAGGCATTGCCTTCCGGCTTCAGGTAGCGCAGGGCGTTCCAGGCCAGCAGCCGCATCTGGTGGTGAAGGCCGCGCGTGGCGATCAGTTGCAGCTCCATCTCCAGCGCCGGGCTGGGACTGGTTTTCTGCAGGCGCAGACACATCTGGTAGCCGGTGGACAGTTCGTGCCAGTAGGCCAGAATGGTGGGCAAAAATCCTTTGCTGCCCGCCCGCGAGTGGAGATAGTCGCTGCAAAGCTGCTGATGAATGCTGGCGGCTTTGTCGTCCACGTAGAGCAGCGTTTTGACGCGCTCTTTCAACGACATTTCGGTGTCGGCGTTTATTTTGGAAATGGCCTTGATGATTTCCACCAGGGCAGTAAAGTATTCTGCCTGCGGCAAGTCGCGTACCAGCAGGGTTGCCGACTGCGCCACGCTGGATGCCGGCGTGTTCTTGCTCAGAAGCGATGTGACGAGGGATTTGAAATCAAACATTGAGCCAAGCTTTGTAATGAAGTGTTATACCCGCTTATATGTGACTCTATCTTACGTCACCCCTTGATGATGGTGAAACCATAATCTCAAAAATCACAACTATGGCTTGTAAAAAGGTTTACCAAATTTTGCCGGCGCTGCTGCTCACGGGCGGACTTGCCCTGATGTCCGCTCGACCGGCCTTAGCGTCGGAGGAGACGCAAGTCCCTGAGGGGGTTGGGGTCGTGCTGGGCGGCGGCGGCGCGCGCGGCTTTGCCCACCTGGGTGTGCTGAAGGAGCTGGAGCGTCTGCGCATCCCGGTCGCCTGCATTGCCGGCACCAGCGCAGGGGCGTTGATTGGTGGTATTTATGCCAATGGATTGCCTTTGGACGAGATGGAGCGGGAATTCAATGCCGCTGACTGGGACCAGATGCTGGCCGGCAAGCCGGCGCGGGCCAGCATTCCGTATGACCGCAAGCGCAATGATTACAAGAATTACCTGGATGCCAGCTTCGGCCTGAAGGGCGGCGAGTTGCGGGTGCCGCGCGGCGCCATCAACTCGCAGGGCATCGAGATGTATATCCACAAGCTGACGCGCGACCGGGACATCGACAGTTTCGACCATCTGCCCATCCCATTCCGCGCCGTGGCGGCGGATCTGCTGACCGGCGACGCGGTGGTATTCGACAGGGGCTCGCTGGCGCGGGCCCTGCGCGCCAGCATGGCGGTGCCGGGCGTGTTCGACCTGGTGGAAGATGACGGCCGCCTGCTGGTGGACGGCGCCATCGCGCGCAACGTGCCGGTGCAGGATGTGAAGGGCCGCTGCGCCAAGCACGTCATCGTGGTCGATGTCAGCTCCCCCTTGCTGAAGGCCAATGAAATCCAGTCCTGGTTCGATGTGGTGGCGCAGAGCACCAACCTGACGGTGATGCGCAACGTCAAGGAGCAATTGAAGCGGCTGGACAAGGGCGACGTGGTGATCCGGCCGGATCTGACCGGTTACAGCGCCAGCGCCTTCTCCGACCACGCGGCCATCGTTCGGCGCGGCGAGGAGGCGGCGCGCAAGATGGACAAGGCCTTGTCCGTCTTTTCCGTTTCCGAGCAGCAATACGCGGCCTGGGAGCGGCACCTCAAGCGCCCGCGTTTCCCGGTGCTGGACGAGGTGAAGGTGGAAGGCAAGGACGGCAGCTTCACCAAGATATCGTCTTTGCAGCAGTCCATGACCTTTTCTGGCGCGGCGGTGCCGGTGGGCGAGGCGCGCCGGCGGCTGGACGAGATCTTTGCCGGCGGCGAGTATGACAAGCTGGCCTATCGCGTCGACAACGTCTCCGGCCGCAATGTGATGACGGTGATGCCGGTGGAGCGCAGCATAGGCCAGAATACCCTGCATTTTGGCCTGAGCTTGAACAGCGACACGCCAGGAGACAGCAATTTCACCCTGCGCGCCGCGCATGAGTGGTCGGCGTTGAACGAGGCCGGCGCGTCCTGGCGCAATGACGTGGCGCTTGGGTATGAGAAGTCATACCACACCGAACTGTACCAACCCTTGTGGCGCGGCAGCCCGGTCTTTGCCTCGGGTTCGCTCGGCTTCGAGCAGAAGCCCTTCCGCATCTTCAATAACGACCATACCGTGCTGGGCACGCTGAAGAACAATGTGCTGAGCGGCCAGGCAAACCTGGGCGTGGCGCTGGGCAAATACGGCGAATGGCGTCTTGGCCTGTATCGGCAGGATAACGACTACACGCTGGAGCAGGGCGATCCCGGCCTGATCAGCGGCAGCATACGCTTCCGCGATGTGGGCGTGCAGACCCGGCTGGTGGTGGATCAGTTCGACAATCCGCGCTGGCCGCGCGCCGGGTATTACTTCAGCGGCCAGCTGGGCGCCGGCTTGCCCAGTCTGGGCAGCGAGGTGAACCAGAAGCTCTATGACTTCACCGGCGAGTTGGCGCACACCTATGGCGACTTCACCGCACGCTTCACGGCCAAGGCCCGCGGCAATGTCGACGTGCGCTCCGAGGCGTCGGTGCCGCAGCAGCTGGGCGGCTTCCTGAACCTGACCGGCTACCAGAACGGGGAGCTGCTGGCTGACCGCGTCGCCTTGGCCCGGCTGATGGTGTACTGGCGCGCCGCGTCGCTGCCGCCGGTGCTAGGCTCCGGCGTCTATGCCGGCGTATCGCTGGAGGCGGGCCATATGTGGAGCCAGGATAATGTCGATTTGCAGCGCAGCCGCGAGAACAATTGGATTCCGGCCGGCTCCTTGTTCCTGGGCGCCGACACCATATTGGGACCGTTCTTCGTCGGCGTCGGCACTGCGCGCGGCGGGCAGTTGACTGGTTACATCTATCTGGGCGTGGATTACTGATCGCGCGTCTGCCAGCGGTCCCGTGGCCTGCCCGGTTGCGGGACTGTACTTTAGTGCGGTTTGCGCCTCTCGTAGTACAAACGTTTGATTTTTTCCTGGCATTTGCGCTTGTCATGTCCTATCCCGATTAAGGGCCGCCATCCGGCGGCCTTTTCATAACAATCGGGAGAGATGATGAAAGGTCTGTTGTCACGCAGTGCATGCGTTCTCGCCTTGCTGTTGCTGCCTTTGGCATCGGCTTGGGCCTCCACCGGCTATACCCAGACGCGCTATCCCATCGTGCTGGTGCACGGGCTGTTTGGCTTCGGCCAGCTGCTGGGCGTGGACTATTTCTACCAGGTGCCGGCAGCGCTGAAAGCCGACGGCGCGCAGGTTTTCGTGGCGGAAGTATCCGCGACGGACAGCAATGAAGCGCGCGGCGAGCAGCTTTTGCAGCAGGTGCGGCAGATCCTGGCCATCACCGGCGCGCAGAAGGTCAACCTGATCGGCCACAGCCAAGGCGCGCCCACCGCGCGCTACGTGGCCGGCGTGCGGCCTGACCTGGTGGCTTCCGTCACCACGGTGGGCGGCGTCAACAAGGGTTCCACCGTCGCCGACATCGTGCGCGGCGTCGCGCCTCCCGGAACGGTCAGTGAAACCGTGGCGGCGGCCGTGGCCGGCGCGTTGGCCAAGGTGATCGCCTTCTTCTCCGGCACCAGCGATCTGCCGCAGCAGCCCATTGCCGCGCTGGACTCGCTGACCACCGCCGGCTCGCTCGCTTTCAACGCCAAATTCCCGGCCGGCGTGCCGGCTTCCGCTTGCGGCGAAGGCGACTATCAGGTCAATGGCGTGCGGTATTACTCGTGGACCGGTTCCGCCACGACCACCAATGTGCTGGACCCGCTGACCATCCCCATGGGCGTGTTGGGCCTGGCCTTCGGCTCCAAGCCGTCTGACGGCCTGGTTGGCGCATGCTCCGCCCACTTGGGTCAGGTGATACGCGACAACTACCAGATGAACCACGTCAACGAGATCAACCAGAGCTTCGGCTTGGTCAGCTGGTTCGAGGTGAGCCCGGTCACGCTGTACCGCCAGCAGGCCAACCGCCTGAAGAACGCGGGGCTGTGACATGCGGAGGCGCGGCGGGTGGATGGGGCTGCTGGCGGGCTGCGCCGCGCTGGCCTGGCTGTTTTGGCCTGCGGGCGCGCAGACTGGCGGGGCTGCCGCGACGGGGGGCGCGCCGGCCGCGTCCCTGCGCGGCACGCAGCCGGACGGCGAGGTCAAGACCAGCCTGCAGGGCGATCTGAAGGTGGATCAGGAGCTGCGGCGGCTGTTCGATTATTACCTGGCCACGCTGGGCGAGCGCACCTTGCCCCAGATCCGCGCCGATGTGCGGCGCGATCTGCAAGGCCGCCTGCAGTCCAGGGCGCTGGCGCAGGCGATGAGTCTGTTTGACCGCTATGTGGCCTATCGTCAATCCTTGACCGGGATGGCGGCGGCGGCCAGCACGGATCTGTCGACCCGGCTGGCGCGGGCGCGGGCGGTTCGCTTGCAGTACTTCAGCGCGGCGGAAGTGGCAGGCCTGTTCGGCGAAGAGGACCGCTATGATGCGTTTACCATCCAGCGGCTGGCCATCCTGGCCGATCCGGCGCTGAGCGCGGCGCAGAAACAGCAGCGGATCGCGGAGCTGGAGCGGCAGCTGCCTGCCGAGCTGCGCGCCGCGCGCGAGGAGCCGGTGGAGCATCTGGCGCTGGCCCAGGCGGAACAGGCGCTGCGCCAGCGCGGCGGCGGCGAGCAGGAGTTGTACCAGCTGCGCGCGTCCATGGTGGGCCAGGCGGCGGCGGACCGGCTGTCCGAGTTGGACAAGGAGCAGGCCGCGTGGCGGCGGCGGGTGGAGGACTACCAGCGCGAACGCGCCGCCATTCTGGCCAATGGCCAGCTGACGGCGCAGCAACAGCAACAGGCGCTGTCGCAGCTGCAGGCGCAACGCTTCACGCCGCAGGAGGCCTTGCGGCTGGCGGCATTCCTGCCCAGTCACTGAACCGCACGCAAAAAGAAACAGGCGCCGCAGGGGCGCCTGTTTTGGTTTCGGCCGGGCTTATTGCTGTTCGAAGAACAGCCTGCGCAAGGCCTCTCCCGGCTCCGCCTCGCGCATGAAGGCCTCGCCCACCAGGAAGGTGTGCACGCCGCTGGTTTGCATCAGGCGCACATCGTCCACGGCGGCGATGCCGCTTTCGGTCACGGCGATGCGGCCGTCGCCGATGCGCGGCAACAGCTTCAGCGTGGTGGCCAGGCTGACTTCGAAACTGCGCAGATTGCGATTGTTGACGCCCACCAGTTCGGTTTTCAGCTGCAGGGCGGCGTGCAGCTCCGCCTCGTTATGCACTTCCACCAGCACGGCCATGCCCAACTCCTGGGCAAGGGCCTCCAGCGCCTGCATCTTCGGCAGCTCCAGCGCGGCGGCGATCAGCAGGATGCAGTCCGCGCCCATGGCGCGCGCTTCGTACACCTGGTACTCGTCGACCATGAAGTCTTTGCGCAGCACCGGCAGATGGCAGGCGGCGCGGGCGGCCTCCAGATAGGCGGCGTCGCCCTGGAAATATTGGCGGTCGGTCAGCACCGACAGGCAGGCGGCGCCGTGGGCGGCATAGCTTTCGGCAATGGCGGCGGGCTGGAAGTCCGCGCGGATCACACCCTTGCTCGGGCTGGCCTTCTTGATTTCGGCGATGACGGCGGCCTTGCCCAGCGCGTGTTTGGCGCGAATGGCGGCCACGAAGTCGCGGCGGTCGCTACGGGCTTCCGCCTCGGCGCGCACCGCGGCCAGCGGGCGCAGGGGCAGCGCCGCAGCGATTTCCTGGCGTTTGGTGGCGATGATGGTGTCGAGAATATCGGACATGCTGGTATTCGGGTGTGCAAAGTCGAATAGGGCATCATGCAGAACATTGCAGCCGCTGGCAAGCTGGGCCGCGCGTTGCGTGCTGGGAATGCTTGATTCAAATCATTCTCGTTTGCGGCGGCGGCGCGGGATACTGGGGCGGAGTTTTAGCAGGAGCCGCTCATGTTCGATTCACGTTTGTCTTCCCATGCTTTCCTGGCCGCGCCGCACCGCGTGGCCTTCTTGCCCGGCATGCTGCTGGCCGTGCTACTGCTGGCGGGCTGGAGCGCCGAACTGCTTGCGCGGTGGTCTGGCCAGTCGCTGCCGCTGGCGGTGCCGGCCATGCAAGCGCATGGTTTTCTGATGTTGTTCGGTTTCTTTCCCTTGTTCATGACTGGCTTTTTGTTCACTGCCGGGCCGCGTTGGCTGAGCGTGGCGCCGCCGGGACGCGTGGCTTATCTGACGGTGCCCGCGCTGTTGGCTTCCGGTTTGCTGCTGTGGATGGCGGGTGCGGTCTTGGGCGGCGTCTATCTCTTGACGGGCCACCTGCTGTATTGCCTGGGATTCGCTGGATTGGCAGGCGGGTTCGCCCGCTTGTTGCTGAAAAGCCAGGCGCCGGATCGCCGCCATGCCTGGGCGGTATTGTCTGCCTTTGCTTGCGGCGCGCTGGCTCTGGCTGCGGCGGCCTACTGGCTGTTCAGTGGCGACGCGCGCGGCTGGCTGTGGATGCGTGACCTGGCCTTGTGGGGCTTCCTGCTGCCGGTGTTCCTGACGGTCTGCCATCGCATGCTGCCGTTTTTCTCGGCCAATGCCTTGGCGCCCTATGCGCCGTGGCGGCCCTGGTGGCTGCTGGCCGCCATGCTGGGCGGTTCGCTGGGCCATGGCGCGCTGAGCATGGCCATGCTGCCCAGCTGGCCCTGGGATGCCGCGCTGGCCTGCCTGTTCAGCTATACCAGCTGGCGCTGGGGTTTGCGCGCCTCTTTGAGCGTCCGCCTGCTGGCCATGCTGCACCTGGCCTTCGCTTGGCTGGCCGTGGGTTTTGCGCTGTATGCCTGGCAAGGCCTCATGGGCGGCTTGGCCTGGGCGCCGCTGCACGCGGTCACCGTAGGTTTTTTTCTGACCATGCTGATCGCTTTTGTCTCGCGCGTATCGCTGGGGCATTCCGGCAGGCCGCTGCAAGCCGGCGCGGGGCTGTGGCGTTTGTATCTGGCGGCGCACTGGTTGGCGCTGGCGCGGGTCTTGGCGGATGTGTTGCCGTTGCCCTGGCGGCCGGCCTGCTACGGCATGGCGGCCTTGGGCTGGCTGTTGACGCTATTGCTGTGGGGTAGGCAGTTCCTGCCCGCGTATTTACTGCCACGGGCTGATGGCAAGCCGGGCTGAACCGAATCCGAGGAGAATGAAATGGGACCAAGCGAAATACTGACCCAGCAGCATCGCGATTGCGACGCCTTGTTTGCCGATGCGGAACAGGCGGTGCGCAATCTGGGCTGGGCGGCTGCGGACGCTGGCTTCGAGGCGATGCGAGCCGATCTGGAACGCCACTTCGCGCTGGAAGAGGACACGCTGTTCCCCGCATTTGAGCAAGCCACCGGCCTGCGCCAGGGGCCGACGGCGGTGATGCGCGCCGAACATGCCCAGATGCGCGGCTTGCTGGACGACATGGCGCAAGCGCTGGCGGCGCGCTTGCGCGACGACTATTTGGGACTGGCAGAGACATTGCTGATCCTGGCGCAGCAACACAATATGAAGGAGGAAAACATCCTTTACCCGATGTGCGAGCAGCACATAGCAGACCTGCCAGGTCTGTTGGCGCGGGAGATGCGGCATGCCGGTTGATCTGCGCCAGCTGGCGCCGCCTGAGCCAATGGAAATCATCTTGCAGCGCGCGGAAACCATGGGAGAGGGCGGGGCGGAGCAATTCATCCTGCCGCACTTCCCCGCGCCGCTGCTGCCGTTGCTGGACCGGATGAATGGCGTGCGCTACCACTTCGAGCTTTACGGCGATGGCGGCGTGTTGATGTGCCTGGAGCGGGCCTGATGCAGGGCATGCCCTCCTATGACCGGGCGCCCCCTTTGTGGCTGCCCTTGCCTTTCTTGCTTGTCGCGCCGGCGTGGCTGGGGCTGGCGGGCGCGGCGCTGATGCTGGCGGGCGCCGGTACGCTGCAACGCTTCGATCCCGCCCTGCTCGCGGCGACGCATCTGCTGGCCCTGGGCGTGCTGGGCAATGCGATGTGCGGTTCCGCCTTGCAAATCATGGCCGTGGTGGCCGGCGTCAGCTATGCGCGGCCCAAGGGCTTGTTCCGCGGCCTGTTCTGGCCGCTGCAACTGGGGTGCGGCGCCTTGGCCTGGGCGTTCTGGGCGGGCTTCTCGGCGCCGGCATTCATCATGGCCGGCGCCTGCCTGGCCTACGCCTTGTTAGGCATCGCCGCGCGCGGCCTGGCGGGCTTGGCTCGCAGCCCGGCGCGCGACGCCACCCGTCGCGGCATGGTTGTCGCGCTGCTGAGCCTCGCCATCGTGGTGGGTTTGGGGCTGGCGTTGATCGGCACGCTCGCGGCGGCTTGGCCCCTGCCGTGGCGGCGCCTGTTGGACTTGCATGTCCTGTTCGCGCTGGGCGGCTGGCTGCTGGGATTGATCATGGCGGTGGCCGTCACCGTGGTGCCCATGTTCCAGATCACCCCGCCGTACCCGTCAGGCTGGCTGCGCTGGGTGGCCTGGGCCTGGCTGGCGGCGCTGCTCATGGCCGCTTGCGGCCTGTGGCTGGAGCGTTGGCCGCTGCTCTTGCCTGCTGGCGGCTTGGCCGCGGCCTTCGCCTGGCTCACTTGGCGCTTGCAGGCGCGCAGCCGGCGTCCGCAGGACATAGGCCGCCGCTTCTGGCGATGGGCGATGGCGGCGTTGGCGCTGAGCTTGGTCATGGCCATCGCGGGCATCGTTGGCGGCGCCGCTCCGGGATTGGCCGAAGCGGCCGGCGGTCTGGCCTTGTTTGGACTGGGTGGCGGCGTGGTGTTGGGCATGTGGTACAAGATCGTGCCCTTCCTGCTGTGGCTGGATTTGCAGAAGCGCGCGCCGCGGGGCAAGAGGGCGCCGTCCTCCTTGCAACTGCTGCCGGAATCCGCGCATCGACGCTGCCTGGCCTTGTACGGCATCGCGCTGGGTCTGGGGGCGGCGGCGGTTTTGGGCGGCGCGCCGACTGCGGCGCCGGGCGTGGCGGCGATGGTCCTGGCGGCTTGCTGGTGCGGGGACAGCGCGGCGGCGATGAGGCGATATCGAATATGCCGCCGCTCTTGGACGGAGGCGTCCGCTCAGTTGGGCGCAGACACGCCGTAAGCGGCCAGGGCGCCGGGGTCGGGCAGGCGCAATTCCCGGCCATGCACTTCCAGCAGGCCGGCCTTGCTCAGCTGCTGCAATACGCGGGAAAACGTTTCCGGCGTCAGATTCAGGCGGGAGGCCACCAGGTTCTTGTTGGCTTCCAGCGTCAGCATGGCCGGTCCCTCGCCCTCCAGTTGCTGCAGCAGGTAGCCGATCACGCGCTGCAGCGCGCTTTCCACGGAGTAGCGTTCCACATCTCTCACCATGCCGTGCAGCCGCATGGACATGCCGGCCAGCATGTTGCGGGCGAAGGCCGGGTCTGCGGCCAGCGCCTGGAACACCGCGTCCGCCGCCACATGCAGCAACAGGCTGTCCTCCAGCAATTGCGCCTGCACCGGATAGGGTTTGCCCAAGAACATCACCGCCTCCGCAAAGCTTTGGCCCGGGTGAATGATCTCCACCACTTTTTCCACCCCTTGCGGCGACAGAATGGCCAGCTTGACCTTGCCATAGACCACGGCATACATGCCGTCGCAGTCGTCGCCGCGGTGAAACAGCATCTGTCCCTTTTCGGCGTGCAAGGTGCGTGTGTGCCGGCCCAGATGCGTCAATTGTTCATTTGACAGCTGCTGGAACAGCGGCTGGTGCCGCAGGTGCTGGATAGGGTCGATCTGGGACATTGCCGATTAGCCTCGCATGGTGATCATGCGATATTACCTGATCGCATCCGGCGTGAAAAAGGCCGCGCAGGGCGGCCCGGCGAGGCGATCAGCGCGAAACGAAGCCGCCGTTGATGAATAGCGTTTGCGCGGTGGTCCAGCGGTTTTCCGGCGAGACCAGATGCTTGACCAGCGGCACCAGGTCGGCCACCTGGCCCAGTTCGCCGTTGATGCTGGCGCGCTTCAGATAGGCCACGGTTTCCGGCGTTTCCACGGCGTAGAAGAACTCGGTGTCCATCGGGCCGGGCGCCACGACATTGACGGTGACGCCGCGATGGCCGATTTCCTTGGCCAGGGCGCGGGTGAAGTCCTCCAGCGGCGCCTTGCTGCCGGCGTAAGCGCCGTAGTAGCCGGTGGTGGCCGCCAAGAGCGAGGTGCCGATGCTGAGGATGCGGCCGTTGTCGCGGATGCGGCGGCCGGCTTCCTGCAGGCAGAAGAAGGCTGCCTTGGTGTTCAGCGCGAAGATGGCGTCGAATTCCTCCTCGCTCACTTCCGTGACCGGCTTCTTCACCATCATGCCGGCGGTGTTGATCAGGATGTCCAGATGGCCAAAGCGCGCTTCCACCGCGTCGAACAGGCGGCGGACCTCGGCCACCTTGGTGATGTCGGCCTGCACGGCGAAGGCCTGGCCGCCGGCGGCGTGGATCTTGGCCGCGGCGTCTTCCGCGCCGGCCCGCGACGAGGCGCTGTTGTAGTGGATGGCGACGGCGGCGCCTTCTGCCGCCAGCGCCTCGGCGAAGGCGCGGCCCATATTGCGCGACGCGCCGACGACCAGGGCGACTTGACCTGCGAATTGCGATTGGCTCATTTCACTTCTCCGTTAAGTGCCGCTGCGCGGCGTGCTGTTGACGCTTTGCAGTGTATTGCGGCCCATAACTCGGATAAATCAGGCAAATTTGATTACACTATCCATAAATTCATACTAATTGGGGCGGCAATGGATCGGATACAGGCGATGCAGGTCTTCGTCACCGTGGTGGACGCCGGGGGCTTTACTCGGGCGGCGCAGCAAATGCAGCTGCCGCGCGCCACGGTTTCCAGCGCCGTGCAGCAGCTGGAAGCGCAGCTGGGCGCGCGCCTGCTGCACCGGACGACGCGCCGCGTGCAGCTGACGCTGGACGGCAGCGGTTTTTACGAACGCTGCCGCCAGCTGCTGGCGGATTTCGAGGAAATCGAAACGCTGTTCAGCCAGCGAGGGGCCAATCCCCGCGGCAAGCTGCGCATCGACGTGCCGGGGCCGATAGGGCGGCAGGTGCTGGCGCCGGCCCTGCCTGACTTTTTCCGGCGGTATCCGGACATCGAGCTGGAGCTGGGCGTCACCGATCGTCCGGTGGACCTGATACAGGAGGGCGTGGACTGCGTGATCCGCGTCGGCGCGCTGGGGGAGTCGCGCCTGGTGGCGCGCCGCATCGGCATGATGCCGCAAGGCAATTACGCCAGTCCGGACTATCTGGCGCGCCATGGCGCGCCGCAGACGCCGGACGATTTGCCAGGCCATCAGGCGGTCAATTACGCTTCGCCGGCCTCGGGCAAGATATTCGATTGGGAGTGCCTGCAGGATGGCGCGCCGCGCGCCTGGGCGCTGCCGGCCAAGGTCAGCGTCAATCAGGTGGAGACTTATATCGCCTGCGCGCTGGCCGGGCTGGGCCTGATCCAGCTGCCGCGCTACGACGCCGCGCCGCATGTGGCGGCCGGCCGCCTGGTGGAGGTGCTGGCTGACTGTCCGCCACCGGCCATGCCGGTTTCGGTGCTGTATCCGCACCGCCGCCATCTGTCGCGGCGGGTACAGGTGTTTGTCGAATGGGCGGAGGCGTTGCTGCGCCAGCAACTGGCGCTGCAGTGAGGCCGCCTGCGGCGCATGCCGTCTAGCGAAGTCAGGCCATTCTGCGCGGCACCGCCAGGATGAGCGGGGCATGGCCGCTGTGCTGGAGCAGGCGCTCCAGGTCGGCCATCGCCAGGCTGAGCGTGGCGGTATTGACCAGCGGGTGGCACAGCAGCGCCTGCTGCGCCGCCAGCTCCGCGTCGATGACCACTTCCACCAGACGCGCGCTGTCGTTGACCGCCGCCAGCAGCGTCACCGACCCCGGTTCCAGGCCCAGATGGCTTTTCAGCCGTTCCGCCGAGGCGAAGCGCAGGCCCTTGGCGCCCAGCTGTTCGCCCAGGGCATTGATATCCACCGCAGCCGCTGCCGGCACCGCCACCAGAAAGTGGCGGCGGCCTTTGGCGTCGCACAGGAACAGGTTCTTGGTTTCCGCGCCAGGCAGGTCCGGGATCAAGCGAGCGGCTTCCTCGCAGGTGTAGACCGGCGGATGCTCGAAGCGTTGGTAGGGAATCCGCTGCTCGTCCAGCAGGCGGTACAGGGCGTGTTCCATGCGGGTGTCTCCGGCGTTTTCTTTCGTTTTCGAAACTATCACGGCCGGCGCCGGCGCGTCACCCCGCCAGTTTTCTGATCATGCTCTCCAGCGCCGCCAGCGCGGCGTCCGCCTGGCCGTCCATCTGCGCGCGCACGATGGCGCCGTCGACGGCCAGGGACAGCATGTCCGCCATTTCGGCCTGGCCGGCGCCCTCCGGCAGCCGCTCGGCGATGGCTTGCCGCATCTCGGCCTTGTGCCGCCGCGCGGCGGCGGCCACCGACGGCTCCGGGATTTCGCCCACCCCGTTGATGAAGGCGCAGCCGCGGAAGTCGTCGGCGGCCAACCATTCCCGCAGAGCGCAAGCCAGTGCGATGGGGCCGGCAGAGGCGTGGCGCGACAGCGCGTCCCGAAACCAAGCCATCCATAGGCTGTGGCGTTGCTCCAGATAGGCTTGGATCAAGTCGTTCTTACTGGGGAAGTGGCGATAGAAGGTGACCTTGGTGA